>NZ_NWMQ01000017.1:0-71656 GCF_002901215.1 Paracoccus sp. SY | reverse complement strand
CGAAGATCACGTCATCGACCGCCCCCCAGTCCAAGCCCCCGTTGCGCGCCATCAGCGCCCGCAAGGGCACCGCCCCCAGGTCGTCGGCGCGGACCGAGGACAGCGCGCCGCCAAAGCGGCCGATCGGCGTGCGGATGTAGTCGCAAAGATAGGCGTGGGTCATCTCAAACCTCGGGGACGATCAACTCGGCCACGTCGCCATCCAGGTGAAGGGGCGCGCCGGTCAGGGATTGCAGGTCGTCGAAGGACAGCGCCGCCAGCTTTTCGCGCAGCACGAAATGCCCGCCCTTGATGTCCACGACGGCCAGCGAGGTATAGATGCGCGTGACGCAGGCCACCCCGGTCAGCGGCAAGGCGCAAGCCTCCACCAGCTTGGGCTTTCCGTCCTTGGTGACATGGTCGGTGATGACCGCCACGCGTTTCGCGCCATGGACCAGATCCATCGCGCCCCCTACGGCGGGCACGCCCTTCGGTCCCGTGGACCAGTTGGCCAGATCGCCGTTCTGGGCCACCTGATAGGCGCCCAGGATCGCCACGTCCAGGTGACCACCCCGCACCATGGCGAAGCTGTCGGCATGGTGGAAGAAGGCGGTGCCGGGCTTGATCGTCACGGCCTTCTTGCCCGCGTTGATCAGATCCCAGTCCTCCTCGCCCGGCGCGGGGGCCTCTCCGAAGCCCAGGATGCCGTTTTCGGTGTGAAAGATCGCCTGGCGGCCGGGGGGCTGGAAACGGGCGACCATTTCAGGAAAGCCGATCCCCAGGTTCACATAGGCGCCGTCCTGGATGTCCTGGGCGGCACGCCAGGCGATCTGGGCATTGGTCAGCTTGGCGGTCATGCCGTCACCTTTGGATGATGCGCGTTGGCGCGGTTCAGGTCTTCTTCCTGCGCGGGGTCGGGAACGGTCACAATGGCGTCCACAAAGATGCCGGGGGTGACGACCTCCTCCGGGTCGATGCCGCCGGGTTCCACCGCGCGGCTGACCTGCACCACCGTGCGCGCCGCAGCCATCGCCATGAGGGGCGCGAAGTTCCGCGCGGCCATGCGATAGGTCAGGTTGCCCAGATGATCGCCGGTTTCCGCCTTGATCAGCGCGAAGTCGGCCTTGAGCCAGCGCTCCTGGACATAGCTGCGCCCGTCGAACTCCGCCACCGGCTTGCCCTTGGCCAGATCCGTGCCGAAGCCCGTGGGCGTATAGAAGGCCGGGATCCCCGCCCCGCCCGCGCGGATGCGTTCGGCCAGGGTGCCCTGTGGGACCAGTTCCAGCGCGATCTCTCCGGCCAGGTACTTGTCGGTGAAGACGCGGGGATCGGCGGACCGGGGGAAGGAACAGACCATCTTCGCGACCATGCCCTGTTCGATCATGGCCGCGATGCCGACATGGCCGTTGCCCGCGTTGTTGTTGATGATGGTCAGGTTCCGGGGGCTGCCGGTCGCCAGGTAACGGTCGATCAGGGCGTGGATCAGTTCGATCGGCGCGCCCGATCCGCCGAAACCGCCGATCATGACCGATGCGCCGTCTGGAATGTCGGCCACGGCCTGGGCCAGGGTCGCAATGCGCTTGTCCATGGATCCTCCTGCGTTTCCTTCGCCCTTAGATCCGGCGCGCCATGCTGCACAGGCTTTTCGTGCGCATCTTGACTTTTGTTCGCAACGCGGTCGACTCCGTGCGCATGGCGAACAAGGACACCATCGGATCTCTTGCCAAGGGCCTGCGCGTGATCGAGGCGTTTCGCGCCGAACACCCCCGCATGTCTATTTCCGATGTATCCGACGCCACCGGGCTTGATCGCGCCACGGCGCGGCGCTGCCTGCTGACGCTGCATCAGCTGGGCTATGCCGATTACGACGGCAAGTTCTTCACGCTGACCGCCCGCGTGCTGCGGCTGGGCATGGGGGCCCTGGCCGCGATGCCCCTGGCGCAGATGGTGCAGCCCTGGCTGGACCAGCTGTCGGACCGGATCGGCCAGTCCACATCCGTGTCGATCCTGGACGGGACCGAGATCGTCTATCTGGCCCGGGCGGCGCAGCGGCGGGTCATGTCCATCGGGTTGATGCCCGGATCGCGCCTGCCCGCGCATTGCACGTCGATGGGGCGGGTGCTGCTGGCGGCCCTGCCCGCCCCCGAGGCCCGCGCCATCGTCGAGGCGTCCGACCTGACCCCGCGCACCCCCCACAGCCTGACCGACCCGGCCGAGATCATGGCCCGCGTCGATGCCGCCCGCCGCGACGGATACGCGGTCATCGACCAGGAGGTCGAACTGGGCCTGCGGTCGATCGCCGTGCCGCTTTTTTCCGTGCATGGCCGCGTCGTGGCGGCGCTGAATACCGGCGTCGCGGCGGTCCAGGCGGAGGCGGCCGATCTGGCCCGGCTGTATCTGGAGCCGCTTCTGAAGGTGCAGGACGGGCTGCGGCGCGTGCTGCGCTAGCTGCCCCAGGCCAGGTCTTGGGGCCGTGCCGCAAGCCTCATATCATTTTGTCGCGAAGATCCATCCCGGCGGCGGCGCTCTCTGGCACGCTGCGTCACGTAACGTCCGCAGCGTCGCGCGATAGGTAATCCATGGCACAGTCTTCCACCCCCCGGCGCTTCACCTTCCTGCTTCTGGACCGCTTCACCATGCTGCCCTTCGCTGCGGCACTGGATGCCCTGCGCCTGGCCAACAAGATGGCCGGCACCCAGCTTTACGACTGGCGCCTGATCGGGGCCGGGGGCGGATTCGCCACCTGTTCCAACGGATCGCAGATCCGGCTGGACGGCGGGCTCGACGATGATGCCGCCTTGGGCCGCGACGATGTGGTGATCGTCTGCGGGGGCGATGCGATCACCGCGCAGGCGACGCGGCCGGTGCTGGCATGGCTGCGCAGGCAGGCCCGGGCGGGGGTGACGCTGGGCGCCGTCTGCACGGGCGCGCATGTGCTGGCCAAGGCGGGGCTGCTGGACGGGCGGCGCGCCACGATCCATTGGGAAAACCACGATTCCTTCACCGAAACCTTCCCCGAGGTCGATCTGCACCGGCAGGTCTTTGTGGATGACGGCGCGCGGCTGACGGCGGGGGGCGGCACATCCTCGATCGACATGATGCTGCATGTGATCGGCCAGGCGCAGGGGGCGGATCTGGCGTCCCAGATCGCCGACCAGATGCTGCATACCACGATCCGCACGGGGCGCGATCACCAGCGGCTGTCCATCGCCACCCGCATCGGCATCCGCCATCCCCGCCTGGCCGCCGTGGTGGCGCGGATCGAGGCGAACCTGGAAAACCCCGTCAGCCCCTCGCGGCTTGCGGCCGATGCGGGCATGTCCACCCGCCAGTTGGAACGGCTGTTCATGCGGTATCTGAACCGCAGCCCGAAACGCTATTACCTGGAAGCCCGCCTGACCCGCGCGCGGCAGTTGCTGCTGAACACCGACCTGCCATTGATCGAGATCGCCATCGCCTGCGGGTTCTCCAGTTCCTCGCATTTCTCGAAATGCTATCGGGAACGCTATGGGACATCGCCATACCGCGAACGGGGGGTGCAGAAGGCCGGGACCGTGGTCGCGCTGCCTGGGTGTTCCGACACGGTCCTGGCCCTGGCAAGCTGAGGCATGGTGCGTGCAAGCACGCACCCTACATGGCGGTCAACCCTGGGGCCTGACATGTGGCGGCGGGGACAGGATCAGGCTTGGACCTGACTGGTCCTCCGCCATTGCTCGGGCGTCATCCCGACCGTGTCGCGGAACACGCGGATCAGGTGGGATGCGTCGCAAAAGCCGGTTTCGGCGGCGACCTGGCTGATGGTGCGGTCGGGGCGTGACAGCAGCATCCGCACCTGGGACAGGCGGATGCGCATGAAGGCGTCGGCCGGCGACATCGACAGGGATGCGGCGAAATGGCGTTCCAGCTTGCGGCGGCTGACCTGAAGATGGGCGGCCACCTCGGCCACCGGGGGCGGCGAATCCATGTTCTGCTGCAGCATCAGCAGGGCGCGGCGGACCAGCGGGTCGTCGGACTTCAATTCCAGCGGCAGGCCGGGCTGGGGATCGTCGGCGGCCATCGCCTCGTCGATGATCATGATGTGCAGGCTTTTCTGCGCCGCCGCCCGACCGATGTGCCGGTCGATCAGGAAGGCCGCCAGATGCGCGGAACTGGCGCCCCCCGAACAGGTCAGCCGGTCGCGGTCCACCACGAAGATGCGGTCGGACACCGGGCGCAGCCCGTCGAACTGTTCCAGGAAATCCTCGTGGTGGAACCAACTGACGCAGCAGCGGTATCCGTTCATCAGCCCCGCCCGGTGCAGGATGAAGGCCCCCGTGCAGACGCCCACCAGCGGCACCCCCGCCTTGGCCGCGCGGTGCAGGAAGGCGGTGTATTCGGGTTCCAGCCGCTCGATCTCGTCGATCAGGCCGCCGACCACGACGATGTAGTCGAAGCGCGACGGATCGCCCAGCTTCTCGTCCGGCGACACGGCGATGCCGCAGCTTGACTGCACCGGCTGGCCCGATGTCGCCAGCACCCGCCAGGAACAGCGGATCGGACGGGATCGGTCGCCCTCGTCGGCGGCCAGCCGCAGCACGTCCACGAAGTTGGCGAAGGCCGACAGCGTGAAGCGCCGGGCCAGCAGAAAGCCGACGCGCAGGCGAAGGGAATCGGGCTTGGGAAGAACGGTATCGCGCATGACGCAAATATAACATTTTCCTGGCGCAGCCATCCAGTCATGACCAGGCCCTTTCTGGCAGTTTCGAACCATACCGGATTCGCCCCTGCAAGGTTCGCCAGCCATGACCCATTTTTCCGCCTTTTCGCTGCTCAAACAGGCGCTCAACGGCCACAAGGGTTGGCGCGAACAATGGCCCGACAGCCAGCCCAAGGCCGAATATGACGTGGTGATCGTCGGCGCGGGCGGGCATGGCCTGGGCGCGGCCTATTACCTGGCCAAGGAACACGGCATCACCAATGTCGCGGTGATCGACAAGGGCTGGCTGGGCGGCGGCAACACGGGCCGCAACACCACCATCATCCGGTCGAACTACCTGTATGACGAAAGCGCCAAGCTGTATGACCATGCGCTGGATCTGTGGGACGGCCTTTCGCAGGAACTGAACTACAACGTGATGTATTCCAAGCGCGGCGTGCTGATGCTGGCGCATAACGTCCATGACGTGCAGTCCTTCCAGCGGCACGTGAACTCCAACCGGCTGAACGGCGTCGATAACCGCTGGCTGTCCAAGGAGGAATGCAAGGCCTTCTGCCCGCCGCTGAACATTTCGCCCGACGCGCGTTATCCGGTGATGGGCGGGGCCTTGCAGATGCGGGCGGGCACGGCGCGCCATGACGCGGTGGCCTGGGGCTATGCCCGCGCCGCCGCCGCGCGGGGCGTGGACATCATCCAGAACTGCGCGGTCAACGCGATCCGGCGCGGGCCGGACGGCGCGGTGATCGGCGTCGATACCGCCAAGGGCTTCATCCGCGCGAAAAAGGTCGCCGTCTCGGCGGCGGGCAACACCAGCGTCGTGATGGACAGCGCCGGGCTGCGGATGCCGCTCGAAAGCTTCCCCCTCCAGGCGCTTGTCAGCGAGCCGGTGAAGCCGATCTTCCCCTGCGTGGTCATGTCGAACACCGTCCACGCCTATATCAGCCAGTCCGACAAGGGCGAACTGGTGATCGGGTCCGGCACCGACCAATACACCAGCTATAGCCAACGCGGCGGCCTGCCGCTGATCGAGCATACCGTGGCCGCCATCTGCGAGGTCTTCCCGATCTTCACGCGGATGCGGATGCTGCGCAAATGGGGCGGCATCGTCGATGTGACCCCCGACCGGTCCGCCATCCTGGGCAAGACGCCCATCAAGGGCCTTTACGTCAACTGCGGCTGGGGCACGGGCGGCTTCAAGGCCACGCCGGGGGCGGCGCATCTGCTGGCATACACTGTGGCCAAGGACGAACCGCATCCGCTGAACGCGCCCTTCACGCTGGAACGCTTCACCACCGGCCGGCTGATCGACGAAGCCGCCGCCGCTGCCGTCGCGCATTGAGGAACCCGCCCATGCTGCTGATCCACTGCCCTTATTGCGAAGACACCCTGCCCGAGCTGGAATTCACCTATGCAGGCGAGGCGCATATCGCGCGTCCCGCCGATCCGTCGGCCCTGTCGGACGAGGAATGGCGCGACTTCCTGTTCATCCGCACCAATGCGCGCGGGCCCCATTACGAACGCTGGCGCCATGTCAGTTGCGGACGCTTCTTCAACGCCCTGCGCGACACGGTCAGCGACCGTTTCCTGATGACCTACAAGGCGGGCGAAGCCCGTCCCACCCTGACCCAAGAGGCCGCCGAATGAGCCGCTTTCGCATTCCGGGCAAGGGCCGCGTCGATCATTCCGCGCCCGTGTCCTTCACCTTCGACGGCAAGACCTATCGCGGGTTGCGCGGCGATACGGTGGCCTCCGCCCTGCTGGCCAATGGCGTCCACCTGATGGGCCGGTCCTTCAAGTATCACCGCCCGCGCGGCGCCGTGACCGCCGGGTCCGAGGAGCCGAACGCCCTGATCGGCACCAGCCGGGGCGCAGGTCGGTTCGAGCCGAACACCCGCGCCACTGTGCAGGAACTGCGGGCGGGCCTGGTCACGGAAAGCCAGAACAAGTGGCCGAACCTGTCCTTTGACATCGGCGCGGTGAACGACCGGGCCTATATGCTGTTCTCGGCAGGCTTTTACTACAAGACCTTCATGTGGCCGAAGTCCTTCTGGGACAAGGTCTATGAACCCGTGATCCGGGGCGCGGCGGGCTTGGGCAAGTCGCCCACGGAAGTCGATCCCGACCATTATGCCAGCCGCTATCTGCATACCGACGTGCTGATCGTCGGCGCGGGGCCTGCGGGGATCGCGGCGGCCCTGGCTGCGGCGCAGTCGGGCGCGGATGTGACGCTGGTCGATGAAAACCCGGAAATGGGCGGCTCGCTTTTGTCCGACCCGGCCGTCCAGATCGACGGCAAGCCCGCCTGGGACTGGGTCGATGCGCAACTGGGCCGCCTGCGGGCCGCCGGGGTGCGGCTGATGACGCGGACCACGGCCATCGGCTATTACCACCAGAACATGGTTGGCCTTTGCCAGCGGCTGACGGATCACCTGGACAACCCGCCCAAGGGCGCGCCCCGCGAACGCATGTGGCGGGTGCGCGCGGGCCAGGTCGTGCTGGCGCAGGGCGCGCTGGAAAAGCCGCTGGTCTTCGACGGCAACGACCGTCCCGGCGTGATGCTGGCGGGCGCGGCGCAGACCTATCTGCACAGATACGGCGTCAAGGTGGGCGACAGTCCCGCCGTCCTGACCAGCCATGACAGCGCCTGGTACGCGGCATTCGACCTGGCCGACAACGGCGCCCGCGTCGCGGCGATCATCGACACGCGCGACACCCCGCGCCCCGATCTGCTGGAGGGCGCCCGCAAGCGCGGGATCGAGGTGCTGGCGGGCCATACCGTCACCACCACCAAGGGCCGGCTGCGGGTGAAATCCGTCCGCGCCGCCCCCGTGCGGGGCACCCATGTCGGCAGGGGCCGCGACATCGCCTGCGACTGCCTGCTGATGTCGGGCGGCTGGACGCCCTCGCTGCACCTGTTTTCGCACACCAAGGGTTCGCTGGCTTGGGACGCGGACGGCAACACCTTCCTGCCCGACCGCAAGACCGAGGGATGCGAGATCGCGGGCGCGGGCCGGGGCCTCTGGGGTTATCAGGCGGTGCTGGCGGATGGCGCGGCTGCGGGCCTGCGCGCGCTGCAAGGCCTGGGCCGTGCGGGCCACGAGGGGCGTTTCACCGTGGCGAACGACCGGCCCGGCACCGGGGTCAGCCATACCGAACTGCCGACCGACGGCAATGCGGGCAAGGCGCGGGCCTTCATCGACTTCCAGAACGACGTGACCGCCAAGGACATCCGCCTGGCCGTGCGCGAGGGGATGCGGTCGATCGAACACGTCAAGCGCTATACCACCAACGGCATGGCGACCGACCAGGGCAAGATGTCGAACATCAACGGCTTGATGATCGCCGCCGATGCCCTGGGCAAGGCGCCGCCGCAGGTGGGCCTGACGACCTTCCGCCCGCCCTATACGCCGACCAGCTTCGGGGCCTTCTGCGGATACCTGCGCGGCGAGACCTTCCAGCTGACCCGCAAGACGCCCATCGACCCCTGGGCCGAGGCGAATGGCGCCGTCTTCGAACCCGTCGCCCAATGGCGCCGCGCCTGGTATTTCCCCAAACCCGGCGAGGACATGCATGCCGCCGTGTTGCGCGAATGCAAGGCCACGCGGGCGTCCCTGGGGATCTTCGACGCATCCACCCTGGGCAAGATCGAGGTCGCGGGCCCTGATGCGGTCGAATTCATGAACCGCATGTACACCAACCCCTGGACCAAGCTGGCCCCCGGCCGCTGCCGCTACGGGTTGCTCCTGGGCGAGGACGGCTTCATCCGCGACGATGGTGTCATCGGGCGGCTGTCACCCGATCTGTTCCACGTCACCACCACCACCGGCGGCGCGGCCCGCGTGCTGACGATGATGGAGGACTACCTCCAGACCGAATGGCCGGATCTGGATGTCTGGCTGACCTCGACCACGGAACAATGGGCGACCGTCGCGCTGAACGGGCCGAACGCGCTGAAGATGCTGAAGCCGCTGGTCCAGGGCGTGGACTGGGACGACTTCCCGCACATGTCCTGCGCCGAATGCACCGTGGCAGACCTGCCCGCACGCCTGTTCCGCCTGTCCTTCACCGGAGAGATCGGCTTCGAGGTGAACGTCCCCGCCCGCCACGGCCTGGCCCTGTGGACCGCGCTGATGGAGGCTGGAAAGCCCTATGACATCTGCCCCTATGGCACGGAAACCATGCACGTTTTGCGGGCCGAGAAGGGCTATATCATCGTGGGCCAGGACACCGACGGCACGGTGACGCCCGCCGATGCGGGCCTGGACTGGGCGGTCGGCAAGGCCAAGAAGGACTTCGTGGGCAAGCGTTCCTTGTCGCGCCCCGACATCACAGCCAAGGGCCGCAAGCAGCTTGTGGGCCTGCTGACCGAGGACGGCAGCCTGCTGCAGGAAGGCGCGCAGATCGTGCTGGATCCGAACCAGCCCAAGCCCATGAAGATGGTGGGCCATGTCACTTCGTCCTATCAGTCCACCATGGGCCATCCCATCGCCATGGCGGTGATCGAGGGCGGGTTCGACAAGATGGGCGAGACGGTCTTCATCCCCATGCCGGACGGGGTGCGCAAGGCGCGCGTCACCTCGACCGTGTTCTATGACCCCGACAACACGCGGCTGAAAGCGTAAGGAGCCACGCGATGACGAACCAGAAGCATCAGTTCGACGCCTCGCCCGTGGTGGTCGAGGATCTGGCCCCCGCCCTGCGCCTGTCGCTGCGCGTCAAGCCGGCGCATCGCGCGACCCTGGGCCAGGCGCTTGGGCTGGACCTGCCCACCCGCGTGGGTGCCTGCAAGGTGGCGGGGGGAACCGAGGCGCTGTGCCTTGGCCCCGACGAATGGCTGATCACCGCGCCCGAGGGAACGGATCTGGCCAGCCCCGCGTGCGCCGTCTATGCCACCGCGCCGCACAGCCTGGTGGACATCAGCGACCGGGAAATCACGCTGCGCCTGTCCGGTCCCGCGGTGCTGGACCTGCTGGCGGCCTGCTGCCCCCGCAATGTCGCGGCGATGCCCGTGGGTTCGGCCGCGCGCACCGTCTTCGACAGCGCCACCGTGATCCTGTGGCGCGACGGCCCGACCGATTTCCGCATGGACATCTGGCGCAGCTTCGTCCCGCATGTCCGGTCGCTGCTGTCCCAGGTTCAGGGGGAAATCGCGGCGGGGCTCTAGGCCCCGATCAGGAGGGCGGGATTTCCACCATCTTGCCGCTTTGCGCCGGGGTGATCAGCGCGGACAGGTCGAACCCTTCGGCCCGCGCGGTCGCCAGGTAATCGTCGCGCGCGGCCTGCGGCAGATCGCGGCTGCGCGCCAGCAGCCACAGGTTCTTGCGATCGGGCGTGCCCACAAGCGACACGGAATAATCCTCGGCCAGGCGCAGGATCCAGTAATCGCCCTTGGTGAAGGGGATCCAGCGCAGGTATTCCGGCAGGAAGCTGACCGTCAGGCGCGCATTGCTGTCATCGACGGGCTTGGCCTGACCCAAGGCCTGCGTGGGCTTGCCGTCCTCGTCCAGGCAGCGGTTGTCCACGCGGATGGTGCCGTCGTCGTTCAGGCTGTAGGTCGCGGTGACATCCCGCGCGCCGTCCGGTTCCCATTTCAGCGGCAGGCGGCAAAGCTCGAACCAGGTGCCAAGATAGCGGTCCAGATCGACATGGGCGACGGTGTTGGGCGTTGCGGACATGGAAACCTCCTGTGCGTGTTGCAGGGTCAACCCCGACATCCCGGCAAGGTTTCGCAGGGCTCGTCCGGCGCGGGACTTGACGCCCCTGCCCCGATGGATGCTTTTTCGGGGGAAAGGCGGCAAGGGATGGCCCATGACCAGACAGCGACGGATCCTGCCCGGACGCATCCTTCACGGGATCGCGGGGAACGTCTCGGGCGTGGGGCTGGTCCTGGGCGCGCTGTTCATGGCGGCATCGCTGACGCCCAGCCTGATCCCGCGCGGTGAAGGGGTGCAGGGCGCGCTTGCCGGGGTCTGCTTCGCGGCGGGTTACGGCGTGGCGGTGCTGCTGCGGTGGATCTGGGTCACGCTGGATCTGCCGCTGATCGAGGGGCCGAGGGGCCGGTGGCTGCTGGGGGCATCGGCGGTGATCGCGGCCCTGATCGTGGGGTGGTTCCTGTGGCGGGCGGCCGACTGGCAGAACGGGATCCGCGCGGCCATGGGGATGGAGCTTGCGCCCCCCGGACTGCCGCTGATGATCGGCGCCACGGCCCTGGTGGTGGCTGCCGTGATCCTGGTGCTGGGCAAGCTGGCGGCCTTGTTCGTCCGCCGCCTGATCGCCCGCATCGCGCGGGTGGTGCCGCGCAGGGCGGCGCATCTTCTGGGCCTGATCCTTGGGGCCGTGCTGCTGTGGTCGCTGGCAAACGGCGTGCTGTTCAGCGGCTTCATCCGCACCGCCGACACATCCGCCCGCGCGCTTGACGCCGTGATTCCGCCCGACATCCAGCCACCCACGGATCCCTTGCGGACAGGCAGCCCCGCATCCCTTGTCGCCTGGGAGGATCTGGGCCGCGAAGGCCGCAACCACATCGCCACCACCCCCACGGCCGAGGCCATCGCCGCCGTCAGCGGCGGACCGGCGATGCAACCCCTGCGCGCCTATGTCGGCCTGAACGCCGCCGACACGGCCGAGGATCGCGCCGCCCTGGCCGTGGCCGAGCTTGACCGCATCGGCGGCTTCGGGCGTTCCATCCTGGTCGTGGCGATGCCCACCGGCACCGGCTGGCTGGATCCGGCGGCGATGACGACGCTGGAATACCTGCACCGGGGCGACGTGGCGACGGTGGCGATCCAGTATTCCTATCTGCAAAGCTGGATCTCGCTGCTGGTCGAGCCGGAATATTCGGCCGAGGCGGGACGCGCGCTGTTCAACGCCGTTTACCGCCACTGGCTGACCCTGCCCGAGGAGGAACGCCCAAGGCTGTATCTCTATGGGCTCAGCCTGGGGGCCTACAGTTCGCAGCAATCGCTGCGCCTGTCCGAGATGATCGACCAGCCTTTCGCCGGCGCCCTGTGGGTGGGGCCGCCCTTCGTCAGCCCCTTGTGGCAGACGCTGGTGCGCGAACGCGATCCCGCATCCCCGGAATGGCTGCCGCGCATGGACAGGGGCCAGACGGTGCGGTTCACGGACGGCCGTCGGGGCCTGTCCGCGCAGGATGCCTGGGGCGGGATCCGCATCGTCTATCTGCAATATGCCAGCGATCCCATCGTGTTCTTCGACACCGGATCGGTCTGGCGCCCCCCCGGATGGATGAGCGAACCGCGCGGACCCGACGTCTCCGCGGACCTGCAGTGGTATCCGATCGTCAGCTTCCTGCAACTGGCCTTCGACATGGCGGTGTCGCTGGACGTGCCGATGGGCCATGGCCATCTTTATGCCTATACCGACCATATCGAGCCCTGGCTGGCCGTTACGCAGCCGCCTGGCTGGGACGCGGCCGGGCTGGATCGCCTGCGCCGGCATTTCCAGGCGATCCAGGCCCAAGCCATCGTGGCGGCGGATTAACTTAGCGCAACTTCGCCGCATGGCAGGAACCCCGTTCCCTGCCTCACGTTACCCTGGCGCAAGGACGGATGCCGCAGGCCTTCGCCGCGCCAACCACGCGAACGAGGTTCCGATGTATGTGATGCACATCGCCCTTGGTGGCTGTATCAGGCAGCCACCGATCCGATACGGCCTGACCCAAGACACGGGGGGCCACATCGCCTATGTCCTGGGCGCCGCCACCGCGCAATCCACCCTGCCCGACGTGACGCGCGTCGATATCCTGACCCGGCTGTTCCATGACCGCGCCCTTGGGCCGGACCATGCCATGCCGGTCCAGCAGATCGGACCCAAGCTGCGCATCCTGCGGCTGAAGGGCCCCTCGCCCGCCTATCTGACCAGACAGGCGTTGGAGGCCGAACTGCCCGCCCTGACCGACGCCTTCCTGGATCTGCTGTCGCACCTGCCCCGCAAGCCCGACATCCTGCATTGCCATTTCGCCGATGCCGCCGAACTGGGACTGGCGGCACGGGCGCGGTTCCGCATTCCGTTGATCTATACCCCCCATTCGCTGACCCTTGGCAAGCCGGGCATGACGGACCGGAACGGCACCGCCTGCCGCGACCGCCTGCGGCGCGAACATGCGGCGATCGCCGGGGCCGATGCGATCGTGGCGTCTTCCCGCGACGAGGCCGAAGGCCGGATCGCCGCCTATGACCCTGCCAGCACGGGCCGCGTCTGGCGGATCAATCCGGGCATCAGCCTGCCCGCGACGATGCGCGACAGCCAGGCCATCGGGCTGCTGCAAGACGGGCTGGACCGGCCGGACCTGCCCTTCCTGCTGGCGATCGCAAGGCCGGTGGAACAAAAGAACCTGGCCGGGCTGATGCAGGCCTATCTTGAATCGCCCGAGTTGCAGGCGGCGGCGAACCTAGTCATCCTGGCGGGCCAGGACGGGACCGACGCCGAACAGCAGGCGGTCCGGGCCGAACTGGCGTCGATGGCGCAGCCCTTGCCGGGCAAGGTGCTGCTGCCCGCGCGCCACGACGCGACGCTGGTGCCGCAGCTTTACCGCCGCGCCGCCGCGCAGGGCGGCGTCTTCGTCAATCCCGCGCTGCACGAATCCTTCGGCCTGACCCTGATCGAGGCCGCGCGCTTCGGCCTGCCGGTGGTGGCCACGCGGAACGGCGGGCCGGTCGAAATCCTGGGGACCATCGGCCACGGGATCCTGGTGGACCCCCGTTCCCCCGACGGGATCGCCGATGCCTGCCTGCACCTGCTGCGCGACCCCGATGCCTGGCAGCGGATGTCAAGGAATGCCGCCGACCGCCACAGGCAGTTCGACTGGGCCGCCTGGGCCGAGCGGGTGTCCCTGATCGCGCGACGGCTGACGCGCAAGGCGGCACCGATGCGGCCCATGGCGCTGCCCCGATCGCTGCTTGCCTTCGACATCGACGGCACGCTGACCGGATGCCCGCGATCCGCCCCGATGTTCGGTCGCTGGGCATCGGACGCCCTTGGGCGCCGCCAGCAGGTCATGATCGCCACCGGACGTTCCCTGCCCGAGGCGCGGCGCATCCTGGCCGACTGGAGCTTGCCGGAACCGACGGTGATGATCACCTCGGTCGGGTCCGAGATCTGGCGGGCCGACCGGCGCGGCTCGCTGGCGCTTTGCGCCGACTATGCCGCCTGGATCGGCGATGACTGGCAGCCCGAGGCGATCCGCGAGGTTCTGGCCGCCATGCCCCTGACCTGGCAGCCAGGCCACGATCAGCGCCGCTGGAAGATCAGCCTTGCCGGCCCCGAGGAACAGGCCTGGACCGTCCAGGAAGCCTTGGCGGACGCGGGCCTGCCTGCGCGCGTGATCCCCTCGCATGGGCGGTTCATCGACATCCTGCCGCAGCGCGCGGGCAAGGTCGGCGCCTTGTCCTTCGAGGCGCGGCGGCTGGGCCTGACGCTGGCCGATTGCGTGGCCGCCGGCGACAGCGGCAACGACGCCTGCATGCTGGGGGCTGCGGGTCGGGCCATCGTCGTGGGCAATGCCTGGGCCGAATTGCGGCTTGCCGACCGCCCCGGACTTTACCGCGCCAGCCGTGCCCATGCGGCGGGCGTGCTGGAAGGGCTGGCCCATTTCGGCCTGATCCAGCCGCAACCGGCGCAGGTGATCCCGGCGGAATGACCCTGCGCGTTCCGCCCGCGCGATCTGCATGATCTGCAAACCGCCCCTTGCGACCTTTCGCGCCCGGGCCTAACCAGGGTCCATCCGACAAGCGGTGCGCACCATGCCCCATCAGAACCCGATGCAGGGGATCCTGCTGAAATGCGCCAGCGTGGCGGTGTTCACGGTCATGGCCGCGATGATCAAGTCCACCTCGGAAACCGCTGCGGTCCCGGCGGGGCAGCAGGTGTTCTTCCGGTCGCTGTTCGCCATCCCCGTGATCCTGATCTGGCTGGCGCTTCGGGGCGAATTGGGCGTCGGCCTGCGCACCGTGCGGCCCATGGGCCACGTCTATCGCGGTGTCGTGGGCACTGTCGCCATGGCGCTGAACTTCTGGGCCCTGGCACTGCTGTCCTTCCCCGAGGTGACGGCCATCGGCTATGCCGCGCCGCTTCTGGTGGTGATCTTCGCGGCGATGTTTCTGGGCGAGGACGTGCGCCTGTTCCGCCTGTCGATGGTGGGGATCGGGCTGACCGGGGTCTTGATCGTCCTGTCCCCGCAACTGCGTCTGGACGCCGATGCCGATCCCTATCGGATGCTGGGCGCTGTCGTCGCCATGGGCGGCGCGGCCGGATCGGCCCTGGCCCAGATCTTCGTGCGCAAGCTGGTGCAGGAGGAACGCACCTCGGCCATCGTGTTCTGGTTCTCCTTCACCTCGACGATCCTGGGCCTTGCCACGCTGCCCTTCGGCTGGGTCTGGCCCGACGCCACCACCGCCATGCTGCTGGTCGGCAGCGGCATCCTGGGCGGCATGGCGCAGATCCTGCTCACCTCGGCCTATCGCTTTGCCGATGCCTCGCTGGTGGCGCCCTTCGAATATGTGTCGATGCTGCTGGCGATCGCGATCGGCTGGTATGTCTTCGGCGAGGCGCCCGCTCGCGTGGTGCTGATCGGCGCGTCCCTGGTGATCCTGGCGGGCATCATGATCATCTGGCGCGAACGCCAGCTTGGGCTGGAACGCAGCAGGCAGCGCAAGGCCATGATGCTGCAAGGATAATCCGCCGGAACCCGGACTGCCCTGTCCGCGCTATATCCCCGGCGCCCCGCGAAAGGGGCAGACACAGGAGATTATCCATGGTCAGGACGATGCTTTCCGCGGCCTTTGTCGCCGCATCTTTGGCCGCACCGGCCGCAGCGCAGGATCTGGGCGATATTGTGGGCGGCGTCGCGCGCGAATACCTGTCCATCGAACAGGATCGCGCCGCCTTCGAACAGGCCCAAAGCCAGGGCACGCTGCGCAGCTATCAGACCTATCTTCAGCAGTTCCCCAGCGGACGCTATGCCCAGCAGGCCCGCGACCAGATCGCCCGCCTGGGCGGGACGACAGCCACGCGCGACGACCCCTATCAGGGCGACACCAGCGAGCTGAGCCGGCAGCAGCGCGTCAGCATCCAGCAGCAACTCAACGCCCTGGGCTACAGCACCAATGGCGCGGACGGCAATTTCGGGCCGGGCACCCGTCGCGCCATTGCCCTGTGGCAGCGCGACCGGGGCTATTCGCAGACCGGATCGCTGACCACCGCGCAGGCGAACGAGATCCTGCGCGGCACGGGCGGCACCTCGGGCGGCACCCGCGTATCGGAAACCACGTCGGGCAGCGCGTCGGGCGTGGGCGCAGCAGGGGCCGAGGGCGACTTGGGGTTGAGCCGGTCGCAGCGTTCCGCCATTCAGGCCAGCCTGACGCGGCAGGGCTATGACACGCGCGGCATCGACGGCGTCTTCGGACGCGGCACCCGCGGCGCCATCGCCGCCTGGCAGCAGGCGAACGGGCTTCAGGCGACCGGCTATCTGACGGCATCGCAGGCCGACAGCCTGCTGCGCTAAGGCTTGTCCGACGCCTAGCCTCCTTAGGCCCCGATTGTGGTGCAGGACGCGTTTTGCCAGCCTTGCACCGCAACCGGATAGGCCTGTGCCGTTTGGCTCTGCCAATGCGGATCCGCCTCTCAGGACAGGTGGATATCGTCCTTCGTTTGCGCTAAACCTCCTCGGGTCGCACAGCCCCGGCAGGGTCGGGACACCAGAGGGATGCCAGCCATGACCAAGCCGCAGATCCTGCGCCTGAACGACGCCGACAACATTGTCGTGGCGATTGCGGATCTGCCGTCCGGCACGCCGGTCGAAGGGGCCGTCCGTGCCCTTCGCCGGATCCCGCGCGGCCACAAGGTCGCCGCCTGCCCCATCGCGCAGGGCGCGCCCGTCCGCAAGTTCGGCCAGATCATCGGCTTTGCCAGCACCGACATCGCGCCGGGCGACTGGGTCCATGAACAGAACGTCACCATGGGCGGCGATTTCGAACGCGACTATGCCTTCGCCTCCGAGGCCCGCCCGCCCGAGGGCCTGCGCCAGGGCGAGGTTCCGGCGCATTTCCAGGGCTTCCGCCGAGGCGACGGGCGCGTGGGCACGCGCAACTATATCGGCATCCTGTCGTCGGTGAACTGTTCGGCGACCGTGGTGGACTACATCGCCGACCAGGCGGTGCGGTCGGGGATGCTGGACGATTACCCCGACATCGACGGCATCGTGGCCCTGCCCCATGGCCAGGGCTGCGGCATGGCAAGCAAGGGCGAAAGCTATGACCTGCTGGCGCGCACGCAATGGGGCTATGCCAGCCACCCGAACTTCGCCGCCGTCTTGCTGGTGGGACTGGGATGCGAGGTGTTCCAGATTGCCCGGCTGAAGGAAACCTATGGCATCGCCGAAGGGGATCATTTCCAGTCGCTGACCATCCAGGACACGGGCGGCACCCGCCGCACCATCGAGGCGGGCGTGGAACGCCTGCGCGACCTGCTGCCCGTGGCAGCGCGGGCGCGGCGCGAGGCGGTTCCGGCATCCGAACTGACGCTGGCGCTGCAATGCGGGGGATCGGACGGTTATTCCAGCCTGACGGCAAACCCCGCGCTTGGCGTCGCGGCCGACATGCTGGTGCGCCAGGGCGGCACCGCGATCCTGTCCGAAACGCCCGAGATCTTCGGCGCCGAACATCTGCTGACCCGCCGGGCAGAGACGCCCGAGATCGGCCAGAAGATCGTCGATCTGATCGACTGGTGGCAGGATTACACCACCCGCAGCGGCGGCGAGATGAACAACAACCCCTCACCGGGCAACAAGGCGGGCGGGCTGACCACGATCCTGGAAAAGTCGCTGGGCGCGGTCGCCAAGGGCGGCACGTCCACCCTGCGCGGGGTCTATCGCTATGCCGAACGGATCGACCGCAAGGGCTTCGTCTATATGGACACGCCGGGATACGACCCGGTGGCCGCGACGGGCCAGGTCGCGGGGGGCGCCAATGTGCTGTGCTTCACCACGGGACGCGGTTCGGCCTATGGCTGCAAGCCGGTGCCGTCCATCAAGCTGGCGACGAACACGCCGCTGTTCCAGCGGATGCCGGACGACATGGACATCAACTGCGGCGACATCGTGGACGGCGTGCCGCTGGAGGAAAAGGGCGCCGAGATCTTCCAGACGATCCTGGACGTGGCCTCGGGGCGAAAGACGAAATCTGAAGACCTGGGCTATGGCCGCAACGAATTCGTGCCCTGGCAGATCGGCGCGGTGATGTAGCGGTCGCGCCGGGTTCGGTGCTATGCTGCCCGGCGATATGATTGCAAAGGGGGTTGGCATGTCAGGAACCATCAGGACGACCAAGGGGCGCGGCAGGCTTTACGACAGCATCCTGGACACCGTGGGCGACACGCCGGTGATCCGCATCAACAACCTCGCGCCCGAAGGGGTGACGATCTATGTCAAGGCCGAGTTCTTCAACCCCGCCGCATCCGTCAAGGACCGCCTGGCGCTCAACATCATCGAGGCTGCGGAACGGTCCGGCGCCCTGAAGCCCGGCCAGACCGTGGTCGAGGCGACCAGCGGCAATACCGGCATCGGCCTTGCCATGGTCTGCGCGCAGAAGGGCTATCCCCTGGTCGTGACCATGGCCGAAAGCTTCTCGGTCGAACGGCGGCGGCTGATGCGGATGCTGGGCGCCAAGGTGGTGCTGACGCCCAAGGCGCAGAAGGGCACGGGCATGTACAGCAAGGCGGTCGAACTTGCGGAAAAGCACGGCTGGTTCCTGGCCCGCCAGTTCGAGACCGAGGCCAATGCCGACATCCACGAATCCACCACCGCGCAGGAGATCCTGGGCGATTTCGCGGGGCAGCGGCTGGATTACATCGTGACCGGATACGGCACCGGCGGCACCGTCAGCGGCCTGTCGCGCGTGCTGCGCCGCGAACGGCCCGAGGTGAAGATCATCCTGACCGAACCCGCCAACGCCGCCCTGGTCAGCAGCGGCACCCCGCAGGATCGCGGCCCCGACCATGCCCCCGCCGCCAGCCACCCGGCCTTCGAGCCGCATCCGATCCAGGGCTGGACCCCCGACTTCATCCCCTGGGTGCTGCAGGAAGCCCTGGACAAGAAGGGCTATGACGACCTGATCCCCATTCCGGGGGCGGAAGGGATGGACTGGGCGCGCAAGCTGGCCGCGCGCGAAGGCATCCTGACTGGCGTCTCGGGCGGGTCCACCTTTGCCGTGGCGATGCGGATCGCCGAAAAGGCCGAACCCGGCACCGTCATCCTGTCGATG
The DNA here is from genome assembly GCF_002901215.1 of Paracoccus sp. SY. Taxonomy (NCBI): domain Bacteria; kingdom Pseudomonadati; phylum Pseudomonadota; class Alphaproteobacteria; order Rhodobacterales; family Paracoccaceae; genus Paracoccus; species Paracoccus sp. SY. Next base: position 52,705 of record NZ_NWMQ01000017.1, on the reverse strand, counting down.
ATGCCCGACACCGGGGAACGCTATCTGTCCACGCCCTTGTTCGAACCCTTCGCCGAGGACATGGACGATGAGGAGCGCGCGCTGTCCGAATCCACCCCCGGATACCGGATGGGCTGACGATCCCTGCACCCGCTGCAAGGCGGGTGTGCGCAGATGCCGCATTGCGGCAAGGCGGGGGCGGGCCCATCTCTGTCCTGTCAACCAAGGACAGAAAGAGAGTTTGACCATGACCGCCCTCCGCACCGCCCTGAGCCGCATCCGCGCGTTCCTGGACGTGATGGATGCCGCGATTTCCGCCTCGGCCGCCGTGCGCCTGCATCATGCGCCCGCTGTGGCCGACCTGCGCCGCCTGGGGATCGAACCGACCCGTGCCGCCATGACCGCGATGTCGCGCGCCTGACCGCCGCGGAAATCCGACGATCCGGCCCGCCATTGGCGGGCCTTTTGTCTTTCCGGCCTTCAACCGGCCAAGGATCCGGCCTATGGTCCGGCGGTTTGAAATCCGGGGGACCGAATGACCAGCAGCACGACAACCCCAGCCGTTCGGTCCGACTTTGCCCAGGGTCTGATCTGGATGGCCCTGTCCATGACCGCCTTCATCGGCATGTCGGTCGGGTCGCGGGAAATGGCCGAAACCCTGTCGATCCGGCAGGTGCTGTTCTTCCGCGCGCTTGTCGGCCTGTTCGTGATCCTGGCCGTAGGCCGCGCCCTGTTCCCCGAGGTGCGCCGCGCCGCCAAGCTGCGCCTGCACCTGGCGCGCAACGTGATCCATTTCACCGCGCAGTATTTCTGGACAATCGGTGTCGTGATGCTGCCGCTGGCCTCGGTCTTCGCGCTGGAATTCACCATGCCGATCTGGGTGACGCTGTTCGCATGGCTGCTGCTGCGCGAAAGGTTGACCGGCCCGCGCCTGCTGGCGACGGTCGGCGGCTTTGTCGGGGTCATGGTGATCGTGCGGCCCGGCATCGGCATGGTCGATCCGGCAGCGGTCCTGGTGCTGATCGCGGCGGCGGGTTACGGGCTGTCGCTGATCCTGGTGAAACGGCTGACGCAGCACTGTTCGCCCGGCGCCATCGTGGTCTGGATGATCCTGATCCAGTTGCCGCTGGGCCTGATCGCCGCGCTGACCGACTGGCGGCCCGTCGCGGTGACGGACGTGCCCTGGATGCTGGTCGCGGGCGTGGGCGCGCTTGCGGCGCATTATTGCCAGGCGCAGGCGCTCAAGCGGCTGGACGCGTCGATCCTGATCCCCATCGACTTCCTGCGCGTGCCCATGGCGGCGGTCGTGGGATATTACTTCTATGCGGAAGCCATCGACCTGTGGGTCTTCCTGGGCGGCGGCATCATCCTGTTGTCGAATTTCCAGGCGGTGATGGCCGAACGGCGCAAGTCCGCTGCGGTCGCGGCCCCCTGAGAGGGCCGCGCCCCTTTACGATCAGAACGGACTGTCGGGATAGTAATAGGTTTCGGCGTTTTCCGGCGTGACCAGCACCGATCCGATGATGAAATCGCCCGATACTGGCGCCTGGGACACCAGGCCCACGGCCGTGATCTCGATGGCGGTGGCGATCATCGACGGGGGATAGGTGACGTTGGCCGGGATCATCGCGTCGCCGTCCATGGTGCGCTTGATCATCTCCTTCATGCCGGCGCCGCCCAGGACGAACTTGATGTCGTCGCGGCCTGCCGCCTCGATGGCGCCCAGGGCACCCACGGCCATGTCGTCGTCCGAGGCCCAGACCGCGTCGATCTGCGGGTGCTTGGACAGGAAGTCCTGCATCACGGTGAAGGACTTGTCGCGGTTCCAGTCGCCATGCTCCATGCCCAGGATTTCGATGTTCTTGCCCTCGATGGCGGCCTGGAAGCCTTCGACACGTTCATTGTCGATGGTCGTCGGGATGCCGCGCAGCACCACGATCTTGCCGCCTTCGGGCAGGGCGCTTGCCATGAATTCGCCCGACACACGGCCGAAGCCGGGGTTGTCGCCCGCGACATACAGATCCTCGATCCCTTCCTGCGACAGGCCCCGGTCCACGACCGTGATCCAGGCGCCCGATGCCTTGACGTTCTGGACCGGGCCGGTCAGCGGCTCGGATTCGAAGGGCAGCACGACAAGGGCGTCGATGTTGCGCGTGGCCACCATGTCCTCGATGTCGTTGACCTGCTTGGCGGGGTCGGATGCCGTCGCCAGGACGAAGTCAAGCTGGGGATAGGTTTCCTCCAGCCGGTCCACGGTGGCCTGCGCGAAATAGTTCATGCCCCCCGCCCAGCCATGGGTCGCCGCCGGGATCGACACGCCGATCACCTTGGTTTCCCCGTCCTGCGCCCATGCGGGCGCCGCCAGTGCGGCGGCAAGTGCCAGTCCCGATACGAAATGCTTCATGTGTTTCCCTCCCATATTGGCCCGGCTCAGCGGGCCTTGCCTTCGCGCTGCAACACCACAGCGAGAACGATGATGGCCCCCTGAATGGCGCCGTTCAGATAGGGCGATACGAAATCCGTCAGGTTCAGCAGGTTGCCGATCAGCGTCAGGATCAAGACGCCGATCACCGTGCCCCAGACGCGCCCGAAGCCGCCCTTCAGCACGGTCCCGCCGATGATGACGGCGGCAATCGCCTCAAGCTCCCACAGCATCCCCGTGGCGGAGGAGGCCGATCCGAGGCGCGGCACATACATGATGGTGGCGATCCCGACCAGCAGGCCAAGCGCGGCATAGGTCATCAGCCGCACCCGGTCCACGCGGACGGACGAATACTTGGCGACCTGCTCGTTCGATCCGATGGCCGCGCAATAGCGTCCAAAGGCGGTCGAACGCATCACCACCTCTCCGACCAGAACCACCAGGGCGAACACGATGATCGGCCAGGTAATGCCGAAGATGCCGCCGTAATAGACCGGCTGGTAAAGGCTGCGCAGGTTGAAATCCAAGGACAGCGTGCCACCGTCGGCCAGCCATGTGACGAGGCTGCGATAGATGCCCATGGACCCCAGCGTGACGATGAAGGCCTCGATCCCCAGGCGGGTGATCAGGATGCCGTTCAGCAGCCCCGCCGCAAGCCCCGCCAGCAGGGCCACCGCCATGCCGACCAGGATCACCGGGACGCCCACGCCCATGCTGGGCACAAGGCTGTTCATCACCAGGATCATCAGGCCCGCGATGAAGGCCGCCATCGACCCGACCGACAGGTCCAGCCCGCCCGCCGTGATCACGAAGGTCATGCCCACGGCGATGATGCCGATGAAGGCGGACCGGGCCAGCACATTGGTCACGTTGTCCCAGCCCAGGAAGTTGGGGTTCATCAGCGCACCGGCGATGACCAGCAGGACCAGGGCCAGGATCGGCCCGATCACGGTCATGCGGATGCGGCGGGGGGCGGCGGGAACGGCGGCGTCGCTCATGCGGGTTCCTTCAAGGGGGTCGGGGCCACGCCCATGGCAAGGCGGACGATGGCGTCTTCTGTGGCATCCGCGCCCAGCTCGCCCGTGACGCGGCCATGGCGCATGACCAGGATGCGGTCGGCAAGCCCGATCACCTCCTGCATTTCCGAGGAAATGACGACGATGGCGCGGCCCTGGGCGGCAAGGCGGCGGATCAGCACATACATCTGCTGCTTGGTGCCGATGTCGATGCCGCGCGTGGGCTCGTCGATGACGATGATCTGCGGATCGGCCAGCATGGTCTTGGCGAACAGCAGCTTCTGCTGGTTGCCGCCCGACAGGTTGCCGACCAGGGCATCCCGGTGGCCGCGAATGTCGAAATCGGCGATGGCCTGGGTCAGCGCGCGGTCCTCGGCCCCGGTATCCAGAAGGCCCCGGTCGAATTTCGACAGCGCCTGCAGCGTCAGGTTTTCCCGCAGCCCCTTGCCCAGCAGCAGGCCACGGGTCTTGCGATCCTCGGTCAGGTAGCACAGGCCAAGGTCCTGCGCCTGCCAGGGATGGTCGATGCGGACGGGCTGCCCGAAGACGCGCACCTCGCCCGTGGCGGGACGCAGGCCGCAAAGCCCCTCGAAGGTCTCGGTCCGGCCCGACCCGATCAGGCCCGCGACGCCCAGAACCTCGCCCCGGCGCAGGGTGAAGCCGACGTCATGGGAAAACCCCGGTACAGACAGGTTCTGGACCTCCAACGCGACCTCGCTGGGGGTGCCGGTCTTGGCGGGAAACAGATCCGACATCTCGCGCCCGACCATGGCGTTCGCCATTGCGTGCTGGTCCATCTGCGCGGCCTCGCCCGTCCAGACCACGCGGCCGTCGCGCATGATGGTCAGGTCGTCGGCGATCTCCTCGACCTCGTCCAACTTGTGCGAGGTGAACAGCACCGCCGTTCCCGCCTCGCGCAGGGCGCGGACCTGGCGCAGCAGGATCGCGGTTTCCGCCCGCGTCAGCACGGCGGTCGGTTCGTCCATCACCAGAACGCGGGTGTCGCGCAGCAGGGCCTTGGCGATCTCCACCATCTGCTTGTCGCTGTTGGACAGCGTGGACACCACCCGGTCGGGCGAGACGCGGCATTCCAGCCGATCCAGCAATTCCCGCGTCCGCGCCCGCATCGCGGGCTTGTCGAGGAAGGGACCGCGCTTCAGTTCCCGGCCCAGGAAGATGTTCTGTTCCACCGTCAACTGTTCGGCCAGGTTGAATTCCTGGTGGATCATCGAGATCCCTTGGTCCTCGGCCTGGCCCATATTGGCGAAGCTGACCGGCCGCCCGTCCAGCAGCACCTGACCCGACGAGGGCGGCTGATAGCCGGTCATGATCTTCATGGTCGTGGACTTGCCCGCGCCGTTTTCGCCGATCAGCGCATGGACCCGACCAGGGCGCAGGGCGATATCGACGCCGTGCAGCACCTCGATCGGGCCGAAGCTGCGGGAAACATCGCGCAGGGCAAGCACGGTCATGGCGTCACCCAGGCCGCGTCGTCGCGGGCGGACCGGATGCAGGCGTCGATGAAGCGCATCCCGGCCAGTCCCTCCTCCAGTCCCGGCAGGATATCCAGCATCGCGTCGCGTTCGCCCCGTTGGGCCGCCCGGATCGCCTGCGCGGCGCCGGTGTAGATGTTGGCGAAGCCTTCAAGATAGCCCTCGGGGTGACCGCCCGGCGTGCGGCTGACGGCATTGGCCACATCCGACGCCCCGGCGCCGCGCCGGGTCAGCAGGCGCTTGGCCTCGCCGAATGGGGTGAACCACAGATAGTTCGGATCCTCCTGCGCCCATTCCAGCCCGCCCTTTTCGCCATAGACGCGCAGGCGCAGGGCGTTTTCATTGCCCGGCGCGACCTGCGAACACCACAGCATCCCCCGCGCGCCGCCGCCGAAACGCAACATGACATGGGCGTTGTCGTCCAGCCTGCGGCCCGGCACGAAGCTTTGCAGGTCGGCCGACAGGCGTTCGACCGAAAGGCCGGTCACGAAGCAGGCAAGGTTATAGGCGTGCGTGCCGATATCGCCGATGGCCCCGCCCCCGCCGCTGCGTTCGGGATCGGTGCGCCATTCGGCCTGCTTGTTGGTGCCGGTCGTTTCCGACGCCTCGGTCAGCCAGTCCTGCGCGTATTCGACCTGAACCACGCGGATCGCGCCCAGGTCGCCCGCCTCGATCATCGCGCGGGCCTGCCGGATCATCGGATAGCCGGTATAGTTGTGGGTCAGGATGAACAGCGCCTCCGACTGCCGGATCGCGGCTTCCAGTTCCTGCGCCTGCGCCATCGTGGCGGTCAGGGGCTTGTCGCAGATCACATGGATGCCGCGCCGCAGGAAGGCCGCGGCGGCAGGCCCGTGGACATGGTTCGGGGTGACGATGGCCACGGCCTCGATCCCGCCTTCCCGGTTGGCCTCGGCCTCGGCCATCTCCTCGAAGCTGCCATAGCAGCGGTCCGGGTCCAGCCCCAGGGCCGCGCCGCTGTCGCGCGACTTTTCCGGCGTCGAGGACAAGGCCCCCGCCACAAGGTCGAATTCCCCGTCGATGCGGGAGGCGATGCGGTGGACCGCGCCGATGAAGGCATCCTTGCCGCCGCCGACCATCCCAAGCCTGATGCGCGTCATTCCGAAATCCCCAGCATGCGGCGGTTCGCGGCATCGTCCGTGCCGCCATCCGCGAAATCGTCAAAGGCCTTTTCCGTCACGCGGATGATGTGGTGGCGCACGAACTCGGCCCCTTCCCGCGCCCCGTCCTCGGGGTGCTTGAGGCAGCATTCCCATTCCACCACCGCCCAGCCGTCGAAGTCATTGGCCGTCATCTTGGAAAAGACCGCGCCGAAATCGACCTGCCCGTCGCCCAGGCTGCGGAAGCGCCCGGCGCGGTTCACCCAGGGCTGGAAGCCGCCATAGACCCCCTTGCGCCCGGTCGGGTTGAACTCGGCATCCTTGACGTGGAACATGCGGATCCGGTCCTTGTAGATGTCGATATTGTCCAGGTAGTCCAGGCATTGCAGGACATAATGCGACGGGTCGTACAACATGTTGGCCCGCGCATGGCCGTTGACGCGGTTCAGGAACATCTCGAAGCTGTCGCCGTCGTGCAGATCCTCGCCCGGATGGATCTCATAGCAGATGTCCACGCCGCAATCCTCGGCATGATCCAGGATCGGGCGCCAGCGGCGGGCCAGTTCGTCGAAGGCCGCTTCCACCAGGCCCGCCGGGCGCTGCGGCCAGGGATAGACGAAGGGCCAGGCAAGCGCCCCGGAAAAGCTGGCCATGGCACTCAGGCCCAGGTTGCGGCTGGCGGTCAGCGCCATCCTGACCTGATCGACCGCCCATTCCTGCCGCGCCTTGGGGTTGCCGCGCATGGCGGGCACGGTGAAGCCGTCGAAAGCCTCGTCATAGGCGGGGTGGACGGCGACAAGCTGGCCCTGCAGATGGGTGGACAGCTCGGTGATCCGGACACCGTTTTCGGCGGCAATGCCCGCGATCTCGTCGCAATAGTCGCGGCTTTCGGCGGCGCGGGCAAGATCGAACAGTCGCCCGTCCCAGCTTGGCACCTGCACGCCCGCATAGCCGCAATCGGCCGCCCATCTCGTGATGCCGTCCCAGGTATCGAAGGGCGCCTGATCGCCCGCGAATTGCGCCAGGAACAGCGCCGGTCCCTTGATGGTCTTCATCGCCTTTCCCCTTCAGACATATCGGTTGACCAGATTTTCCAGGATTTCCTGCCGGCCCGAGACCGGCTGCGGATCAAGCCCCGCCGCCACCGCACGGTCGGCGATGCCGTCCAGCGTCGCGCCGGGCGCGAGCATGGCCTGCGCTTCCTCGCGCTGCCATCCGGCGTAACGGTCGCGGCGCGCGGATTCCAGCCGGTCGTCCTCCAGCATCTTCGCCGCCGCTTTCAGCCCGCGCGCGCAGACATCCATGGCGCCGGCATGGGCCATCACCAGATCCAGCGGGTCCAGCGACTGGCGGCGGATCTTGGCGTCGAAATTCGTGCCGCCGGTGGTAAAGCCGCCGCCGCGCATGATTTCGTAATAGGCCAGCGTCACCTCCGCGACATTGTTCGGGAACTGGTCCGTGTCCCAGCCCGACTGCTGGTCGTTGCGGTTCATGTCGATCGACCCGAAGATGCCAAGCGCGTTGGCAAGCGCGATCTCGTGTTCGAAGCTGTGGCCCGCCAGGATCGCATGGCCCTGCTCGATGTTGACCTTGACCTCGTTTTCCAGGCCATACCGCTTCAGGAAGCCGTAAACCGTCGCCACGTCGAAGTCATACTGGTGCTTGGTGGGTTCCTGCGGCTTGGGTTCGATCAGGATGGTGCCCCCGAAGCCGATCTTGTGCTTGTAATCGACGACCATCGACAGGAAGCGGCCCATCTGGTCCAGTTCGCGGCCCAGGTCGGTGTTCAGCAGGGTCTCGTATCCCTCTCGCCCGCCCCACAGCACATAGTTCTCGCCGCAAAGCCGGTGCGTCACGTCCATGCAGTCGCGCACGGTGGCCGCGGCATAGGCGAAGACGTCGGGGTCGGGGTTCGTGGCCGCCCCCGCCATGTAGCGGCGGTTGGAAAACAGGTTCGCGGTGCCCCACAGCAGGCGCGGCCCGCCCCCCTCCATCTTCGCGGCCATCAGGTCCGCGATGCGGTTCAGCCGGTCGCGGCTTTCGGACAGGCTGGCGCCTTCGGGCCGAACGTCATGGTCGTGGAAGCAGAAGAAGGGCGCGCCCAGGATGCGGAAGAAGTCGAAGGCCGCGTCCACGCGGGCCTCGGCCTGTTCCATCGTGTCGGCGGGAAACCAGGGACGGTCGAAGGTGCGCCCGCCGAAGGGATCGCCGCCCTCCCAGCCGAAGCTGTGCCAATAGGCCACGGCAAAGCGCAGCTGATCCTCGGCCCGCTTGCCCATGACCGTCTCATTGGGGTCGTAATGGCGGAAGGCCGGGCCATCCGTATCGGGATCAAGCGTCAGGGGCGAAATGGCGTCGAAATAGCCGGTCATGCGGAAACTCCGGGAAGGTTTTCTTTGAAGAAGATGGCGGGGGTGATGGTGACCGATCCGGGCGTCTCGCCGTCGGCGATGGCCTTCATCACATCAAGCGCGCAGGCGACCTCCTCGGCGGGTTTCTGGTCGATCACCACGTCGATCAGGTCGTCCAGCAATCCCGCGCGGGAATGGGGGGTCAGTTCATGCAGCACGACGAAGGGGCGGTTTTCGCCCATGTCGCGCATCAGGGGGATCAGCCCGCGATTGCCCGCGCCGATCGAATAGATGCCGGTGATGCCGGGATCGGCGCGCAGCGCATGGCCCAGCAGGTCGCGCATCCGGTCGGGATTGTCCTGGACGTCGATCGGGGGCAGCAGGCTCTCCGCGCCCAGGATCTCGGCCATGCCGGCCAGGCGGTCGCGGTGATCGCGCAGGCCGGCCGAGCCCATCACCGGCAGGACGCGCGCCTGCCTGCCGCGATGCGCGATCCGGTGCAGCCGCCCCGCCGTACGCCCGGCCGCCAGGTTGTCGATGCCGATATAGGCGCGAAGGCCGGGCATGTCGGTGACAAGCGCGACCACCGGCACATCGCCCGCGATCAGCGCGTCGATCCGGTCCTGCCCCGCCCCCGCCAGCACCGCGCAATCGCAATCGGCCGGGAGACCGTCCAGGCCGTCGCGCAGATCGACGCTGATCCGCTGTCCGGCCCTGGCTTCGGCCTGATCCTGGAAGGCGCGGCGGATGGCGGAAAAGAACCCGTGATCGCCGGGCGGGACATAGGCCGCAAAGCGATAGCTGCGCCGACGCGACAGGTTGGCCGCCGTGATGTCGCGGCGATAGCCCAGATCATCGATGGCCTGGCGGACCCGCTGGATCGACTTCATCGCGACCCCGCCGCGCCCGTTCAGGACGCGGTCGGCAGTCGAATAGCTGACCCCAGCAGCCCGCGCCACATCATGCAGCGTCGGATTGCGCATTGTCCGATTGTCCTCCCGGAACCAGCATCGGACGGCAAATGAAAGACGTCAATCATTTTCTTCGGCCCGCCGCGCGGCAGGCCGTCCGGTCAAGCCATCACCCGTGTCAGCGCGGCGTCGATGGCGTCCGTGATGCGGTCGATATCGTCGGGTGTGGCGATCAGCGCGGGCGATAGGCACAGGGTGTTGTTCAGCCCCGGCAGGCTGCGGTTGGTGGCGCCGATGATCACGCCCTGGGCCAGGCATTCGGCCACCACGGCCTGCACGCGCTTTTCGTCCAGCGGCTCGCGGCTGTTGCGGTCGGCCACCAGTTCCGCCCCGCAGAACAGCCCCTTGCCGCGCACCTGGCCGATCACCGGATGCTTGTCCTGCAAGGCATGAAGGTTCGCCATCACCCGCTGGCCCATGGCGACCGTGTTGTCCAGCAGGCCCTCATCCTCGATGATGCGCATGTTTTCCAGCGCCGCGACCGGTCCGGCCGTGCAGCCCCCGAAGGTCGAGATGTCGCGGAAATAGCCCATCGGGTCGCTGGCATCGTCCTTGAACATCTCGAAGACGGCTTCCGTGGTCACCGTGCAGGAGATCGCCGCATAGCCCGAGGCCACGCCCTTGGCCATGGTCACGATGTCGGGCTGGATGCCGTAGTGCTGGTATCCGAACCAGGTGCCGGTGCGGCCGAGCCCGCAGACCACCTCGTCAATGTGCAGAAGGACGTTGTACTTGCGGCAGATCTCCTGCACGCGCTGCCAGTATCCCTCGGGCGGCACGATCACGCCGCCGCCGGCGGTGATCGGCTCCAGGACAATGGCGCCCACCGTGTCGGGGCCTTCGCGCAGGATCACCTCCTCAATGGCGTCAGCGGCGCGTTCGCCGTAGTTCTCCACGTCCCACTGGGCCCGGTATTCCAGGCAATGGGGCACGCGGACGAAGCCGTCGGGATAGGGTCCGTATTGCGCCGCCCGCTGGTCCTGGCCCGAGGTCGCCAGCGTGCCGATGGTGGTGCCGTGGTAATCGCGGTCGCGATACAGGATCTTCCACTTCTTGCCGCCATGCTGGCGCGCGGCGATCTGGCGGACCATCTTGTAGGCCTTCTCGTTGGCCTCGGACCCCGAATTCGAATAATAGACCCGGCTCATCCCCGGCATCTTGGCGATCAGGCGTTCGGCGAACAGCGCCGCCGGCACGGTCCCCGCCGCCCCCGCATAATAGTTCAGCTTGACCAACTGGTCGCGCACGGCATTGGCGATGCTTTCCCGGCCGTAACCCACGTTGACCGTCCAGACCCCGCCCGACAGCCCGTCCAGGTATTCGCGCCCGTTGGTGTCCCACAGGCGCATCCCCTTGCCCTCGACGAAGACGCGGGGGTCGGCGGATTCATATTGCTTGTGCTGCGACAGGTGGTGCCAGACATGCGCCTTGTCAGCGGCGACGACATGGGACAGGTCGTTGACGGGATGATCGAGGGACATGGCAGACTCCGGTTTAAAGGGTCGCGTGCGGCGACTGTGGATCATCCGACTGTCGCGGGATAACGGCATTTGGGCAACGGCGATTTTTCGGAACAGGCCAGCTTGTTGATTTTGCGAAGCTCTGTCACGATCCGCTTCGAATCCGAAGCACGAAAGCAATGGCCAGAAGCTGCGACGACAAGGAAGACCGGCTGGTCGCGATGCGGCTGCGCATCGTGCGGCGGTCCAAGGGGCTTTCCCAACGCGAACTGGCGCGGCGCGCGGGCGTGGGCAGCGGCACCATATCGCAGATCGAATCCATGGCGCTGAAACCCTCGGTCTCGGTCCTCAAGCGGATCCTGGACGGCGTGCCCATGGATCTGGCGACCTTCTTCAGCTTCGAGCTGTCGCAGGACCAGGCCCGCGTGTTCCGGCGGAGCGAGCATGTGGACATCGGCGCGCCCGGCATCAAATACCTGCTGCTGGGGGCGCAGCGGTCCGGACGCAACATCCAGATGCTGCACGAATATTACGAACCCGGCGCCAGTTCCGGGCGCCACGCCCTGTCCCATGCCGGCGAGGAATGCGGCCTGGTCATCAGCGGCACCCTTGAGGTGACCATCGGCGACGAGGTGCATGTCCTGAATGCCGGGGACGGCTATTACTTCAGCAGCGCCCTGCCCCATCGGTTCCGCAACACCGGAACATCCGTCTGCGAGGTCGTCAGCGCCTGCACGCCCCCCAGCTTCTAGCGCGGGCTTCCCGAACCCGATTCCGCCGGGGGCGTTATCCCCGACAGCACCGGAGACCGCCATGCCCCGCCACACGCCGCAAGACGACGCCGATACGCTGGAACGCTTTGTCGATGCGCAGGACGGCCTCCACGATGTCGCTCTGTCCGAACTGAAACGCGGGCGCAAGGAAAGCCACTGGATGTGGTTCATCTTTCCCCAGTTGCGCGGGCTTGGACATTCGCCCATGTCGCACCATTACGGCATCGCCGACCTGGACGAGGCGCGCCGATACCTGGCCCATCCCGTGCTTGTCCCAAGGCTGGTGGAATCCGCCAGGGCGGTCCTTGCGCATGACGCCCTTTCGGCCGAGGCGATCTTCGGGTCGGTCGATGCCGCCAAGCTGCGGTCCTCGGCCACGCTGTTCGCGGCGGTGCCGGATGCGCCCGATGTGTTCGACCGGATCCTGCGGACCTTCTTCGGCGGGCAGCCCTGCCGCCGGACCCTGGACCGCATCGGATGACCCTTCGCACCCCTGACGGGCGCTATATCGTCGTGCGGGGCAGGCTGTGGCGCGCGGCCAATCCCCATCTGGACGATGCCGACCGCGCGCGGCTGGTCCGGCAGTTGATGGCGGCCCGCCGCGCGGTCGGGGCCGCCCTGGCGTCAGGCGATGCCGGGGCCGAAAGGGCGGCCCGCGATCAGGTCAACCAGGCCAAGATCGGCTTGGGCGAACGCGGTCCGGTCTGGTGGGACGATGGCGCGCCGGATCTGAACCGCAGGATGGCGAAGAACACCGTCTATGCGGAATGGTTCGGGGGGCTGACACAGCCGAACTCCGATTCCGTCAGGCGGGCGGCGGATGCCCCAGGTCCCAGAAGATGCCCGCCATGATCGCCAGCCCCTCGCGCGCGATGCCGATGGGCAGGTGCTCGTCGGCGCCATGCTGGCCGCAGCCGGGATAGGAATGGGGCACCCAGATCGTCGGCAGGCCCAGCGTATCGGCGAAGATCGCGTTGGGCAGCGATCCGCCCAGGTTTGGCAGGATCACCGGCGGCTTGCCCAAGGTGCGCTGCATCGACGCCGCCACGAAGCGGACCCATTCGTTGTCCAGATCCGACCGGCTGGCGGGAAAGGCGGCACCGTCGGCGGGCAGGATCCCGACCCGATGCAGGCCCGCATCGTCCAGCCTCCGCCGGATGGCGGGCAGCACCGCATCGGTATCGACCCCGACCGGGTGGCGCAGTTGCAGCCGCGCCCGCGCCCGGGGCGGAATGGCATTCAGGGGCTCGGCGATGCTGCCCCCCTCGATCTCCAGCACCTCCAGCGTGGACCAGCCATAGACGCGCTCGGCCTGGCTCAGGCCGGGGGCTCCCCACCAGGGGTCAAGGTCGGGGTCGCCCGGCGCGGTCTGGATGGTGCAGCGCGACAGCGCCTGGCGCACGTCGTCGGGAATGGCGCCGGGGGTCAGTTCCGGGACCAGGCATTCGCCGGTCGGACCGATCAAAGCGGCGATGGCATGGGCCAGTTCCACGGCGGGATTGGCCAGCAAGCCGCCCCAGTTCCCCGAATGGTGAAAGCCCTCGCGGGCCGCCACCTCCAGGTGGATGTCCATGCAGCCGCGCGCGCCCAGGAAGATCGTCGGCTGGTCCAGCCCGATGCGCGGGCCGTCGGACGCGATCAGCATGTCGGCGGCGAATGCCCCCGCCTCCTCGGCGACCAGGGCGGCAAGGCCGGGCGATCCGCATTCCTCGCCCATCTCGATCAGCATCTTCAGGTTGAAGCCAAGCGCGCCGCTGACGGCCAGGACCGCCTCGATCGCGGCCAGGTTCACCGAATGCTGGCCCTTGTTGTCGGCGGTACCGCGGCCATACCAGCAGCCGTCCCGTTCCGTCATCTGGAAGGGGGACAGGCCGGGCGACCACGCCTCGGCCAGGCCCGTCACCACGTCGCCATGGCCGTACATCAGCACAGTGGGCAGGGCCGGATCCTCGATCCGGCTGGCCAGCAGGAAGGCGCCGGGGGCATCGTCGCGGCGAAACACCCGAACCCCGAAGCCCAGGCAGTCGAAGACCGGAACCAGTTCCCGGTCGAGATAGGCTTGCAGGTCGGCCCCATGCGCCCCCTCGCGCGAGACGGTGGGCATCGCCACGCGGCGCGCCAGATCGGCCTTGAAGCGGCCCGAATCCAGAACCTCAAGCGCGGCGGCGATGGCGCCCTCTCGGGTCGGGGCGGGATCAAGGCTCATGCGGCACCTTCAGACGGTTCTGGACGAATGGCGGTAGCGCCCGATCATAGCCACCCCGGCTGCGGGGCGGAAAGGGGCGACGCTGCGGATCAGGCCTCGGCCTTGACGATTTCCAGCGACAGCCCTTCCAGCGGCGGGTTGGTGTTTTCCCGCGTCATGTAGTCGAAGGCCTCGTCGTGGCTGGCAAAGACCATCGGCGCGACGCTGGTGGAAAAATCGCGACCGTCTTCGGTCAGGCGGAAATGCGGATTGTCGCGGCGGCAGATCCAGTATTCGTCCATGGCAAGGCTTCCCGGCGGCTTCTTCAGCCACCCTACCCGCCTGACCCGCCGATGGTTCCCTTCGCTCTGCCCCAACACTGTGGCTTGCCACAAGAAGTTGCGGTTGTTCAGATTCATACCGCAACCCGTGATTGCCCATGTCCTGCTTTTGTTCTAGGCTGCGTGGTCCGGGCGGCATGCAGGCCCGTCCCGTCCCTTTCCCCGAACGACCATGCGCCGGCTGATCTCGACCGCCTTCTATCTGTTCCGGTACGGCATCCTGTCGGCCACGCTGATCGTGATCGGCGGCTTCCTGATGGCGACCTTCGCGGCGGGTGGGGGGGCTGGGGAACCGATCCGGCAATCGATGGCGGCGGGGATGGTTCTGGCGGCGCTGCTGCTGCCCGCGCTGTTGATGCCCCGGACGGCCAAGGCCCGGCGGCGGACCGCCAGCCGAAGACGCAAGAAGCCCGCACCCCGGCCCCGCGCGCGGTCCAAGCCAAGCCCCGTCTCGTGTCCCCGCGACGGCCATGCCTTTGAACAATGGGTCGCCGACAAGATGGAAACGCATGGCTGGCGGGTCGATGTGACCGCCGGGTCGGGCGACCAGGGGCTGGACATCATCGCCCGGCGCGACGGCCGCAAGATTGGCGTGCAATGCAAGCGTTATGACGGCGCGGTCGGCAACAAGGCGGTGCAGGAGGCCTTTTCGGGCCGCGCCTTTCACCGCGTGGATGCGGCCGTGGTGATCACCACCGGCCATTACACCCCAAGCGCCAAGGCCCTGTCGCGCAAGACCAGGGTGCATCTGCTGCATGTCAAGGACATCCCCCGGATGCGCAGGCTGGTCTGACCTTACCGCGCGCCGCCGGACCGGGGCCGTTCGGCCGCGATCCCCGCCACGATCGCGTCGAAGGCGGGACTGGCCGCGATCTCGTCGATGGTGGCCGCCAGCCGGGGCCGCCAGTTGGGATATTCCCCGGCGGTGCTGGGCAGGTTCACGGGCCGGATGTCCTGGGCCAGATCCTCCAGCCGGGCGGCCATCAGGCGCGACGGCGTGCGCGCGACATAGCGGTGGACCGCCACCATCAAATCCAGCGGCACGGCGTCGTTCTCCGCCATGTCCCCGGCCTGGTCAAGCAGCCCCGCATCGCATAGCGCGCGGACCAGATCCCGCCTCTCGGCCGGGCGGGCGTCCGCCTGTTCGCGGCCGGTTTCGGCGCCGATCAGGTCGAATTCCACGCGCAGGGCGATGTCCTTCCCGGTCCACCATCCCTTGAAGGTGGGCAGGTCATGGGTGGACAGGCAGGCCAGGGCGCCTTCGGGATAATCCTCGGGGGCAAGAAAGGCCGTGCCCTCCCGTTCGAAGAACAGGATGCGGTATGACAGGATGCCCGCCTGCTCCATCATCTCGCGAAAACCGGGTGGGACGTTGCCCAGATCCTCGCCGATGACGATGGTCCGGCTGTCGTTCGAGGCCTTTGCAAGCGCCCGCAGCATGTCGTCCAGCGGATAGCGGGCATAGGCGCCCGCATCCGCCCCCGCGCCCTCGGGGATCAGGAAAAGCTGCCACAGTCCCAGGGCGTGGTCGATCCTGACCGCGCCCGCCCGGCGCATCACGCGGCCCATCAGCGTGCCCAGCGGCGCGGCGCGGCTGGCGGCCATGGCGGCGGGCGACAAGGGTGCCAGACCCCAGTCCTGGCCCTGTTCGTTGAAGTAATCGGGCGGCGCGCCGATGCGCACGCTGGACAGCACGTCGGGATGGCCCCAGCTTCCCGACCCGTCCCCGGCCTCGCCCACGGCAACGTCGAGGTAAAGCCCGATCGCCATGCCCGCCGTCTTGCAGGCCTCCTGGGCGCGGGCAAGCTGGCTGTCGGCCTGTTCCTGAAGCCAGCGATAGAAGGCGATGTCGCCCGCATGGGCCGCCGCGAAATCCGCGACCGCCTGCCCCTCGGGATCGTGCCAGTCGTCGGGCCAGGCCCTCCATCCCGCGCCCTGCCCCTTCGCGGCCATATCGGCCGAGATCGCGTCGAACAGCGCGTGCCGGTCCAGGTCGGCCCCGCCCTTGCGGCGGAATTCATCGGTCGCGTCCGGCATGTCCAGGGCCCCCCAGACCGCCTGCAACGCCGCCATCTTGGCGCGGGCGACGCCGGGATAATCGACCAGTTCGGTCGCCCGCAGCCGGTCGAGATCCGGGGCCTCGACCATGCGGGGATCAAAGGCGGGGATCCGGTCCACGGCCAGGTAAAGCGGATTGAGAAACCGCCGGTTCGACGGCGAAAACGGGCTGCATCGTTCGGGATCGGCCAGAAACAGCGCATGCAAGGGGTTGAGGCCGATGAAATCCGCGCCCCGCTCCGCCAGAACGGGGATCAGATCCTCAAGATCGGCGAAATCGCCGATGCCCCAGTTGCGCGCGGATCGCAGTTGGTAAAGCTGCACGGCCACGCCCCAGAATCGTCTCCCGTCGGGCAGATAACAGCGCAGGCCCGCCGGGGCCTGCAGCGCCTGGGGGCGCATCGCCGCCGCATCCCGCCCGAAGGCCTCCACCAGGCTTTCCAGGGTGCTGTCGGGAACCTGGTGGCGGGTGCCGTCCATCCCGTCATATTCGGGCTGGATGCCCAGTTCGCGCGCGCGCGCCGCGATATCAGCCATGCCGTTTTCCCCCTGTCCCGTCCTTGCGGAAAAACGGGGCCGAGGGGGTGATTGTTCCGCAGGAAACGCAGCCCCCCTGACCGAAAGGACAGCTTCCCTACAACGAAAGAACCAGACATATACGCCTTATCAGCCTGGCGGCGCCTGTTGTTCTGTTCCCGTTTTTCCGGTATCGCCGCCTGGCTGACATTTCCCCCCATTCCATCCTGCCGGCCGGGCCTTCGCTTGGGACCGGTGCCGTTCGGACCCCGCCATGAACATCCCCCTGACCCATGCCCCGGCCCTGCCCTGGGCGGCCGAGACCACGCCGATCCTTGCGGGCTTCGAATGCGGCAGGCTGCACTGGAACGGGCACGACCTGCTGCATTCGACAGGCCACCTGCCCGATGCGGCCATGGCCCATCACTATGCGGTGGCCCGCGAACAGGGGGTGGCGGGCGCGCGGGACGGGTTGTCCTGGCGCCACGACATCGCCGCGCGGGTGGGCGCCGCGCCGCCCGGCTTTCCGGTGATCTGGGATTTCGTCCATTTCGACGCCCCGCCCCGGCCCGTGCAGCACGCCCTGGCCTGCTGCGATGCGCTGCCGCCCGGATCCTGGGCGATCGCGGTCAACGAACCCTCGGTCGGGCGGCGGGTGTCGGGCATGACGCCCGGCCGGGCCACTGACATGGCGCTGCGGATCATGGCGGCGGCGGCCTGTCTTCCCGACCCGCCGCGTTTTGCGACCTGCGATCCCTTCCATCACCTGCATCCGAAGGTCTTCCGGGCCACCGACCGGCTGGTCGCCAGCGGCCATGTGCGGATGGTCGGCGTGAACTATTACCCCCACCACGCGGTCGAGCCGCTGCACCGGGTGCTGCGCGCCGTCGCGGACCGCTACCGCCTGCCGGTGATGATCACCGAGACCGGCTGGCACCAGGGGCTGCGCGCGGTGCACCGCCGCTTTCCCCATATCCGCGACCGCTGGGACTGGCTGGCCCATGTCCGGGCGGAGATCGCGCTGTCGGGCGTGCCCGTCGCCGGGCTGTGCTGGTATCCCTGGCTGGACATGCCCGCCTGGGACGACCCCGCCCATGGCCGCTGGCCTTGCGGCTGGCCGGGGCGCCAGGCCTGACGCGTCAACGGGCGGGCGCGGCCCGCCAGATGGTGTTCGACAGGTCGTCCGCCACGATCAGCGCCCCGCGCGGATCCAGCGTGACGCCCACCGGACGGCCGCGGGTGTTGTCCTCGTCCACCAGGAAGCCGGTCATGAAATCCACCGCCTCGCCCGCCGGGCGGCCGTCGCGGAACGGCACGAACACCACCTTGTAGCCGACCGGCGGATTGCGGTTCCAGCTTCCGTGCATCCCCACGAAGACCCCTTCCGCGAAATCCCCGCCCATCACCGGGTCCGAGAATGTCACCCCAAGCGCCGCCACATGCGCCCCCAGGGCATAGTCCGGCACGATGGCGGCCGCGACCTTGTCCGGGTCCTGGGGCTGCGCGCGCGGATCGACCGTCTGGCCCCAATAGCTGTAGGGCCATCCGTAAAAGCCCCCCTCTTGCACGGCGGTCAGGTAATCGGGCACCAGATCCGGCCCGATCTCGTCGCGTTCGTTGACCACGGCCCACAATTGCCCGGTGTCAGGCTGGATGGTCAACGCGGTCGGATTGCGCAGGCCCGTGGCATAGGGACGGTGCATCCCGGTCCGGGCGTCGATCTGCCAGACCATCGCGCGGTCCTCCTCGGCCTCCATGCCGCGTTCGGTGATGTTGCTGTTCGACCCGATCCCCACATACAGGAACCGCCCGTCCGCGCTTGCGGTCATGGCCTTGGTCCAGTGGTGGTTGATCGCCTTGGGCAGGTCGGTCAGCGTGACGGGCGGGCCGCTGGCCTGGGTCTGGCCGTCGGCGTAATCGAAGCGGACCACGGCATCCTGGTTGGCCACGAACAGCCCCCCGTCGATCAGCGCCAGGCCATAGGGCGAATTCAGCCCCTCGGCAAAGACCCCTTGCATCTCATAGGTGCCGTCGCCATCGGCGTCGCGCAGCAATGTCAGCCGGTTGCCTCCGGGCTCGGGGCTTTTGCCCAGGGCCTTGATGAAGCCCGCGATCACGTCCTTGGGCCGCAGGGCCGGGGCGCCCTGCCCCTTGCCCTCGGCCACCAGGATGTCGCCATTGGGCAGCACCAGCGTCTGGCGCGGGATCTTCAGCCCGGTCGCGATGGCGGTGACGGTGAAGCCTTCTGGGACCGTGGGAAGGGCGTCGCCCCATTCGGCCGGGCGGGGAATGACCATCTGGGGCAGAAGCCCGCGTTGCGGGTCGGGCAGTTCCGGGGTGGCCCCGGTCGCCGGGGTCTGGGCGGCAACGCCAAGCGGCAGGACCGCAAGGGCCGTCATCATCAGCAATCCGCGCATCACGCCCACTCCCGAAATCCAAGATAGCCGGTCCAGGACGCCAGCAGCGCCAGAACCGCAGCAATCGCCGACAGCCACAAGCCCTCGGGCATCATGGCCCAGGCGTCCTTGGCGTGGACCAGGGCATTGACCAGCCCCAGCACCCAGGCCGCCAGCAGAAGCAGGGCATGGACCAGCCGCCGCCGGTCGCCGCCTCGGTGGCGGATCACCCCCACCAGCGACCACAACAGCGCAAAGCCCCCCAGCAGCAGCCCGCCGGCATTCAGCCATTGCGCGAAATTCGCCCACTGGATCTGGAAGGTCCGGGCATAGGCCAGGTCGCTGGCCAGCGTGCCCAGGAACAGCGGGAACAGGAAGGCCAGAAGAATGGCATGAAGCGGATGCAGCGGCCGGGCCGGCGCAAGGCTTGATCGGGGGGATGAGAGACTGGCCACGGGGTTTTCCTTCCTGTCGGCGTCAGGGACTCAACGCCCCCGGGCGACGATGGTTTCCCCTGCCCTATTCCCCGTCGGTCTCGGCCATCAGTTCGGGCGACATGTCCTGCCAGAAACCCGCGATGCGCGCGGCGTTCAGGGGCGACATCCAGCCATGGCGCTCGAAATCCTCGCGCAGGCGGGCATCGGCAAGCTGGCTCATGAACAGGCGCCTGTCGGCGTCGCGCTGCGTGGGGGTGCGCGCCTTCACCGCCGCCAGGATCCGGCGCAGCCGTTCCGCGCGGGGTGAGGTGGGCGCAGGCGGCGCGCCCGTGTCAGCATCGCCCGCGGCCTTGCCGTCAAGCGCCGCCGTCAGATAGCCGATCTTGCTGCGCACGCCCTCCTTGCCTTCGACATAGGCAAGCTTGGCCATCACCTGCGCCTCGCCATGCAGGCTCAGCCATTGTCGGGCCAGGCGGTCGCTGACGCCCAGGGCGCGCAGCCGGGCATAGACCGGGCCGTGCCGCGCCCCTTCCCCGTCGTCCATGTCCAGGATCGCAAGCTGTGGGTTTTCCCGGATCAGGAAACGGATGTCGGTAACCGCGCGCCCGGTCTTCCTGGTTTCGGGCGTCAGGATGATGTTGCTGGTGCGGCTGACCTCGGCCACGGCGGGCTTGATGATCTTGGCGTTCAGGTGCTTGAACGTCTCGTAATAGGCGGATCCGTCCACGCCCATTAGGCGGCGGAACAGCTCGATCGGCCACCAGCCGGTCGATCCGGTCCTCACGAAGCGATAGCAGTTTTCATAAAGCGCAAGCGCATGGCCGCTGGTGAAGCGCCGCTGGATGTTGAGGTTGATCAGCGCGAAGACCTTGGGATCGTGCAGCTTCTCGGCCAATGCCGGGGAATAGGCGTATTCGCAGACGCCCCCCTTCAGCCGCGCGAAGGACAAAAGGCTGCTGACGCCCCATTCCTGCTGGCCCTTCTCGTCCAGCATGTCCCATTCCGCGACCGTCTCGGCCAGGCCCCGCAGCGACTGCTTCAGCGTGTCGAGGTCGTTGGAATTGTAGCCGATCATCAGGCACAGGGTGCGTGCGTCGATCTGGTGGCGCGGGCTGCTGATCAGCGTGTCATAGGCGTTGAGCAGCAGAACATTGGACAGCTTGCGCTGCAACAGCGTCAGCTTGCCCGACACATGGATCGCCGCCACATGCTTCTTGACCGCGCCCCGGCGCAAGGCGCCCGTCAACTGATCGCGGGGAATGTCCTGCATGGGCCTGTCCGGTTGAGGGTCTCCCAAACCATTATGCCCGCAAGGGTGCCCGCCTGCAATGCCGTGACGGGCACCTTGGATGCCGTTCGGTGCCGTTATGGGCCATCCTGAAAACGGGTGCCTTTGCAACCCGGTCAGCCTTAAGGGAACCCGTTTACAGGATAGATAGCCGCTGCCTTGCGCTGTCGGACGCCCGTTTGGCCGGGTTTGCTGGCGGAAATCCCCTGTTCCTGCGAATCGGTGCCCCCGATCCCGGAATCGGGTACCCTCCATCCCGGAATCGGGTGCCCGTCATCCCGAAGACGGGTGCCTGATGGTCCTCAAGACATTGTATTATATTAATAAAGACGATGCGAAAGATCTTAAAGAGGATTCATACTCCTCTAAACCACAGGACGATTTTCCTAGAATTAAGAGGGGTTTCGCCGCGAAACGTGGGACGCTGCACGAACTTTTCCCCTTCCATGTCACGAACTTTGCAGGAATACCTTCAACTGCAGCACATCGTGGGAAACGTGACATGTCATCTGGCAAAGATCCCTTGCCCCCTTATTTCAACATAGACCCGGCCAAGGCAGCACGGCGCCTGTCCGATCCCATCGACACCGCCCGATTCGCCAAGGCCGCCGCCTTCGCGACCCGTGGCCGCCAGGACCTGGCCGAACGCGGCTATGCCCCCGACGGCCGGAAACGGCTGCGGCGCTTTTCGACATGGGAGGTCTGCCGCTACCTGATCCCGGTGGCCCCGGCCCATTTCCGCCGCGTGCTGCGCAAGTTCCCCGACCTGCCCCAGGGCACCGGCGAGGGCAATTCGAAATGGTTCAGCCTGGAGGACGTGCTGCGCCTGCGCGATCACTTCGCCGCCGAGGGCGCGGCGGGCCGCGAATACCGCCCCTGGCGCCCCGAAGGGCTGCCCGCCAAGACGATCGCTGTCGCCAATTTCAAGGGCGGCGTCGGCAAGACCTCGACCGCCGCCCATCTGGCCATGTCGGCGGCGCTCGACGGCTACAAGGTGCTGGTGATCGACCTCGACAGCCAGGGCAGCATGACCTCGATCATGGGGGGCAAGGTGGCCGACGAATGGTCCACGGCCTTTCCGCTGCTTGCCCGTGACTATGCCCTTGCCCTTCAGGACGAGAACCGCGTCCGCGAGGCCGCAGGCCAGCCCCCCCTGCCGTTCGACGAGACCCTGACCGAAGCGCTGACCATCACGGCGCGCGACCTGATCCAGCCGACCCATTGGCCCAACATTGACCTGGTCGGTGCGCAGCTGAACCTTTATTGGGCGGAATTCCAGGTGCCGGTCTGGCGCATGGGCCTGCGCGGCTGGCCGTTGTGGGACGCGCTTGGCAATGCGCTGACCAAGGACCGGATCGTCGATGACTATGACATCATCATCCTGGATACGCCCCCTGCCCTGGGCTATCTGACCATCAACGCCCTGGCCGCCGCCGACATCCTTCTGGTGCCGCTGGGCGCGTCCTTCTTGGAATTCGACTCGACCGGCCGCTTCTTCGACATGCTTTATTCCACCTTTGCCAGCGTCGAGGACGGAGAGAATGCCGCCCGCCGCCGCGAAGGCCTGCCGGAAATCCGCTTCGAATGGGACGCCGTCCGCGCCATCATCACCCGCTTCGATGCAGCCCAGCAGACCGATCTTGCCAATGTGATCCAGGCCTATTTCGGCGATTTCATGACCACCTTCCGCCAGGAGGTCACCGCCATGATCGGCCAGGCCGGCGAACAGGTGAACGGCATCTACGAGGCCGACTACCGCGAATTCAACCGCGACACATATGTGAGGGGCCGGGAAACCTTCGACCGCACCTGGGCCGAGGTCAAGGAGCTGATCCTGGGGGCCTGGTGGCGCGATCTTCAGATGGAACAGGCCGAACAGGAGAAGGCGGATGGTTAAGCGCAGGCGTCTGGAAACCCCCAGCAGCGACGATCTTACCCGGATTGAGGAGGAGTTTCGCCGCGAAACCCATGGCCGCCCGTCGATCGGGCCGGGCATCGCGCCGATCGCCCAGGTGGCCGCCGACAGCGCCGCGGTGGCGCCTGCCGAAGGGGCCGATGCGCGGGCTGCGCGGGCGCGGGACCAGGCCGATGCCCAGCGGCTGCGTCAGGCCGAAGGGCAGGGGCTGCTGATCACCGAGATCCCGCTGGACCAGATCGACGAAGGCGCGATGATCCGCGACCGCATGGTCATGGGCGAGGACGAGATGACGGAACTGCGCCTGTCCATCGCCGCCAACGGGCTGCGGCTGCCGATCGAGGTGTTCCGCCTTGACGACCAGGAAGGGCAGGGCGGGCGCTTTGGTCTTCTTTCGGGCTATCGCCGCCTGCAGGCCTTCCGCGCCCTGCGCGACCTTGCCGGCCCCGAGAAATACGCCTGCATCCGCGCCCTGATCCGCCCCCGGGCCGAGGCCGACGCCGCCTTCGTCGCCATGGTCGAGGAAAACGAGGTCCGCGAGGAGCTGAGCCATTTCGAACGCGGCCGCATCGCCGTGATCGCCGCCAACCAGGGCGCCTTTGCCAATGTCGAGGACGCGGTGAACCGCCTCTACGCGACCGGGTCCAAGGCCAAGCGGTCGAAGGTCCGGTCATTCGCGCTGATCTTCGAGGAACTGGGCGACATGCTGCGCTTCCCGGAAGCGCTGACCGAAAAACGCGGCTTGCGATTGTCGGCGGCCCTGCGCAACGGGTCCGAAGGTAAGCTGCGCCAAGCCCTGTCGTCCGGCGCGGCCGAGGATGCCGAAGGGGAATGGCAGTTGCTGGAACCCGTCATCGTCCAGGCGGAAACGGCCCCGCGCAGCCCGTCGCGCGGCGGACGCCCACGCGCGCGCCAGACCGCGCAATACGGTTGGATCGACGACCAGACCATCCGCACCAGCAGCGGCGTCACCATCAGGCACGCCCGCGACGGCAAGGCCCATGTCCTGCGCATCGAAGGCAGCATGATCGACAACGACCTGATGGAAAGCCTGATGTTGGAGATCCGGGCCCTTCTCGAACGATAGGTTTCGCAGCGAAACCCTCATGTTGACGTAAGGTCAATCTTTACCGGCAGGCAGCCAATGTCCATGTTGCCTGCCGAAAAGAATCTGGAGCCGCCCGGCCGTCCTGGAACAGGAACCCGGGGGCGTGTTTGGCGTTCCGGCTGGTCATTCGGACCGGGCGGGTCGGGTCGGGGAGAGAACGTGGCGAAGACGAGAGACCTGGCGATCCTGTCCCTGATCGTCGTTTTGATATGTGCGGTGTTCATCTTTGATCTCTATGTCCGCCTGGGGACCGCGGTCTGGCTGATCTATATCATCCCGCTGGCGCTCAGCTTCTCGACCACCTTGTCCTGGGCGCCGGTTGCCGTCGCGGTCATGTCCTGCGTGGCGATGGCGGCAGGGTTCTTCCTGGACGGGCAGGCCGGGATCGACCCGCGCATCGCCGCGGTCAACCGCACCATGGCCGGGATCGTCTATCTGATCCTGGGCAACATGGGCCGGATGCTGATCGGAAGCCGCGAAGCCATGCACCGCGAGGCCTGGATCCGCGAAGGCGAGGGCGAGGTCTCGCAGGCCGTGCAGGGCGACCCGACAGCCAGGCAACTGGGCCAGGATGTGCTGCGGGTCCTGGCGGACCGGCTGGGCGCCCGCGCCGCCGTCGCCTATGCCGTGGACGGGCAGGGGGTGGAACGGCTGGCGGCCTGGGGCGTGGATGAGGGCGACCCGGCGGGAAAGGTCCGGGGCAAGCCCGGCCATCTGGCCCGCGCGATTGCCGAAGGCCGGCCGGTCCATCTGACGCTGGATCCCGATCAGGCCCTGGGCTGGGGCTCGGGCCTGGCGCGGGGGCGGGCGGCCCATGCGCTGATCGTGCCCACCCGCGAAGGACGGCAAACCGACGGCGTCCTGGAATTCGGCTTCGACGCGCCGCCGCCGGGCAGGGCGATGGATCTTCTGGAGCGGGTCGGCGAACGGGTGGCCCTGGCGCTGCGGTCGGTGGCCTATCGGCAGCGGCTGCAGGATCTGCTGGAGGAAACCCGCCACCAGGCCGAGGAACTGCGCAGCCATGCCGAGGAACTGGCCGCCACCAACGAGGAACTGGAGGAGCAGAGCCGCGCCCTGCAGGACAGCCAACGGCGGCTTGAGGAACAGCAGGCCGAACTGGAACAGCAGAACAGCCAGCTTGAAATCCAGACCCAGGAGCTTGAGGATCAGCGCGACGCCCTGGCCCGGTCGCGCCGCAGCCTGGAAGCCAAGACCATCGAACTGGCGCGCGAAAGCCGCTACAAGTCGGAATTCGTGGCGAACATGTCCCACGAATTGCGCACGCCGCTGAACGCGCTGCTGATCATGTCCCGGCTTCTGGCCGAGAACCGGTCGCGCACCCTGACCGAGGAACAGGTCCGCTGGGCCGAGACCATCGAAAGCTCCGGCAAGGATCTTCTGGTCCTGATCAACGACATCCTGGATCTGTCCAAGATCGAGGCCGGCAAGATGGAGGTCGCGCGCGAAAGCGTCGATCCGGGGCAGGTCGCCAGGAAGCTGGTCCGCGCCTTCGAGGAACAGGCCCGCACCAAGGGGCTGGAACTGGGCTTCGAACTGGCGCCGGGGCTGCGCACGATCCAGACCGATCCCGCGCGGCTGGAACAGGTGCTGCGCAACTTCCTGTCGAACGCGCTGAAATTCACCGAACGCGGCCGGGTGACGCTGCGCATCGCGCCCGCGCCCGACGGCATCGCCTTTGCGGTCGCCGATACGGGCATCGGCATCGACCCCGACCAGCAGGACGCCGTCTTCGAGGCCTTCCGCCAAGCCGACGGCACGATTTCCCGCCGCTTCGGGGGCACCGGCCTGGGGCTGTCGATCTCTCGCGAACTGGCCGACCTGCTGGGCGGGCGGATCGTCCTGGAAAGCCGGAAAGGGCAGGGCAGCACCTTCACCCTGGTCCTGCCCGACATGGCCGACAAGGCCGCACCGGCGCCCGCGTCCGTTGCCGCGTCCGGCCCCGCGCCGGATATTGCCGGGGCAGGGGAGGGGGAGGAGGACAACACCCCCCTGGCCGCCCTGCCGGGCCTGACGGACGACCGCGACCGGATCGAGCCGGGCGACCGGGTCATGCTGGTGGTCGAGGACGACGCGGCCTTCGCGGGCTTGCTGTGCGACCTGGCGCGCGAACTGGGCTTCCGCTGCGTCTGCGTGGACCGGGCCGACGACGCGGTGCGCGCGGCCAGGCGGTTCCTGCCCCATGCGATCGTGCTGGACATCCGCCTGCCCGATCATTCCGGCCTGTCGGCGCTTGACCGGCTGAAGCGCGACACGGCGACGCGCCATATCCCCGTGCATGTGATCTCGGCCGAGGATTACACCCGCGAGGCGATGGCCCAGGGGGCGATCAGCTATATGCTGAAGCCGGTGGCGCGCGAACAGCTGGAAACCGCCATCCGCAACCTGGAACAGCGCCTGAAGGGCCGGTTGCGCCGCGTGCTGATCGTCGAGGACGACCCCGCCCAGATGGAGGGTCTGCGCGCCCTTCTGGCCAGCGACGAGGTCGAGACCGTGGGGGCGGGCACCGCGGCGCAAGCCTTCGAGATCTGCCGCAGCCAGACGGTCGATTGCATCGTGCTGGACATGACGCTGCCCGACGCGTCGGGCTTCGATCTGCTGGAACGGCTGGACGGCGACGGCACCGCATCCTTCCCGCCGGTGATCGTCTATACCGCCCGCGCGCTCGACGAGGCCGAGGAACAGCGGCTGCGGCGTTATTCCAAGTCGATCATCATCAAGGGCGCGAAATCGCCCGAACGGCTGGTGAACGAGGTGACGCTGTTCCTGCACCAGGTGGTGTCGGAACTGCCCGAACGCCAGCGGAAGATGCTGGCGGCGTCCCTGAACCGCGACGCGCAGCTTGACGGGCGGCGCATCCTGGTGGTGGAAGACGACATCCGCAACATCTATGCCCTGACCGGCGTCTTCGAGCCCCATGGCGCGACCGTCCAGATCGCGCGGAACGGGCGTGAGGCGCTGGAGGCCCTGGGCCGGATCAACGACGGGGCCGCGCCCAAGGTCGATCTGGTGCTGATGGACGTGATGATGCCGGAAATGGACGGGCTGACCGCCACGCGCGAGATCCGCAAGATCGACCGCTGGAAGACGCTGCCCATCATCATGCTGACCGCCAAGGCCATGGCCGAGGACCAGAACCGCTGCATCGAGGCGGGCGCGAACGATTACCTGTCCAAGCCCTTGGACGTGGACAAGCTGTTGTCGCTGACCCGGGTCTGGATGCCGCGATGACGCTTGCCCCCGTCGCCGCCGATCCTGCGGATGTGGTGGAACTGGACCTGTTTCTGGAAGCGCTGCACCGCCGGTGGCATTACGATTTCCGGTCCTATTCCCGCGCCTCGCTGGTCCGGCGGGCCGATCTGGCCCGCCAGCGGCTGGGCTGCGCCAGCCTGTCGGAACTGCAGGGCCGGATCCTGCGCGACGAATCCGTTCTGCCCGACGTGATCGACGCGATGACCGTGCAGGTCAGCGAGCTGTTCCGCGACCCCACCTATTACCTGGCGCTGCGCCGCGAGGTGATCCCGCATCTGCGGACCTTCCCGTCGCTCAAGGTCTGGGTGGCGGGCTGCGCGGACGGAGAGGAGCTGTATTCCCTGGCCATCCTGTTCCGAGAGGAGGGATTGCTGGACCGGACCCTGTTCTATGCGACCGACCTGAACCGCCGCGCCTTGGCCCGCGCCGAGGCGGGCGTCTATCCGATTGACCGGCTGCCGGTTTTTTCGCAGAATTATCAGCGCGCAGGCGGGGCGGGGACACTGGCGGATCATTACACGGCGGCTTATGGTCGGGTGGCCTTCGACCGTCGCCTGCGCGAAAGGACGGTCTTTACCGAACACAACCTGGCCGCCGACCAGGTCTTCTCCGAGGTGCATCTGGTGTCCTGCCGCAACGTGCTGATCTATTTCGACGCCTCGCTTCAGGACCGCGCCCTGGGCCTGTTCGCCGAGGGTCTGGCGCGGGGCGGCTTCCTGGGCCTGGGCTCGCACGAGACGCTGCGCTTTTCGACCCATGCGCGGCATTTCGCGGCCTTCGACGAACCCGGCCGCATCTGGCGGCGCACCGCCAGCCCGGAAGACGCCCATGCCTGACAGACCCATCCGGTTCCTGATCGTTGACGACATCCCCGAGAACATCCTGGCGCTCGATGCGCTGCTGCGCCGCGACGGGCTGGTGATCGACCACGCCCAGACCGCCGCCGAGGCCTTGGAACTGATGCTGGTCCACGATTACGCCCTGGCGCTTCTGGACGTGCATCTGCCGGGGACCGACGGTTACGAACTGGCCGAACTGATGCGGTCCACCGAACGGACGCGCAGCGTGCCGATCATCTTCGTGACCGCCGCCGAGCGCGACGAGACCCGCCGTTTCCGCGGATACGAGGCGGGGGCGGTGGATTACATCTTCAAGCCTATCGACCCGCTGGTGATGAAATCCAAGGCCGAGGTGTTCTTCCGCATCGGCCGCCAGGCCCGCGACCTGCAGCGCCAGCACGACGAGATGCAGCGCATCGCCCATGACCGCGACCGCGCGGCCAGCCTGCTGCGCGCCCATACCGACAATTCGCCGCTGGCCTTCGTCACGCTGGACCAGGATCTGGTGATCCGCGCCTGGTCCAAGGGCGCCGAACGGATGTTCAGCCGCGAGGCCGCCGACCTGCTGGGCCAGCCCGCGACCGAGACCGGCTGGATGGACGAGGCGGGGGCGGCGGTGCTGGCGGGCTGGCTGTCGCCCGGCGACCTGGCGCCGCGCCATTCGGCGGAACTGCCCCTGGGCCATGCCGAGCGCGGCCCGATCCCCTGCGAGATCTATGGCTCGATCCTGACGGGGGGCAACCGGCGCACCCTGTCGCTGCAGATCCTGGACATCACCGAACGCAAGCGCGCCGAGGAGGTGCGGTCCCTCTTGGTGGGCGAGTTGAACCACCGGATCAAGAACACGCTGGCCAATGTCCAGGCGATCGCGCGGCAGGGCCTGCGCCGGTCGGGCGATCTGGCCGAATTCGAGCAGGGCTTCGTCGGCCGCCTGCAGGCCTTGTCGCGCGCCCATTCGATCCTGTCGGATTCGACTTGGTCCAGTGCGCCGCTGGACCAGTTGATCGACGACCTGATCCGGGTGGGCACGCTGGATGCCGACCGGCTGCGCCGCAGCGGGCCTGCGGTGGAACTGACCCCCGACACCATGCTGCGCATGGCGCTGACCCTGCACGAACTGGCCACGAACGCCGCCAAGTATGGTGCCCTGTCGGTGTCGCAAGGGATGGTGCATCTGGATTGGGCGATGCGGAACGGCGGCCTTGTGCTGTCCTGGCGGGAAACCGGCGGGCCTGCCGTTACCGCCCCTGACCGCACGGGGTTCGGATCGGACCTGATCGCCGCCGTGGCCGGGGGCGACGACGATTCCGTCCATGCCGACTGGCGGCCCGAAGGCGTCGTCTGGACCATCCGCCTGTCCGAAGGCGTCAGCCCGCTGGAAAGCGAACCCGTCCCCGTCGAGGCGCAGGCCTGCGCGGTGACGGGACCGGCGACGATCCTGCGCGGCTGCAACATCCTTGTGGTCGAGGACGAGCCGCTGGTGGCGATGGACATCCAGGCCGAACTGGAACATGCTGGCGCGGGCCAGGTCCATGTCGCCCGCACCGTGGAGATGGCCCTCTCGGCCCTGGCGGAGGTGCGGTTCGACCTGGCGCTGCTGGACGGGAACCTGAAGGGGCAGCCCGTCGATCAGGTGGCCGACCGGTTGCGTCGGGCGGCGGTGCCGTTCTGCTTCGTGTCGGGCTATGGCCGCGAACACCTGCCGCCCGGCTTTGACGAGGCGCCGCTGATCCAGAAGCCCTTTCCCCCCGCATCGCTGCACCAGACCCTGAGCGAGCTTCTTTACGCCCGCACCGCCCGCGCCGCCGAGTGATCTTCGACGGCGCGCGCGCCCGGCCCGCCGATCAAGACGGTGCAGGCCGTTCCGCGATCTGACCTGCGCATCTTCGCCATGCCTTCTGGCCGGAGAAAAATTTTCTTGAATTGATACACGGGGTGCAATTCAATCAACCGCATAGCGGGTGTGCTGTTTGATCCAACTCAAAGACGTGGTCCCGGCCACGACCTATTGAGGGCCTATGGAACGCGCCACATATCCATATCGTTTGCGGCTTTTGCTGGCGATTCTGCCGGTGTTTCTGCTGTTGGCGGGGACATGGGGGCAGGGCTTCGCCTCGGCCGCCGAGGCGATGACGGTGGTCCTTTGCAGCGACGGCGTGATGAAGACCGTCACGCTTGATCCCGACGACACCGGCCGCGGCCCGCAGGACTGCCGCGACTGTCCGGCCTGCGCGCCGCCGCTTCCCGCCGTTCTTTCCCCCGCCGCCCATTCCCTGCGCCCTGCGGACCGGGAATCCGCGATCCATCCGCGCCGGACCGGTGCCGCCGTCCTTGTCCACAGGGCCTGCGGTCCCCTGTCGCGCGGTCCCCCACGTCAATTCCCCTGGTTCCGCGCATGATCTTCTTCCGCCTGTCCCCGCATCGCCTGCTTCTGTCGGCCATCCTGGCCCTGACCTGGCTTCTGCTGTCGGTCCCGCTGCCTGCCGCCGCCCAGACGGTGCTGGCCCAGCTGCTTCCCGATCAGATCGCATCCGACCTGGTGCCCGGCGCCGAGGGCTTCGGCCCGCTGCGCGAGGATCTGGCCGTGGCGCCGGTGCTGAAGGGTGGCGAGACGGTGGCCTGGGCCTTCGTCACCTCGGATTTCGTGGGAACGACGGGTTATTCCGGCAAGCCCATCCATACATTGGTGGCCGTGGATCCCGACGGCAAGGTGGCGGGGGTCCGGCTGGTCAAGCATTCCGAACCCATCGTCCTGATCGGCATCCCCGAAGCCAAGGTCCGCACCCTGGTCGAGGGTTACCAGGGCCTGGATCTGGTGGCCGAGGCGCAGTCGGGCGGCACCACGCACGAGGTGGACATCATCTCCGGCGCCACGGTCACGGTGATGGTGATCGACGATTCCATCGTCCGGTCGGGCCTGAAGGTCGCGCGCGCCCTGGGCCTTGGCGGTCTGGCCCCCGAGGCCGCGGCGACCGGCCCGCGATACGAGATCGACACGACCGCCCAGGCCCCCGCCGACTGGGCCACGATGGAAGGCGACGGCACCCTGCGCCGCTTGTCGCTGGACGTGGGCCAGGTGAACGAGGCCTTTGCCGCCAATCCCGACCCCCGCGCGGCCCAGCGTGCCCTGACCGAGCCGCCCGAGACGACCTTCATCGACATGCAGGTGGCGCTTGTATCGGTCCCCGCCATCGGCCGCGCGATCCTGGGCGAGGCTGCGGACCAGAACCTGCGCGGCTGGCTGGCCGAGGGCGACCGGGCCATCGCGGTCTTTGGCGACGGGCTCTACAGCTTCAAGGGGTCGGGCTATGTGCGCGGCGGCATCTTCGACCGGATCGTGCTGATCCAGGACGACGTGTCCGTGCGCTTCCGCGACCGCGATCACCGCCGCATCAACAGCGTCGCCGCCGAAGGCGCGCCGGATTTCGCGGAAATGGACCTGTTCCGCATCCCGGCGGGCACCGGCTTCGACCCGACGAAACCCTTCCGCATCCAGTTGCTGGTGCAGCGAGAGGTCGGGCCGATCGACAAGGTCTTCCAGACCTTCGACCTGGGCTATGACCTGCCGCCGCAATACCTGCGCCAGGTCGCGGCCCCGGCCCCCGCCCCCGAGGCCGCCCCTGCCGCTGCCGCCGCGCCCGCGGCCGAGGAAAGCCAGGCCCAGGCCGAGTTGTGGAAACGCATCTGGCTGGATTCGCAGGTCAAGATCGCCGTCCTGGGGGTCATGCTGCTGGTGCTGACCGGGGTGTTCTTCTTCCAGCATTACGCGGTCAGGAACGAACGGCGCTTTTATGCCTTCCGCATGATCTATCTGGCGGTCACGCTGATCGTGCTGGGATGGATGTTCAACGCGCAACTGTCGGTGGTCAACATCATGGCCCTGACCGGGTCGGTGGTGACGGGCTTCAGCTGGCAGGCCTTCCTGCTGGATCCGCTGACCTTCATCCTGTGGTTCGCGGTCGCGGCCGCGCTGTTGTTCTGGGGACGCGGCGCCTATTGCGGCTGGCTGTGCCCGTTCGGCGCGCTGCAGGAACTGACCAACCAGGTCGCGCGCAAGCTGCGCATCCCGCAATGGACGCTGCCCTGGGGCCTGCACGAACGGCTGTGGCCGATCAAGTACATGATCTTCCTGGGCTTGTTCGGCGTGTCCCTGGCCAGCGTCGAGCAGGCCGAACGCCTGGCCGAGGTCGAGCCCTTCAAGACCGCGATCATCCTGAACTTCGTGCGCGCCTGGCCCTTCGTCGCCTATGCGGTGGCGCTGCTGGTGGCGGGGCTGTTCGTCGAACGCTTCTATTGCCGCTATCTGTGCCCGCTGGGCGCGGCCCTGGCGATCCCGGCGCGGATCCGCATGTTCGACTGGCTGAAACGCTATCATGAATGCGGCAATCCCTGCCAGATCTGCGCCCATGAATGCCCCGTGCAGGCGATCCATCCGACCGGGGAAATCAACCCCAACGAATGCGTCAACTGCCTGCATTGCCAGGTGCTCTATCACTCGCCCAAGGTTTGTCCCGTCGTCATCAAGAAGATGAAGCGGCGCGACAAGCTGGCGGCAAGCGCGGTCCCCGACCTGGGCCGGCCCCCCGCGGGCCATCCCAACGCGGCCCGCGTCACCGAACCCTCTACTTGATGAAACAGGAGACGACAATGGACACAGTCGAAAGAAGAGGTCTCAGCCGCAGGATGTTGCTGGGCGCGACCGCAGGGGGCGCGGCGGCCGCCACCGCCACCGCCTTCGGCGGGCGGCTGGCGCTTGGCCTGGGCGGCGCGGCGGGCGTCACCGCCGCCACGACGGGCGCCGCGGTGGCGGCGACCGGCGCGGACGGCAGCGTGGCGCCGGGTCAGCTGGACACCTATTACGGCTTCTGGTCGTCGGGCCAGACGGGCGAAATGCGCATCTTGGGCGTGCCCTCGATGCGCGAGTTGATGCGCGTGCCGGTCTTCAACCGCTGTTCGGCCACCGGTTGGGGACAGACCAACGAATCCATCCGCATCCTGGAAGGCGGGATGACGGAAAAGACCAAGAAGATCCTGGCCGCCAACGGCAAGCGGATCCACGACAACGGCGACCTGCACCACGTCCACATGTCCTTCACCGAGGGCAAGTATGACGGCCGCTATCTGTACATGCAGGACAAGGCCAACAGCCGCGTGGCCCGCGTGCGCTGCGACGTGATGAAGACCGACGCGGTCCTGGAAATCCCCAACGCCAAGGCCATGCACGGCTTCCGCCCGCAGAAGTTCCCGCGCACCAACTATCTGTTCGCCAATGGCGAGGACGAGGCGCCGCTGGTCAACGACGGCACCACGATGGACGATCCGTCCACCTATGTGAACGTCTTCACGGCGGTCAACGCGGACGAGATGAAGGTGGCCTGGCAGGTGCTGGTATCGGGCAACCTGGACAACGTGGACGCCGACTATGAAGGCAAATGGGCCTTCTCGACCTCCTACAACTCGGAAATGGGGATGACCCTGGCCGAGATGACCGAGGCCGAGATGGACCACGTCGTGGTCTTCAACCTGGCCGAGATCGAACGCGCGATCGCGGCGGGCGAATACCAGGAACTGAACGGCTGCAAGATCGTCGATGGCCGGAAAGAGGCGAACAGCAACTTCACCCGCTATATCCCCATCGCCAACAACCCCCATGGCTGCAACATGGCGCCCGACCGCAAGCACCTGTGCGTGGCGGGCAAGCTGTCGCCTACGGTGACCGTCCTGGACGTGACCCGGTTCGACGCGCTGTTCACGGAAAACGCCGATCCGCGCAGCGCCGTCGTGGCCGAGCCGGAACTGGGGCTTGGGCCCCTTCACACCGCCTTTGACGGGCGCGGCTTTGCCTATACCTCGCTGTTCCTGGACAGCCAGGTCGTCAAGTGGAGCATCGAGGACGCCATCCGCGCCTATGCCGGCGAGGACGTCGATCCGATCAAGGACAAGATCGACGTGCATTACCAGCCCGGCCATCTCAAGACGGTGATGGGCGAAACGCTGGACGCGCAGAACGACTGGCTGGTCTGCCTGTGCAAGTTCTCGAAGGACCGCTTCCTGAACGTGGGTCCCTTGAAGCCGGAAAACGACCAGCTGATCGACATCTCGGGCGACAAGATGGTTCTGGTCCATGACGGCCCGACATTCGCCGAGCCCCATGACGCGATTGCCGTGGATCCGGCGATCCTGTCGGGGATCAAGTCGGTCTGGGACCGCCAGGACCCGATGTGGGCCGAAACCCGCCGCCAGGCCGAGGCGGATGGCGTCAACATCGACGACTGGGCCGACACGGTGATCCGCGACGGCAACAAGGTCCGCGTCTATATGACCAGCGTGGCGCCGAACTTCAGCCTGGAAAGCTTCACGGTGACCGAGGGCGACGAGGTGACGGTCATCATCACCAACATGGACGAGATCGACGACCTGACCCACGGCTTCACCCTGGGCAACCACGGCGTCGCGATGGAGATCGGGCCTCAGCAGACCAGTTCCGTCACCTTCGTGGCGGGCGCGCCCGGCGTCTATTGGTATTATTGCCAATGGTTCTGCCACGCCCTGCACATGGAGATGCGCGGCCGGATGTTCGTCGAACCGAAGGCCGCCTGACCATGCGCCTGCTTGCCCTGATCCTTGGCCTGCTGATTGCCCTGCCCGCCCTTGGGGCAGAGCATCGGGTTCAGCCCGGACCGGGCAGGCTGGCCGATGCCATCGCCGGGGCCGCCCCCGGCGATGTGCTGGTGCTGACAGCCGGGGCCTATCCTGGCCCCGTCACCATCGACCGCCCCCTGACGATCACCGGCCCGGAAGGGGCCGTCGTGGACGGGCAGGGGCAGGGGACGGTCATCACCGTTGATGCCCCCGATGTGGTGCTGACGGGCTTCACCGTCACCGGATCGGGCGGGCAGAACAAGGATCTGGACGCGGGCGTGAAGATCCTGAAGGGCGCGGACCGCGCGCGGATCGACCGGCTGGTCCTGACCGACAACATGCACGGCATCGACGTGCATGGCGGGCGCGACGCGCAGGTCACGGCCAACCGCATTACCGGGCGCCAGAACCGGCAGATGAACGAACGCGGCAACGGCATCTATGTCTGGAACAGCCCCGGCACGCTGCTGGATGGCAACGTGATCCGATACGGCCGCGACGGCATCTTTTCCAACGCAAGCGCCGACAGCGTCTATCGCAACAACATCCTGCGCGACCTGCGGTTCGCGGTGCATTTCATGTATACCCGCAACACCGAGGTGTCGGGCAACACCAGCATCGGCAACCACCTGGGCTTTGCGATCATGTTTTCCGATCGGGCCAAGATCCTGAACAACCTCAGCCTGGGGGACCGCGAACACGGGCTGATGCTGAACTATGCCAACAATGCCGACGTGACCGGCAACCTGATCCGGGGCGGGGCCAAGAAATGCCTGTTCATCTACAATGCCCACAAGAACCTGATCTGGGACAACCGCTTCGAAGGGTGCGGCATCGGCATCCACTTCACCGCCGGATCCGAAAGGAACGTTCTGACCGGCAACGCCTTCATCGCCAACCGCGAGCAGGTGAAATACGTGGGCACCCGCTTCATGGAATGGAGCCACGAGGGCCGCGGCAACTTCTGGTCCGACCACCCCGCCTATGACCTGAACGGCGACGGGGTGGCCGACGGCACCTATCGTCCCAACGACCTGATCGACCATATCCTGTGGTCGCAGCCCGCCGCCGCCCTTCTGACCGGATCCCCCGCCGTGCAGCTTGTCCGCTGGAGCCAGTCCAGCTTTCCCGCCACCCTTCCCGGCGGCGTCACCGACAGCCATCCGCTGATGCGCCCCCTGACCATCCCCGTCGCCCCCGAAATTGAGGCCCAGGAGGCCGAGGTGGCGGGACGCTGGGCCAAAGGAACCTATGATGACATCGACCCTGACGATATCGCATCTCACTAAGCGCTTTGCGGGGGTCGAGGCGCTGCGCGACGTGTCCCTGACGGTGGAACCCGGCCAGCGGGTGGCCCTGCTGGGCCATAACGGCGCGGGCAAGTCCACGATGATGAAGATCATCCTGGGCCTGATCCCCTTCGACAGCGGCGCGGTCACCGTCTGCGGCGCGGCGCCCGGATCGGCCGCGGCCCGCGCGCAGGTGGCCTATCTGCCGGAAAACGCGGCCTTCCACCCGGCCCTGACGGGCGAGGAACAGATCCGCCATTACCTGTCCCTGCGCGGCGAACGCCCGGTGCAGGCCCCGGACCTGCTGGCCCGCGTGGGCCTGGCGGATGCCGCGAAGCGCCGCATCGGCACCTATTCCAAGGGGATGCGGCAGCGCGTGGGCCTGGCGCAGGCGCTGATCGGCAAGCCGCGCCTGCTGGTTCTGGACGAGCCGACCTCGGGTCTGGACCCGGTGTCGCGACGCGATTTCTATGCGCTGCTGGACGATCTGGCGGCGGGCGGCACGGCGATCCTGCTGTCGTCCCACGCCCTGACCGAGGTCGAGGCGCGCACCGACCGCATCCTGATCCTGTCGGGCGGGCGGCTGATGGCCGAGGGATCGCTGGCCGACCTGCGCCGCAAGGCCGCCCTGCCGGTGGCGATCAGCGTGGCCCCCGCTGCCGGGCAAAAGGCCGCCTTGGCCGCAGCCCTGCCCATGGCGCGGGTCAATGGCGACGGGCGGCTGCACCTGGACATCGCGCAGGACGACAAGCTGGCGGTGCTGTCGCGCATCACCGGCCTTCCGCAGGTCGCGGATCTTGAGGTGATCCCGCCCAGCCTGGAAGACATCTATTCCCATTTCAGCAGAAGGGACGGGCAATGAACCGCATCCTGTCCACCGCCACCGTCGAATTCCGCATCGCTGGGCGCAACCGCTGGGTCGCCATCGCCGTGGCGCTGATGGTGGTCTTTGCGCTTGTGCTTGCGGCCGCAGGGGCTGCGCCCACGGGCGACATCGGCGCCGACCGGCTGTCGGTGATCGTGGCCTCGCTGACCTCGCTGGCGGTCTATCTGGTCCCGCTGATCGCCCTGCTGATGAGCTTCGATGCCATCGCGGGCGAGGTCGAGCGCGGCACCCTGCCGCTGCTGCTGACCTATCCCGTTTCGCGCGCGCAGGTGCTGGCGGGCAAGCTGCTGGCGCATCTGGCGATCCTGACGCTGGCGGTTTGTGCCGGTTATGGCGCGGCGGCGGGGGCGGCGTTCTGGATGGACCCGGCGTCGGCTGCGGGGCTGCCCGCGCTGCTGCGGCTGGTCGCCAGTTCCGTCCTGCTGGGGGCGACCTTCCTGGGCGCGGGCTATGCGCTGTCGGCACTTGCGCGCAGGCCGTCGGGGGCGGCGGGGCTTGCGGTCGGGCTGTGGTTGGGGGCGGTGGTGCTTTACGATCTGGTGCTGCTGGCGCTGATCGTGTCGGACGGGGGCGGCGCGCTGACCACGCAGGCGCTGCCCGTCGCGCTGCTGGCCAATCCCGCCGATGCCTTCCGCCTGTTCAACCTTGCCGCCGCCGAAGCCAGTGCGGCCGCTGGCGGCATGGGTGGCGCGGCGGCGGCCATTCCCCTGTGGCAGTCGGCGCTGTCCATCGCCCTTTGGCCGCTGCTGGCCCTGATGCTGGCCATCGCCGCCTTTCGAAAGGTCACGCCATGAGACCCGCCCTGATCCTGGCCCTGTGCCTGTCCCTTGCCGCCTGCAAGCAGGAGGTCGCGCAGGACATCACCCCGGTCGAACTGAGTGCCGAGACGCTGGGCCATTTCTGCCAGATGAACCTTCTGGAACATCCCGGACCCAAGGCGCAGGTTCATCTGGAGGGGATGCCCGGCACGCCGCTGTTCTTCAGCCAGGTCCGCGACGCCATCGCCTATGGGCGCCTGCCCGAACAAAGCCACCCGATCCTGGCGATGCAGGTCAACGACATGGGCGCCGCCGGCGCCACCTGGGACGATCCGGGCCAGGGCAACTGGATCGACGCGGATGATGCCTTCTATGTCCTGGGTTCCGCCCGCGAAGGCGGCATGGGCGCGCCCGAGGCGGTGCCCTTTGGCACCCGTCAGGCAGCGGACGCCTTTGCCGCACAGGAAGGCGGCACCGTCATGCGCCTGGGGGACATTCCCGACGATCTGGTCCTGACGCCCGAGGAAACGGGACCGGCGGATACCGCCGACGACGCCGATTTCGAAGACCGCCTGCGCGCCCTGTCGCGCCCGGCCGAGGGATAGAACCATGACCCTGACCCGCCGCCGCTTCCTGACGATCACCGCCATCGCGGCCTGCCTGCCCGGCGCGCTTGCCGCCGCGCCCGCCCGCCACTGGACGGGCCAGGCGCTTGGCGCCCGCGCCTCGATCCGGCTGGATCATCCCGACGCCCCCACGATCACCGCCCGCTGCCTGGCCGAGATCGACCGGCTGGAAAACATCCTGTCGCTGTATCGCGCCGACAGCGCCCTGTCGCAATTGAACCGGACGGGGCGGCTGGACAATCCGCCCTTCGAACTGCTGGACTGTCTGTCGCAGGCGGGCGCGGTGCATCGCGCCAGCGGCGGCGCCTTCGACGTGACGCTGCAACCGCTGTGGGCCTTGTGGGCCGAAGCTGCTGTGCAGGGCCGCCGCCCCACGTCCGCTGAACGCGACGCGGCCCTGGAACGGGGCGGCTGGGACGGGGTGCGGATGTCGCCCCAGGCGATCACCCTGCGCCCCGGCATGGCGCTGACCCTGAACGGCATCGGCCAGGGCTATGTCGCCGACCGCGTGGCGGCGCTGCTGGAATCCCAGGGGCTGACCGACATCCTGATCGACACGGGCGAGATGCGCGCCTTGGGCCAGCGTTCCTGGCCCGTGCGCACCACCAAAGGCGGCAGCCTGCCGCTGTCGGCCCGGGCTTTGGCAACCTCGGCCCCGCTGGGCACCTGCTTCGACGCGGGCGGGCGGGACGGGCACATCCTGGATCCGCGCACGGGTGGTCCGGTGGCCTCTCCTTGGGGGGCCATCACGATTTCCGCGCCAAGCGCCGCGCTTGCCGATGCGCTGTCCACCGCCGCCTGCCTGACGCGGGACCGGGACGCGTTGGACGGGCTGATGGCCGCATTCCCCGCCGCCCGGCTGGAGGAGGCGGCCCCCGCCTGACCGGTCACAGGCCCGACAGCACCCGGCTGGCCCGGTCGGCCATCTGCTGCCAGCCCGGCAGCGCCGCGCCTGCCGCCATGGCGGCATCGGCCATCGCCTGCCGCTTGGCCGCGTCCTGCAGCAGGCCACGCAGGGCCCCGGCAAAGGCCCCCGCATCCCCCGGCGGGACCAGCAGGCCCGCCGCCGGCGGAACGGTGTCCGGGACCGCGCCCGCGCGGCAACTGACGATGGGCAGCCCGCGGACCAGGGCCTCGTCGAAGACGATGCCGTGGCCTTCATACCAGGTCGCCAGGGCAAAGACCGAGGCGCGGGAATAAAGCGCCTCAAGCTTCTCGGCCGTGACGCGGCCCGCAAGGCGGATCCGGGGGGCCATGGGACTTGCCGCCCGCTGGCGTTCCAGGGCTGCGGCATGGTCGCGGTCCCAGGGGTTGCCCACGATCACCGCCCGCCAGTCCAGATCCCCCAGGCTGGACAGCGCCTCGATCAGCACGTCATGGCCCTTGCGCGGGTGCAGGATCCCGACCGACAGGATCAGCGGCGGCGTGGCGGGCGCGGGCGGCAGGCTGGGCCGATCCACGCCGGGGCGCAGCACGGTGATGGCATGGGGCGGCACGTCATAGCGGTCGATCAGGATGCGGCGGGTATGGGGGCTGGGAACCAGCACATGCCGGACCAGCCGCAGGTTGTCACGCTCGGTGCGGAACAGGTGGTCGCGGCGGTCCGGGGTCAGGCCGGTTTCCAGGGCCAGCGGATGATGGATCATCGCCACCAGAGGGGCACGGACCCGAGCCAGCCCGCCCGTGTCGATGGAACCGAAGACCAGACCGTCCAGGATCAGCGGCCGGTCGGGGGAGACATCCGCCAGGGCCGCGACCGCCGCCGCCATGTCGGCCTCCGAAGGGTCGGGAAAGCTGGCGGGCAGCACCAGGTGCCGGACATCGTGGCCCGCCTGCCGCAGCCCCATCAGCAGGCGGCGTTCATAGATGAACCCGCCCGTCAGGGTGGCGATGTCGCCTGGAATGGCAAAGGCCAGCGGGCGCGTCACGGGCGCACCTGTTCGGGGGCCATGACCGACAGCACCCGCCGTTCCGCCCAGGCGATGCCCCCATAGATCATCGCCGAGATCAGCGTCACCGCCACCATCGCCAGCCACAGCATGGTGTAATCCGACACCGAGGCCGACAGCGCCATCAGGTTGCCGAGGCCCCGCCCGGTCGCCAGCCATTCGGCCACGGTCGCGGCCAGGATGGCGGCAGGCACGCTCATCCGGGCGGATGCGAACAGGGCGGGCAGCATGGCGGGGATGCGGACATGCAGCATCTGGCGCCACGGACCGCTTGCATGGCTGCGGAACAGATCCAGGATCGGGCCGGGTGCCTGGCGCAAGCCCTGCTGGCAGGCGACGAAGGTGGGAAAGAACACCATCAGCGCGACCAGCGTCACGGTTCCGGCCGCGCCGCGCCCCAGCAGCAGCACGATCAAGGGCGCGGTCGTGACGATGGGAATGGACCGCAGCGCCACGGCCAGCGGCACCATCAGCCCGGCAAGGCCAGGGCGCAGCGACAGAAGCACCGCAAGCCCGGCCCCCAGGGCCAGCC
Organism: Paracoccus sp. SY; assembly: GCF_002901215.1. Classification (NCBI taxonomy): domain Bacteria; kingdom Pseudomonadati; phylum Pseudomonadota; class Alphaproteobacteria; order Rhodobacterales; family Paracoccaceae; genus Paracoccus; species Paracoccus sp. SY. The sequence goes on along the minus strand of NZ_NWMQ01000017.1, from coordinate 12,087 downwards.
CGGCCAGGTATCCGGGAACCGCCAGGGCCAGGGTCTTCGCGGCGGCATCCAGAAGGGCGGCCCTTGTGCCGGGCGATCCGAAAAAGGCCGCCGCGACATCGGGCGGGCGCTTGGCGAAGAAGGGGTTCAGGCCCAGAAGCTCGATCCCCGCCCACCACAGGGTCAGGGCGGCGGCAGCCAGCAGGGCAGTGTCGGCCAGCCTGCGGGCGGGCGAACCGCGGATCAGGCGCGGGGGCGCTAGGATCACCGGCGGCGCGCCGGGCAAGACCCTGCGCCCCGCCCAGCCGATCGCGGCATAGACGGCGATGGACAGCCCCGCCGCGACGACCGCGACCGACCACAGCGCGGGAATGTCCAGGTCGCGGGTGAAGCGGATCGTGAGGACGCCAAGGCCCCGCTCGGCGCCTGTGAACTCGCCCACCATGGCGCCCAGGATGGCGGCGGGGGCCGAGATCTGCAGCCCCGCCAGCAGATAGGGCAAGGATGCGCGGGCGCGCACATGGACCAGTTCGGCCCAGCGGCCCCGGCCATAGCTTTGCACCAGATCCAGCCAGGCAGACGGGATCGCCCGCAGCCCCGCCAGCATCGGGATCAGCGTGGTATAGTAAACCGCAAGCGCCGCCAGCACGATCTGCGGCCCCTCGCCCGGTCCCATCAGCACGCGCAGGATCGGCCCGGTGGCGATCAGGGGCAGGCAGAAGACCACAAGCGCCAGCCCCGCCACCAGGTTCTGCGCGCGCGGCCACAGCGCGGCAATGACGGCAAGGCCGATGGCGGCCCCGTTGCCCAGCACGAAGCCCCAGGCGGCATTGGCCAGCGTCACCGCCACGGCGCGGGTCGTCAAGCCGGGGTTCGACCACAGCCAGCCCGCCACCTCGGACGGTCCGGCCAGCAGCCAGCCGCCCCCCGCAAGCGCCAGCCCCTGCCACAGCGCCAGAAGGACGGCCGGTCCCGTCCAGCGGGCCACAGGCGTCATTGCGCGGCCAGCGACTGCGCCATCTCGCCGCCGCGCGCCAGTTGGGCCAGGACCTCGCCCACGATCCGCCGGAAGGCCGGCGCTTCCGGGTTGCGCGGCTGCGGCAGGGGCACGGCGATGTCGGCCACCACCCGTGCCGGGCGCGGGGACAGGATGACGATGCGATGGGCCAGCATCACGGCCTCCTCTACCGAATGGGTCACCAGCAGCGTGGTCGCGGCCTGGTCCTGCCACAGGGGCGGCAGATCCTGGGCCAGTTGCCTGCGCGTCAGGGCGTCAAGCGCGCCGAAGGGTTCGTCCAGCAACAGGACGCGCGGCCGGGTGATCAGGGCGCGGGCGATGGCCGCGCGCTGCCGCATCCCGCCCGACAGCGATGCGGGCCGGGCGTTCTGGAAGCCGCCAAGGCCCACCAGATTGATGATCTGGTCCACCCCCTGCGGATCGGGGGCCTGCCGCGCCAGCTTGCGCCCAAGGGCCACGTTCTTCGCCACCGTCAGCCACGGCAGCAGGCAGGGATCTTGGAAGGCGATGGACAGCCCGCCCTGGCGGCACAGCGCGGCGGGGGGGTCGCCCGCGATGCGGACCTGACCGGCGGTCGGTTCCTCAAGCCCCGCGATCAGGCGCAGCAGGGTGGACTTGCCACAGCCCGACGGCCCCAGCAGCGCCGAGGTGCGGCCCGCGGCGAAGGTGATGTCGATGCCGTCCACGGCCAGGATGCTGCCGTCGAACAGGCGCGACAGGCCGGTGCATTCGATGGGGGCGGGCGGCCCCGGCCTATCCATGGATGGCTTCAAGGATCGACCGGTCCCACAGGTCGGGCGTCACCGCCCGGCCCATCAGGGACAGGGTGCGGATCGTCGCCTCGACCGACTCCTCGCTCCACCAGCCGAAGCCCTGGGCGTCGGTCAGGTCGGAAAACATCAGCGGCACCTGGCGGCGGGCCTGCAGCTTTTGGGTTTCCGGGTCCAGCCCGGCATCGGGGAACATGCGCACCGTCAGGTCCGCCGCCGCGTCGGTGTCGGCGCGATAGGCGTCCCAGCCCCGGACCTCTCCGCCCAGAAGGGCGATCAGGTCGTCGCGGCGGTTGGCAAGGCTGTCGTCGGTGGCGATATAGGTCTGGGAATGCAGGACATAGCCGTGATCGGCCAGCAGCATGGTCTGGGCCTGGACGCCCTCCGTCTCCATCGCGACGGGCAGGTCGGTTTCCCAGCACAGCAGGCAATCGACCTCTCCCGCCAGCAGGGGTTGGGCGGAATACTGGGTGGGCACTATCTGGATGGCGCCCATGTCGATGTCGTTCAGGGTGCAGAGCGCCTGCAGGACGGGGGTGTTGGCCACAGCCATGCCGATGCGCTTGCCGGGCAGGTCGGCGGGCGTGCGGACCGGATTGTCGGGCAGCGAGGCGATGGCGAAGGGGTTCTTCTGCATCGCCACGCCAATGATCCTGAAGGGCGCGCCCTGCGCCACCGCCGCCGCCGCATAGTCGGCGGCCGAGATGCCGATCAGCGCCGTTCCCGCCACCACCGGCGGTTCCACCGGCGCGTTCGGCCCCCCTTGCAGCAGCGTGACATCCAGGCCCGCCTCGCGCCACCATCCCCTGTCCTGGGCGATATAGCTGCCCGCGAACTGGACCGAATGCAGCCAGGACAGTTGCAGCGCGACCGGCACCTGCGCAGCTGCGGGCCGCATCAGGCCCATTCCCCCAAGGGCCAGTCCCGCCGCCCCGGCCCGGATCATGGCGCGTCGTGTCAGGGGGATGGGGGGCATCGGCGAACTCCGTTCACGGGACAGGCGTCACCTTGCATCATGTGACGGGCGCAGGGCATCAGGCAAGCCCGTCATGATTGCGGCATCCTGCCGCCGAAGCCGCGCAGGATCAGGTCGCGCATCCGGTCCATGGGCAGGGCCTGCTGTCCCGGTGGCGGGATCAGGCCGGGCGCAAAGCCCCAGTCCGCCGCGCGGTCCACCAGATGGGCGGGGCCGATCAGGTGGATGGCCGTATCGGGCCCGTCGTCCTGCGCGACCCAGGGCACGGGCTGGTGATCGCCCAGGACGATCAGCAGCGGCGGGTCGTCCGCGTGCCGCAGGGCATAGTCCATGACCGTGGACAGGCTGTAATCGACCGCATCGCGATAGGCCGCGCGCACCCGGTCGCGGTCGCGCCAGACCACCTCGGGCGGGTCGCCCGACTGGGCCATGGCGTCGAAGACGGTCCCGTCGCCGATCCGGTCCCAGTCCAGAAGGCGCGGCACCGGCACCCATGGCGCGTGCGACGAAATCAGCGCCACCTGCGCGAACAGATGCGGCCCGCCCCCGCCGCGCAGCAGCCGGTCGGTGGCCGCCAGGGTGAACTGGTCGGGCATCGTCACCCAGTTGAAGGGCTGCCCGCGATAGCCCAGGTCGCCCGCCGCAAGGATGCGGTCGAAGCCCATGGTCTCGCCGTCGGGCCAGGGCCGGGTGATGGCGGGCATCACCGCCGCCGTGCGGAACCCGGCGCGCCGCGCATGGTGGAACAGCCCCTGTCGCCCGCTGGCCAGAACCGCGCCATAGCGCGTCTGGTCCGCAATCCACAGCCCGTTGGCGAAGGTCGCGTGCGACAGCCAGCTTTGCCCGCCCTGGGTCGGCGCGGTCAGGAACCCCGATCGCATCGCCAGCCCCGCATCGGCCAGTTGCCCTTGCGCCCGGCGCAGCGTCCCAAGATGTCTTTCGGCGTGATAGGGCGCATCGAAACTGGCGCGGCCATAGCTTTCGACAAAGATCACCAGCACGTCGCGGTCGATCTCTGCCAGCAGGCCGGTCGCCCCGGCCAGATCGTCCCGGGCGGCAAGCGTCCTGATCTGGCGCAGATCCTGCGCGGTCTGGCGCAAAAGCTCGACCCGGGCAAAGGCATAGGGGGTGTTGCCGGTCCACCCCCCGCCCAACCCTGCCAGGACCAGCAGGGGCGCCACGGACAGCAGGACCAGCCGCCCGGCGGGCCGCCATGCCAGGCGCGACCAGGTGCCCGTCGCCCACCACAGCGCCGCCCCGGCGGCAAGGACCGCCACCGCCAAGGCCGCCGAGCCCGCCAGAAGCCGCGCCATGCCAAGCGACTGGGCCAAAAGGTCCGCCCCCGCGCCGATCAGCGCCATGTCGGCCAGGATGTTGAAGGGCCGCCCAAGGGCCGCGATCATCGCAAGATCGGCGATCTTCTGCACCGCCAGCACCGACAGGGCCAGAAAGACCGCCACCCGCCCCACCCGGCCCAGCAGGGGCAGGCCCAGCAGGATCAGCGGCAGTTCCGGCGCGATCCGCAGCAGCGCCTGACCCACGGGCATGGGCGCGGCGGGCAGGATCAGCACCAGATGCATGACAAAGGCCGCCGCCAGCAGCCGCAGGCCCGTCATGGCCGCCGCATCCACAGCCAGCGGATGTCGGCCGCGAAGGACGCGATGACCAGCAGGGCGGCGATCCGGGCCAGCCAGATCGCCTGGTCGGGCGTCAGGACCGGCAGTTGCAACAGGATCAGCGCGGCGATCTGGATCACGCAGATTACCTTCCGCCAGCGGCGACCGGGCAGATCCGCCCGCATCCAGGGCAGGACCGTCCCCGCCAGCACGAAGCCATAGCGGGCAAGGCCCAGCACCAGGATCTCGGGGCCGACGACGGTTCCGGCGATGACGTGCAGGGACAGGACCAGGGCCAGGGCCGCGTCCACCTCCATGTCGAAGCGGGCGCCGAAGCGGGACACGAGGCCGCTTTTGCGGGCCAGGTGACCGTCCACCCCGTCCAGGACCAGGGCCGTGCCCGCCACCCCTGCCACGGCCCAGCCCGCCGCCTGTCCCGCCACCAGCGGCGCCAGCAGCGCGCAGGTCAGCGCCGCCCGCAGCAGCGTGACGGCATTGCAGCCGCCGATCCGGTGGTGGGGATAGCTGCGCCCCATCAGCGCCGCCACGGCCCCGCAGACCAGAAGATAGGCCGCGATCCCCGCCATCACCCCGGCCGCGTCGCCCGCAAGCACCGTCCCCGACGCGGCGATCAGCAGGGCGCCCCCAGCAGCAGTCAGGGCGATCTGCGCCGGAATGACGCCACCGGGGCGGGACGGTCGGATCGGCCGGATCTGGGAGGCGTCGCGCATGTCGAAAGCCTATGCGAAGTCCGGATTGCGTCAAGCACATCGGCTGTGCGAAATCCGCATTTTCTGCTAGGCTGCCCCGCGAGAGGAGCCGCCATGGCCGACCACCTGCCCAGGTATCGCCCGCCCGCCCGATGGTTTCACTGGACCGTCGCCGTTGTGGTGCTGCTGATGATCCCCGCCGGCCTGATCATGACGCGCGAGGGTCTGGCCCGGCCCGTGCAGGACGCGCTGTATCTGTTTCACAAGAACATGGGCGTCCTGCTGGTTCCGGTGATCCTGGCCCGCATCGCCTATCGCCTGACCCACAGGCCGCCGCCGCTGCCCGCCTCGATCCCCGGCTGGCAGCGCGGCGCGGCGCGCCTGTCGCACGCGCTGCTTTATGTCCTGCTGGTCGTGATGCCGATCAGCGGCTTCATCCGCGTCCGGGCAGGGGGGTTCCCGATCGAGCTTCTGGACCGCCTGGGCGTGGGGCCGTGGCTGGCGAAATCCGAACGGGTCGCGGACATTGCCCAGGGGATCCATGCCGTCGGCGCCGTCACCCTGATCGCGGTTCTTGCCATTCATGTGGCGGCGGCGGCGCAGCACGCCCTGATCCGCCGCGACGGTGTCTGGGGGCGCATGTGGCCTGTCCGGGGCGGCTGAGGACCGCCCGTCATCGCCGCCCGGTCAGGGCTTTGCGGGCAGGATGCGTCCCGTGCAGGGGCCGAAGCCGATCCTGTATCCGTCTCCCTGCGCTTGGGCGAACAGCGCCACCTCGTCACCGTCGCACAGGAAGGTGCGGGCCTCGCCGTTCACCGTTACCGGCTTCTTGCCGCCGTCGGTCATCTCCAGCAGGGCGCCGGTCTGGTCGGGGGCGGGGCCGCTGATCGTGCCCGATCCCAGCAGGTCGCCCACCCGCATCGGGCAGCCCGAACTGCTGTGATGCGCCAGTTGCTGCGCCGAGGAGTAATACATCACGTTGTAATTCGTGCGCGCCATGACCTGCCCGTTCAGGGACCAGCCGACGGCCAAGTCGTAAAGGCCCGGACGGCTTTCCTGCAGATAGGGCAGAAGCGGGTTCACCCGTTCGGCGCCGGGACTGCGGAACGGTTCCAGCGCGGCCGGGGTGACGATCCAGGGGCTGATGGTGGTGCCAAGCGCCTTGGACTGGAACGGGCCCAGCGGCTGGTATTCCCAGGCCTGCACATCACGCGCCGACCAGTCGTTCAGCAGCACATAGCCGAAGATCATGTCCTCGGCCTCCTCCACGCTGACGCGGTTGCCCATGGTGCTGTCGGCCCCCACGATGGCCCCCAGTTCCAGTTCCAGATCCAGCCGCTTGCAGGGCGCCCATTCGGGACCGTCCTTGCCCTTCAGCTGTCCCATGGGCCGCCGGATTGGCGTGCCCGAGACCACGACCGAGGACGCCCGCCCGTTGTAGCCGATGGGCATATGCGTCCATTGCGGCGGCAGGGCGTTCTCGGGACCCCGGAACAGCAGGCCCACGTTGAAGGCATGGTTCCGGGACGCATAGAAGTCGGTAAATTCCGCCACCCGGATCGGCAGGTGCAGCCTGGCATCCGCCATCGCCACCAGCGGCAGGTCGCGGTCCTCATCTTCGGCCAGCAGCGCCGTCAGCCGCGCCCGGATTTCGGCCCATTTCGCCCGGCCAAGCGCCATGAAGCCATTGAGTTGCGGCTGCGCGAAGGTTCCGCCCGCATCCAGCAGTCCCCGCGCCTCGCAGGCCGCCAGATCCACGATCCTGTCGCCGATGGCGGCCGCGCAGCGCGGCGCATCGCCCGCAACCGAAAAGACGCCAAAAGGCAGGTTGTTCAGCGGAAAGGGGCTGTCCGCCCGATTGGCGCTGTCCAGCCAGGATCGGATCAATGGCATATTGCCTCTTATCTTCTGTGCCAAAATATCCCACGGAGGGCCGGGGGGTGTGAAACCCCCGCCTTGGGTGCATCACTTCACGCCAGGCGTGCCGTCGAACTTCTTTTCCAGGCGCTGCCAGACTTCCATGTATTCGGGCTGCATCGGCGCCTCGCGGGCGGCAAATTCCGTCAGGTGCTGGGGAAAGCGCGTCTCGAACATGAAGGACATGGTGTTGTCCAGCTTCTCGGGGCGCAGTTCGGCGTTCGACGCCCCCTCGAAGGCGTCGCGGTCTGGGCCGTGCGGCAGCATGCAGTTGTGCAGGCTGATGCCGCCGGGCACGAAGCCCTGGGGCTTGGCGTCATAGATGCCATAGATGTTGCCCATCAGTTCGGACATGATGTTCTTGTGATACCAGGGTGGGCGGAAGGAATGCTCGGCCACCATCCAGCGTTCGCGGAACAGCACGAAGTCGATATTGGCGGTGCCTTCCTGCCCCGAGGGCGCGGTCAGCACCGTGAAGATCGAGGGATCGGGATGGTCGAACAGGATCGCGCCCACCGGCGAATAGGTCCGCAGGTCGTATTTGTAAGGGCAGTAATTGCCGTGCCAGGCCACCACGTCCAGCGGCGAATGGCCGATCCAGGTTTCGTGGAACTGGCCGCACCACTTGATGACCACGCGCGACCGGGTTTCGCGATCCTCGAAGGCCGCGACCGGGCACTTGAAGTCGCGGGGATTGGCCAGGCAGTTGGCGCCGATGGGCCCGCGGCTGGGCAGGTCGAACTTCTGGCCGTAATTCTCGCAGACAAAGCCGCGCGCGGGGCCTTCCAGAACCTCGACGCGATACACCAGGCCACGGGGCAGGATGGCGATCTCCCTGGGCTCCAGGTCGATGATTCCCAGTTCGGTGCAGAACCGCAGCCGGCCTTCCTGGGGCACCACCAGAAGCTCGCTGTCGGCCGAGAAGAAGTATTCGTCAACCATCGACTGCGTGACCAGATAGACATGCGACGCCATGCCGACCTGGATGTTGACATCGCCCGCCGTGGTGATGGTGCGCATCCCCGTGATCCAGGTCAGGTCCTGGTCCGGCACCGGGATCGGATCCCAGCGGTACTGGCCCAGGCTGACGATGCCGTCATTGATATGCGGTGCGGTCTTCCAATAGGGGATCTCGATGGGCGCGAAGCGGCCGGTGTGATGGACAGAAGGACGGATACGATAGCACCAGGTCCGTTCGTTCTGGCCGCGTGGCGCGGTGAAGGCCGTGCCCGACAACTGTTCGGCATAAAGGCCGTAATTGCATTTCTGCGGGCTGTTCTGGCCTTGGGGCAGGGCGCCGGGCAGGGCCTCGCTCTCGAAGTCGTTGCCGAAACCGGGCATGTAGCCTTCATGCGTGCCGGTCGTGGCGGCGGCGCGGACCATGCCGTCGGGCATTGCGTATCGCGTCATGTCTTTCCCCCGGAAGATCATTGCCGATGCGGCGAAAATATCGTTGCAAATGCAACGATGTCAAGTTTTCCGGGAAGACTGTTGCGGCAGCAACGGATTTCTGCTGATTTCACCTGCATGAGCTTCGATCTGGACGCTTTTCTGCCTTATCGCCTTTCGGTCGCGGCCACCCAGGTCAGCCGCCGCTTCGCCGCGCGATACGCAGCCGAGGCGGGCCTCAGCATTCCCGAATGGCGGGTGCTGGCGCATCTGTCCCGGTCGGGCGCGGTCAGCGTGCGCGACATCACCGCCCGCGTGAACCTCGACAAGTCCATCGTCAGCCGCGCCTCGGCCCGGCTGGAAGGGGCGGGTTACCTGCGCAAGTCGGGCCATGCGGGGGATCAAAGGCTGGTGGTGCTGGACCTGACCGACAGCGGCCGGGCCTTGATGGACCGGCTGGGCCGCATCGCGGACGAGTTTCAGGCCGAACTTCTGTCCGATCTTGGCGACGACGCCCCCGCCTTCCGGCGGGCCTTGCTGCATCTGGCCGGGCCGACCGACTAGCCCAGCAGGTCGGTCGCGGGATTGTCGGCGATCTCCACATCGGCATAGTAGCGCTGCGCCTGCGCCGGGCTGCGATGCAGCGACAGCGCCATCGCGGCGGGCAGCGGCGCGCCGTCCAGGGCGGCCTGGGTCAGGAAACCCGACCGCAGGCCGTGGGCACTGGCGAAGTCGGGCGGATAGCCCGCCAGTTCCAGCCGGTGCCGGATCACGGCCCGGATCCCCTCGGGTCCAAGGCGGCGGTTCAACACGCGGTCTGACAGGCTGACGGGGCGGAACAGCGGGCCGTCCTCGATCCGGGCGGCGATGATCCAGGCCATCACGGCCCGCGCCGGGCGACCCTTCAGCGGCAGGCGCGGGGCCAGGTCGGGGCCGGTGGTCTTCGTGGCCAGCAGCCGGATCCGCAACAGGCCGGATGCGTCGAAGTCGCGGGTGTCGATGTCGTCGCGGTTCAGGCCCGCGATTTCCGACCTGCGCCGCCCGCCGGATGCCCAGCCCAGCATCAGCACCGCGCGGTCGCGCAAGCCCCGGTGGCTGCGGTCGCAGGTGGCCAGCATCGCCTCCAGCACGGGGCGGGTGATCGGGTTTTCGGACTTGCGCGCCCGCGGCCGCGCCGCCGCCCGCCGCGCCCGGGCGCGGGTCTGCGACACCAGGGGCGCGTCGAAGGGCGAGGGCAGGTTCTTCATCCGGTGAAAGGCCCGCCAGCTTGCGATGCGCCGATCCAGCGTCGCCGGGGCGGGACAGGCCAGGCTGCGCCGCAGCCCCGCCGCGATCAGCGCCAGGGCCGCGTCCTGCGCGGGACCGGGCGCATCGGTCAGATCCTGGGCGTGGTCCAGCAGGAACCGCAGGGCCACGGATTCGCTTTCCGGCCAGTCCAGGCCCACCCCGAAGACCGCCTTTTTCCAGGCCGCGATATAGGCCAGGTCGCGTTCCCAGGCCCGCAGGGTGTTGGCGGGCGTGCCGCGCCGGTAAAGGGCGGTCAGGGCCTCGGCTTCGTCGGGCGTCAGGGTCAAGGGGGCAATCGGCAGATCCATCGGGTGAATGTGTGCCACCCCGCGCGGATCCGCAATCCTCAGTCCGTCACCAGCCGCAGCTCGGCCAGGACCTCGGGGGTCAGGATGTTGATGTCTTCGGGCGGCGTGCGCAGGGCGTATGACATCAGCCGCAGATCGACCCCCATGTCGGTCAGGAAATCCAGCACGCCCGCCTGGCCGCGTTGCAGGTCGCGGATCGCCATGAAGGCGGGCAGGATGGTGTTTTCGCCGAAATCGTGCTGATGGACCCCCACGACGCTGCCCTCCGTCACCCGGCGTTCGGTTCCCCCCGCCAGCATGTAGGGGCAGGCCGACAGGCAGACCGCGCCATCGGCCACCTGGGTCCGGTATCCGGCGGACCGGATGGTGCGGCCCATGGCCACCGCATCCGCGACCGAGCCGCCGGAACTGTCCAGGCTGACCAGGGTCTCGGCCGGGCGGGTCTGGTCCAGCCATTTGACGAAGCGGTCGGCATCGCCCGGCGCGATCTGGCCCACGATGCCGATGGCGCCGTCGGCCGACGTGAATTCCAGCTGTTCGGGCATCGCGCGCATGGCGGGGGCGCCGGGTCCGGCGGGGCGCAGGTCGGGGCGATAGGGGCGCACCGCCGGTCCCTGGGCGGGTGGCGCGAACAGCCCCGGCGCGGCGGGGCCGGGGGTGCCGCGCAGATCCAGCGCCACGATGGCCCCCGCCATCACCACCTGGGACAGCAGCACCACCCGGATCGCCCCTTGCGGGGTCGAGAACAGCCCCACCGCTATTCCCCCGGCCGGATCAGCGCGCGGGGCGGATCGGCAGGGCCGGGGTCCGGGTCGGATGCGGGCTGCCGCAGCAGGTCCGCCGCCGCCAGGGCCGCCCGCAATTCGCCCACGGTCATGCGGTCGTCGGTCAGCGTCTCGCCCCGGCCGCTGCGGATCGCCGATTGCACGACCATGACGATGAAGACCAGCACCGCGGGCAGAAGGTCGATGGCGATCGCGCCGGCCCAGGCCGGGACGAAATTGCCGGCATAGGCGATCACCGCATCGGCGGCCGACATCGGGGCATAGATCGCCTCGGACGGCTGGGGCAGGGCCAGGACCTCGTTCGCCGCCGCCGTCAGGGTCGCGGCGCGCTGTTCCACAAGCGACAGGACCGAGGCGATGGTGCTGTTCTGTCCCGCCCGCACATCCGCCGTCCCGCCGTCCAGTTCCGGCAGGACCACGGCATCCGCCAGATCCTGCGCGGCGCGCGCGACCAGCGGCGCGGGGTTCAGCTGGCGCATCCGGGTGATCAGGCCGGACAGTTGCACGGCGTCTTCGGAAAAGCGCACGGTGCGGTCCTCGATCCCGCCGGGTTCGACGGACAGGCTGCGCATCCGGGCCAGGATGGTGTTGCCTTCGGCGAAGGCGTCCTCGATCGGCTGGGCCACGGCGGTCATCTGGTCTTCCAGGGCCTGCAGTTCCGACCCCTTCTGCGTCAGCACCCGGAACACCGCCCCGCGCCCGGAAAAGCCCGACAGGGTGCCGCCCGCCTCTTGTTCGGACAGGTCGTCGAAGCTTTGGCGCACGCGGGCCACGTCGCGCGACAGGGATTGGCCCGCGACCGCATTGGCATGGGCGCGTTCCAGCGCCGCCTGGTAGTCCTGCACCGTGGCCGCCATGTGCGTTTCGACCGCGGCGCCCCCGGCCAGGGCGGCGGCGTTCAGCCAGGACGACATGGCGATGATCGCCACGCAGCCAAGCGCCATGGTCAGCATCAGGCCGACACGGGACGCGGCGGTGCGGACGGCGGGCAGAAGCCGCAGCATATAGGACCAGAAGACGAAGATCCCCACCGACACGGCGATGGAATAGGACAGCGCCGCGAAGGTCGTCCAGATGCCCGGATCGTCCAGAAGCGTGCGCACGCCCAGATAGGTATAGATGCCCGATGCCGCCGCCAGCACGCCAAGCGCGGTCGAGGTGAAGGTATCCAGCCAGTCGAGGTGGCGTTCCAGTTCGCGCGCGTAACGGTCGCCGGAACGGTCTGCCGTCGGAAGGGGATCGGCCATTGGCTCTCCGCAAGGGATGGGTGACAATTCGGAATAAAGGCCCGGGGGGTTCAAGTCACCACCCGGCCGGTCACGCTTTGGCGAG
>NZ_NWMQ01000169.1:0-765 GCF_002901215.1 Paracoccus sp. SY | reverse complement strand
GAAGCCGATCCCCTGCAGGAACGACTGCGCCGGATGCAGCCACCGGCCGCCAGGCCGCCCCTGTGGCGGCGGCTGGCGCTGCCTGCCGGCATGCTGGCGGCCGGACTTGCCGGAGGCGCCTATGTGGCGACGGTAATCCCGTCGGGAGACCCGGCTCCATCTCCCTTGCCGACCTCGGATGTTCGCGAGTTCCAGGACGACACCGGGCTTGACGGCTTCACGCTGACCGAAAACGAGCCGAACCCCGCGCCAGCCCCGCCGGACACGCGCACCGCCGTGCGCACGGTCGCCGATCCGCAGGCCCAGGCTGATGCTGCAGCAGCACGTGCGGCCCTAGAGCAGGCCAGAGCCGACCTCGCGGCAGCCAGGGCAGAGCTTGCCGCGGCGCGGGCCAACCCGAGGACGTCATCCGAGGAGCTTGATGCCCTGCGCGCGGAGCTGGACCAGCTCAAGGGTGACATGGCCGGCAAGGACCAGGCGTTCGATGAGCTGAACCGCGAAAATCTGCGCCTGCAATCCGACCTGGACCTGGCTGCGGAACTGGCCAACCAGACGCAGGTGCAGGCCGATCTGGAAGCGCAGCGCCTGGCAGAGCTGGAGCGGCGCCGGTCCGAGCTTGAGGCCCGCCGTGCCGAGGAAGAGGCGCTGCTTCAAGCCCGCACGCAGTCGGCGATGGTGGCATACCGGTCAGGCGGCGGCGGGACAGGCGAAGACGATAGGGCGGGTGGCATCGACGAGCGGGCTGACGCCGCCGAACGGTTCCGA
>NZ_NWMQ01000168.1:0-780 GCF_002901215.1 Paracoccus sp. SY | reverse complement strand
AGGGCACCACCACAAGGAGGCCGCACATGGCTCTCAACACCACTGATACCCCTGCGACGACCGCCAGCGTTTTTCGCTGCGCGTCCTGCCGGGATCACTACGAGTCCGAGGATGCAGGCCCCGGCCTTTGCCCGATCTGCAACCCCGCCGAGCAGGCCCGCGACCAGATGCTGCAGATGATGATCGCGGAGCAGAACGATGCTTTCCGTCGCGCCCTGGGCTTTGCGGCCCTTTGGCGCGGCCAGCATCTGAAAGGCCGCACCGTCGCCACGCCGGGCTTTCTCGCCATTCCCGAGCGCATCCAAGCGGCCCTGATGAACGCGGTTATCAATTTCACGGACTGGACCGAGGACAACGACCCTTACGAGGATCATTCCTTTGGCCGCGTCGAGGCGCATGGCGTGGCGATCTTCTGGAAGATCGACGTTTGCGACACCGCCTATCACTTCGGCGCGGAAACCCCGTCCGACCCCGAAGGGACGCGCCGTGTTCTGACGCTTTACCTGCCGTCCGAACACTGACCCCGCCATCGGCCTGCTGTGGCTCCGTCAGCAGGCCGAACCATCCCGCACCGACAGCCTGAAAGGGGGTGAATTCATGAGCAGAGAAACCTTGCAGCGCCGTCTCGCAGAAGCGTGGGCGCTTGTCAGGAAGGGCGACAGCTTCGGTATCGGCCGCCGCTTCCTGATCCAGCACGGGGCACTTTGACAAAGCCCGCCCTGCCCCCACGGCCATGAGGGCAGGGCAACAATAGCAACAAATCTCACCACAGAACAAGGA
>NZ_NWMQ01000167.1:0-782 GCF_002901215.1 Paracoccus sp. SY | reverse complement strand
CGCGTCCAGGATCAGCATGGCCAGCGTTGCGCCATCCACGCTCATGGCCGTGCAGGCATCGGACCAGGCGGAGCGGTGAATGCTCAGTTCCAGCACGCGCCGCTCAGCGGTCCAGATAAAATCGTGAAACCTCAGTCGCTCGGGATCAGCCCGCCCGGACAGGTAGAACTGCATCTCGGGTGAGGCGAGCCGGAACAGCCGCTCAGGGCCGAGTTTGGTGAGCCATTCGCGTCTGGCCGCGTTCGGCCCACCCTTACGCCCATCTTCGGCGTCTGGTCGGCTGCTCACCCGTGGCAGGCCAAAACGTTCAATGAACGCCGGTTCCACCGCACACCGCCTGCCCTCGGTGCGGGCATCACAAGACAAGGAAAAATCTTCGCTTGTATCTTGTAGAGGGGACCGCTCGTTTTCGGGCGGTTGATCGACTGATTTCTGGAGCGTTTCGAGCAGATCGAGAGCGGCTCGCGTCTGGGCGTCCGCTTCCCTTTCGTGCGCGGCAAGCGCATCCAGCGTCATGGCATGCAGCCGGTCGGCGCGAGGCCAGGCAGCCCAGGCAGCCTCCATGGCTTGGATACGGGTATCCTGAGACGCAACGTCACGGAGCTGCTCCAGAGCCCGGCGGAGACAGCGCCAATGAGTACTGCGTTGACCCCGAAGATAGATAGCCTCGTGCCGCGCTGCGGTCAGCTGCGCATCGAGAGCAAGCAAATCGGAAAACCGGTCAATGACACCACTGAAGAACAGTCCGGTTCCGGCGTAGCGGGATCGGCTGCCATTTGCGG
>NZ_NWMQ01000166.1:0-783 GCF_002901215.1 Paracoccus sp. SY | reverse complement strand
CCTGTCACACGCGTTCCAGCGCGACCGCGATGCCTTGTCCCACGCCGATGCACATGGTGGCGAGCGCGCGTTTGCCGCCGATGCGGGCCAGTTCCAGCGCCGCCGTGCCGGTGATGCGGGTGCCCGACATGCCCAGGGGATGGCCCAAGGCGATGGCCCCGCCATTGGGGTTCACGCGCCCATCGTCATCGGCGATGCCCAGGTCGCGCAGGGTGGCAAGGCCTTGGCTGGCAAAGGCCTCGTTCAGCTCGATCACGTCGAAATCGGCGGGGGTCAGGCCCAGCCTTGCCATCAGCTTCTTCGAGGCGGGCGCCGGGCCAAAGCCCATGATGCGCGGGGCCACGCCCGCCACCGCCCCGCCCAGGATGCGGGCGATGGGGGTCAGGCCGTGCTTCTTCGCGGCGGCTTCCGAGGCCACGATCAGCGCCGCCGCCCCGTCGTTCACCCCCGAGGCATTGCCCGCCGTGACCGTTCCGCCCTTGCGGAAGGGCGCCTTCAACCCCGCCAAGGCCTCCAGCGTGGTCTCGCGCGGGTGTTCGTCGCGGTCCACGACCTTGGGGTCGCCCTTGCGCTGCGCGATCTCGACCGGGGTGATTTCCTGCGCCAGACGCCCGTTGGCCTGGGCCGCCGCGGCCTTCTGCTGCGAGCGCAGCGCAAAGGCGTCCTGGTCGGCGCGGCTGATGGAAAACTCTTCCGCCACGTTCTCGGCCGTTTCGGGCATGCTGTCCACGCCGTATTGCGCCGCCATCAGCGGGTTGACGAAGCGCCAGCCGATGGTGGTGT
>NZ_NWMQ01000165.1:0-787 GCF_002901215.1 Paracoccus sp. SY | reverse complement strand
TGCGGGCCTGCACCAAGGCCAGCGCCTCCTGCGGGACCTGCACCGGGCTGGTCCAGCAGGTCATGGCCTTGGCCCTGGGCGACGCGGTGCAGGACGCCCCCATGGGCATGTGCAGATGCACCGACCACAGCCACGAGGACCTGCGCCGTCTGATCCGGGCAATGGGGTTGAAGTCGATCCCCGCCGTGATGCAGGAGCTTGGCTGGAAGACCGTGGGCGGCTGCCATTCCTGCCGACCCGCGCTGAACTACTATCTGCTGGCGGAATATCCGCTGGAATACCGCGACGACCGGCAGTCGCGCTTCGTCAACGAACGCAACCACGCCAATATCCAGAAGGACGGCACCTATTCGGTGGTCCCGCGCATGTGGGGCGGCGTCACCACGCCTGCCGAGTTGCGCGCGATTGCCGACGCGGCCGAAAAATACGGCGTGCCCATGGTCAAGGTCACGGGCGGCCAGCGGATCGACCTGCTGGGCGTCAGGAAGGAAGACCTGCCGCATATGTGGGCCGACCTGAACGCCGCCGGCATGGTGTCGGGCGCCGCCTATTCCAAGGGCCTGCGCACGGTGAAGACCTGCGTCGGCCAGGAATTCTGCCGCGTCGGCACGCAGGATTCGACGGGCCTTGGCATCAAGCTGGAAAAGCTGATGTGGGGGTCCTGGACGCCGCACAAGCTGAAGCTGGGCGTGTCCGGCTGCCCCCGCAATTGTGCCGAGGCCACCTGCAAGGACATCGGCGTGGTCTGCGTGGACAGCGGCTACAACATCGTGATCGGCGGCGCGGC
>NZ_NWMQ01000164.1:0-794 GCF_002901215.1 Paracoccus sp. SY | reverse complement strand
GGTTCGGCCTCGCAGCACTGGCAGAGTGGGCGAGCATGACCGTCATGCGCCCGAGCGAGGATCCCTTGCAGCTCGGGCGCATCGTCGCAAAAGCGGACATGCCCCAGCCGGTAACACTTGCCGTCAGCGCTCATCGTCCGCTCCCTCCCTGTGCTGCCGGTCCCCTGCTCTGCGCCAGTCCGCCGGCCGCATGGAGCTGCCGCGCCAAATGCCCTGCTCGTCGCCTGCAGGCACGGCCCATCGCTCGCGGACCAGCCACGCGGCCACATCGGCACCGCACGAGGCGAAGCCCGCCAGATCGCGGCCGTATCGGTCCGGACCAGCGACATGGCAGGAAACCTGCCGAGCGACGGGCGCCGCCAGGACTTGTCGGAGGTCCCCACCGCATTTCCATGTCTGCCTGGCTGCGTCTTGGCAGGTCTGGTCCGGTTCAGGGGCGCCCATGCCGAGGATGCGGATAGGCCGCTCGCCGATGACAAGCGTGTCGCCATCGATCACCCGTACAGACCCAGCCACACCTATAGCAGGTGTCATGTGCTCCTGCGCACCCAACAGGAGCATCGTCGCCACCAGGATCAGCGAAGAGAGCCCGGCCGCTTTCCTCATTTCCGCCCCCCGTCTGACGGCGGCTGCGGATCGACCCCGAGGCGCGCTCGGAGGCCAAGCGCTGTCGCACGCTGCACGAAGGTCTCTCGCGCAGCGGAGACGGCGCGGCCCCGCGCCAAACCCTCCTGCCATGCCTGATCCAGGCATCGGAAATGCTGGGTGAGAGCCGAGAAGTAGCGCTCGAAATC
>NZ_NWMQ01000163.1:0-802 GCF_002901215.1 Paracoccus sp. SY | reverse complement strand
GGCATCCAGGCCTATCAGGGCGCGATGCAGCACATGGACAGCTATGCCGACCGCAAGGCCAAGCTGGACGCGGCCATCGCCCAGGTGACGGACGCCGTCGAGGCGCTGAAGGCCGAGGGTCTGGAGCCCGAACTGGTCTCGGGCGGCGGCACCGGCAGCTATTACTTTGAAAGCAACTCGGGGGTCTACAACGAGCTGCAATGCGGCTCCTATGCCTTTATGGACGCGGATTACGGCCGCATCCACGATGCCGAGGGCAAGCGCATCGACCAGGGCGAATGGGAGAACGCGCTGTTCATCCTGACATCGGTGATGTCGCACGCCAAGCCGCATCTGGCGGTGGTGGATGCGGGGCTCAAGGCGCAGTCGGTCGACAGCGGGCTGCCCTTCATCCATGGCCGCGACGATGTGAAATACATCAAGTGCAGCGACGAGCATGGCGTGGTCCAGGACGACAACGGCGTCCTGAGGGTCAACGACAAGCTGCGGCTGGTGCCGGGCCATTGCGACCCGACCTGCAACGTCCATGACTGGTATGTGGGCGTCCGGAACGGCAAGGTCGAAACGCTGTGGCCGGTGTCGGCGCGCGGAAAGGCCTATTGATGTGGGTCGTTCCTGAAGGCGAGATCGCCGGCCTGATGACGCCCGAGGCCGCCTTCGACGCGGTCGAGGCGGTCTTCGCCGCCATGGCGCGCGGCGAGGCCCGCAACTTCCCCGTGGTGCGCGAGGCCCTGGGCCACGAGGACGCGCTTTACGGCTTCAAGGGCGGCTTCGACGGGGCCGGGCTGACGCTGGGCCTGAA
>NZ_NWMQ01000162.1:0-817 GCF_002901215.1 Paracoccus sp. SY | reverse complement strand
GATCGGCTGGTGCTCGTTGACGGACAGGAGGCGCTGTTCGTTGTCGCCGAAGCGGACCTGCGCAGCGTGGGTTGCCAGTTCGTCTGGCCTGCCAACACGGGAGCGAACCCGATCGATCTGATGCGCAGGATGATTGAGGCTCTCCGGGAGGAGAACGGCGGCCGCCCGATCGAGGGCCTCACGACGACGGGCTCGGCGGGGACGAGCATCAACGCCGTGGCCATTGTCGAGGATCATCTCAATGTGGCGTGGGTTGAAAGCGCGCGACCGGGTGAGACGGCACCCGACATTCCGGATCAGCGTCCGGACCACATGGTCGGGCTTGAAGCACCGCGCGTGCAGGCTTCAGCCATGGCGGCTGGCGAAAGGCTTGCCTTTAACGGCCTGTAAGAGGACGGTTGGAGCGATGCTGCAGCCTGGATGCCGAGACACAATCATGGCTTACTATCCGCTGCTGCGGCCCTGAGAGACAGAACCTTGAACGGAACGGTCAAAGATAGTTATTGGCCCATCAACGCGATCCCGCTGGCTTTCGCCTGACGCTCCAAACGAGCCAGAAGCTCGCGATACTCGGCATTGTGCGAATAGGGACGGATCGCCAAGAGGATCAACCTCCAATCATCCAAAGAAACGGCGGGACGGAAGGCCACGGTTGGTTCAGAGCCGAACATGAGGAACCTGAAGATGAAAACATCATCTCTACCATAACCTTTGGTTGTGGATTAATCAGTCTTTTTCAGTGGACGGCTTGGCGAGTGACTAACTCTCACTCGGCAGAGAGCTTCTGATCACCAGCCCACAAACCGCTTCAGCAGTG
>NZ_NWMQ01000161.1:0-838 GCF_002901215.1 Paracoccus sp. SY | reverse complement strand
GCCGCGGGCGATGCCGCGCCTGCGGTCGAGTGGCTGCGCGAGAACGTGCAGCGCCATGGCGGGCTGAAGCGCCCGCGCCCGCTGATCGAGGAGGCGACGGGCGCCGATGTCTCGCCCGAGCCGCTTTTGTCCTATCTGGAGGCGAAGTTCGGCCAGATCTACGGGCTGTGACGGAAAAGGCCGGGCGATCCGCCCGGCCTTTCGCTTATCTGTTGGGCCACAAGGGGGCGTGGCGGTTCACGTCCTTGTAGAGCAGGTATCGGAACGGCCCCGGCCCGCCCGCATAGCAGGCCTGCGGGCAGAAGGCGCGCAGCCACATGTAGTCGCCCGGCCCCACCTCGACCCAGTCGCGGTTCAGGCGATAGACGGCCTTGCCCTCCAGCACGAAAAGCCCGTGTTCCATCACATGCGTCTCGGCAAAGGGGATCGAGCCGCCCGGCTTGAAGGTCACCACGGTGATGTGCATGTCGTGGCGCAGGTCGGCCGGGTCCATGAAGCGGGTGGTGCCCCAGGCCCCGCCGGTGTCGGGCATCATCGAGGGCGCAATGTCCTGTTCCTGGGCGACGATCGGGTCGGGCCGGTCCACGCCGTTGCAGGGCTGCCAGCGCTTGCGCCACCAGTGAAAGCCGGTGTTGCCGGGGGTGGTGTTTCTGACCGACCAGGCCGCGCCGGGGGGCACATAGGCAAAGCCGCCGGGGGTCAGCAGATGCTCGGCCCCGTCGATGGTCACCGACATGGAGCCGCCGGTGACGAACAGCGCGTGCTGGATCTCGGGGTCGTCGTCGGGGTGGTCCGATCCGCCGCCCTCGGCCAGTTCGACGATGTACTGGCTGAAGGT
>NZ_NWMQ01000160.1:0-839 GCF_002901215.1 Paracoccus sp. SY | reverse complement strand
GGTTCGGCCTCGCAGCACTGGCACAGCGGCCTGGCATGACCGTCATGCGCCCGGGCGAGGATCCCTTGCAGCTGGGGCGCATCGTCGCAAAAGTGGACATGCCCCAGCCGGTAGCACTTTCGCTCAGCGCTCATCGTCCGCTCGCTCCCTGTGCTGCCGATCCCCTGCCCTGCGCCAGTCCGCCGGCCCAGTGAAGCTGCCGCGCCAGATGCCTGTCCCCCTGGCCTCCGCCTCACGCCCCGCCGCCCTGTACCTGCCCTGCTCGTCGCCGGCGGCAACAGCCCATCTCTCCCGATCCAGCCACTCGGCCAGATCGCTGCCGCGGGAGGCGCAGCGTGCCAAATCGCGGCCGTAGCGGTCCAGACCAGCGACATGGCACGAAACCTGCCGAGCGACGGGCGCCGCCAGGACTTGTGGGAGGTCCCAACCGCATTTCCATGTCTGCCTGGCTGCGTCTTGGCAGGTCAGGTCCGGTTCAGGGGCGCCCATGCCGAGGATGCGGATCCGCCACCCACCGATGACAAGGGTATCGCCATCGATCATCCGTGCAGGCCCTGCCAAACCGGTAGCAAGTGTCATGTGTTCCTGCGCACCCAGCAGGAACATTGCCGCCACCAGGATCAGCAAAGAGAGCCGCGCCGCTTTCCTCATTTCCGCCCCCCGTCCGACGGCGGCTGCGGATCGACCCCGAGACGCGCCCGGAGGCCAAGCGCTGTCGCACGCTGCACGAAGGTCTCTCGCGCGGCAGAAACGGCGCGGGCCCTCGCGAGGCTATCCTGCCATGCCTGATCCAGGCACTGGAAATGCTGGGTCAGTGCCGAGAAGTAGCGCTCGAAATC
>NZ_NWMQ01000016.1:0-72484 GCF_002901215.1 Paracoccus sp. SY | reverse complement strand
CTAATTTCTCACTGCCGTTCTCAGCCACGAAGCCAGCGGCATCATAGGCCTTGTCAGCGCCCAGCGTCAGTTTTTGGGTCTAGCCTGGGGAATGACTATGCAGCATGTCCATTGCGGCCTTTCGCTCGGCATGACCGTCGGCCTGGGTCAGATCGCCCTGAACGATCAATCCATGCCGGTTCTCCATCAAGGCATGCCCCATGAAGCAGAGTATCGCGCCTGTGCCAGGGGCTTTCTTGTAAAGCCGCGCTTCTGGATCGGTCGTGGAGACATGGGTTGCGTTGGAACGCTTCTCGCCCCTGAAGTCGACCTCGGCATTGCGGCTGCGATGGTTGGTGCGGGGCATTGGAGCTGTCTCGGGGTTGGTCTCGGCAGTCTGATCATCGGTGGTGTCATCCTGGGCGAGCGAACCGTCGGGGCCCTCGTCATCGGGCGGCGTGCCCTCTGCCTTCGGCTTGAAGCTTTTCATCGATGCCCAGGCCTTGATGAGGGTGCCATCGACCGAGAAGTGATCGTCCGACAGGAGCGGCGCGACCTCGCGATGGGCCAGGATCGCCGTCATGACCTTGCGCGACATCTCGGTCGTCAGCAGCCGGTTGCGGTTCTTCGAGAACACCGTTGGCACCCAAACCGCGTCACCAATTCCGAGACCCAAGAACCAGCGGAACAGCAGGTTATACTGCATCTGCTCCATCAGTTGCCGCTCGGACCTGATCGAGAACAGGATCTGGAGCAGGCTGGCCCGGATCAGCCGCTCCGGTGCGATCGAGGGGCGGCCGAAATCGACATAAAGACGGTCCAAATCAGCGTCGAGGCTGGCAAGTGCGTCATCCACTACTTGCCGGATCTTCCGCAACGGGTGCCGCGCAGGGATGCGGTCCTCAAGATCGACATAGCTGAACAGCGATCCGCTTGTCTCGTCCGTGCCCCGCATGATCGCCTCCGACAACATCCTGCAGGAGATGAATCATGTCCTTCATTTGGCGTCGAGGCCTGACTATTTCAGCAGCCTAAGTCAGATCGTAGTCTGGCAGCCGCTCAATTGCCTCAGCCTTCGTTTTGATCGTAATGTCGCCGTAGTTGTCTCCCGCAGTCCGAGGTGCGTGGCCTTGGATGGCATCCAGAACACGATCTTGTATCCCCATCTCACGTCCTATGGTCTTGAGCCGGTGTCGCCAGCCATGTGACGGTTGGACACCATCAGGGACAAGCTTGTTCTCTTGCAGCCAGTCGCCGATGCGGTTTGCCATCTTTTTGGCATGGTAGATGAATTTGGCTGGGTCGGTGGCATTGTGAAAGAGCGGGCCCTCAGGAGCATTTTCAAGGTAATCTAGAAAGCCCAACGCGATGGTCTGATGGTGCAGTGGAACGTCGCGCCATTGGCCTGTCTTCGTGCTGCCTGCCTCCGGTGTGATCCGCGCAACATGAACGTCGCCTTCCTTCCGGAAATCGGCTTTCCGTAGCTGCGTGATCTCTGCGACACTGGCGCCGGTGAATGCGCAAAGAAGGGGGACCCAGCGCTTGGCAGCTGTTGTCTTTGGGCTCTCCAGCACTTTGCCAGCGGGACCCGTCTTGGGCTGATAGGCACGTGATGCTTTCAGCACCTTAATCGCTTCGGGCGTCGTGTAGCCCTTTTCACGGTTCTGCACCTTTTTCGGAGTCTCGACACGCAAGCCAACAGTCGGATCAGCTTGGATGCGATCCTTGCTGTGCGCCCATTTAAACAGGCTTCGAACCGTTGGAAGGTAGACCTTGCTTACAGTTGAAGGACTGCGCTGCGTCACCGCTAGATCAAGCCAAGCACTGATGTCCTTCCTTGTCACTCGGTTGGCGTCGTCGTGGCGCAGGTAGTCAAGAAGGCTATCGACGGCCAGCGCCTGACGTCGCCCCTTGTCGGCCATGCGTCCGAGAAGTTGGCGGCTTGCCACGTAGTCGCTCCAGAGACGCTTAATACTGACAGGAGGCGGAGTGTCCACTGGCGGCTGTGCATTGACGATTAAGGAGTTCTGAGGCTGGCCAGTAAAATCGCCCTCGTCCCGTTCCGCGACACGCGACAGCGCTTCATATTCCGCCATGCAAAGAGCGCGCGCAATCTGCCGCCATTCATCGCTACCCGGCTGTGCAGTCAGGTTTCCGGAGAGTCGAAATCGTTCGAGCTGTGCTCCGACAAGCTCAGCCAGTTCTGCATCATTCAGGCGACCCGCCATTCCGAGGCGAAGTCGTTGAACCAGAAGATCGTCGATCGGCATCGAGGCATAACGTGAATCGTTCCGCAGCAGATCGTCGAAAGCGAGACGCTGAGCATAATGACTGGCAGCAATCTGATCAGGAGCAAGGGGATACCGTCCTAGCTGAACGTTGCCTGCGCCGCTGGCTGCTACCTGCCGCTCAGCCACCGCCAGTTCGTGCTGGAGAGCTGCGACAGCGCCAGGCAGATGCTTCATAGCCGTGCGAAGATCAGGGCCAAGTGCAGTGCGTAGCTCACTCTTGCCGACGATCCGGCGTAGATCTTTCGGCACTACCAGGCGCGCGAAGAATCTGCCGTTTCGGTTCAGTAGGTATCGGGTTGCGCCAGCCATGTTGAAGATCCGGTTTGTAACAGCTTTTGTGACACCGAAACGACCAAAGCCCCTGCAAGGCAAGGGCCTTTATTCACATCAAGAGCTTAGCGGATGAAAGGGTGAGAGGCTGGACAACGACCCAAGCGGGGCTCGTTACGGCTGCTTCCTTCCGGACCTGACCGGGTTGGCGAGGCGCCTGCCCGCGCCAACCTCTCGATGCGTTAGATAATGCGGGTTCGCGGGCGATGCAAGCCGTCAAAGATGCAGGCGGATGACGGCGAAGTCGCGGTCGTCATGGCCCACATGATCCATCCGGCGGCCGCAGCGTTCCGCGACCTCGGCCAGAAGGGGCAGGCCTTGGGGACCCGTCTCGAACAGGACCGTGGTGTCGGGCATCGGCATGAACTGCCAGGCCGGGCTTGGGTCGATGGACAGGCAACGGCGCTGGCGCAGGTAATCGCGGATCACGTTTCTGGTCTGAGGGCCTGGGGGCAGGGCGATCGGCTTGCCGATGGTCAGGGGCGCGAACAGCCCGCAGGCCGCCAGTCGATAGGAATTCGTGGCAAGGACGAACCGGTCCTCGTCGCGAACGGGGCGGCCGCGCCATGTCAGGTCGCGGATGCGGCTTCCGCCAGCCGGAAAGCCATCGACCGAAAAGGCGGGTGGGGCCGACAGGTCGATCCGCCACGCGACATCCTGGATGACATCGAACTGATAGGCCGGAAAACCCGGGTCGGTCAGCGGCTGGTCGTGTTCGCCAGGGCGGATCTGTCGAAACACGCTGGCCGAGCGTTCAAGCCAGTTGCGCAGGTCGGCGCCGTCGATCTGCAAGGCGCAGATGCGGTTCGGAAAGGAATAGATGTCGGTCAGGTTCCCCAGCCGCAGCCGGCCGGGCGCGACATCCGTGTAATAGCCGGGGCCACCCCGCCCGCCTGCCCGGAAAGGCGCGGCGGCCGACAGGACCGGAAGACCCTCCAGCCGGGTTCCGGCCAGGCTTTTGCGCACGAACCAGCGTTGCGCCATGTTGACCAGGGACAGCGCGGGGTCCACGCCCACCATCGCGAAATAGCTGCTGATCCGCTGGTCGCTGCGGGCGATATGGGTCCGCAGCCCCGCCATCGTCTTCCGGTGCGCGGGCGACACGACGCCCGTGATGGCAGGTGCGGGGGGCAGATCGGGACCGACAGTCTCGCAGTGCGATGTCGCATCGGACAGGCGCCAGCCAGTGCCAGGACCGCGGGTCAATGACAGGTCGACGATGCCCAGATGTGACCCGGCAAAGCCCGGCATCACGGCCGGCTTGCCCGACAGGGTGCCGCCCGCCGTATCGACGCCCGGCCTGCCCGCCACCTGATGGCCTGGAAAGACCTCGTGGGTATGGCCCGCAACGATCACGTCGATCCCGTCGATGACGGCAAGTTCGGCCGCGACATTT
This sequence comes from Paracoccus sp. SY, assembly GCF_002901215.1. Taxonomy (NCBI): domain Bacteria; kingdom Pseudomonadati; phylum Pseudomonadota; class Alphaproteobacteria; order Rhodobacterales; family Paracoccaceae; genus Paracoccus; species Paracoccus sp. SY. Next base: position 68,488 of record NZ_NWMQ01000016.1, on the reverse strand, counting down.
TCGCCAAAAGGGGCTGCGGGACGGTGCGAAATTCCGCTATGCGCCAGGGCGATGATCAGATCGGCGCCCGCTTCCTTCATCTGCGGAACGACAAGGCGGGCCGTGGCCAGGATGTCGTCGCAGGCCATCTGCCGCGACAGGTCGCGGTCCCAGGCGGTCGTCTGCGGCGGCAGGAAACCAACCAGGCCGATCCGCAGGCCGGCCGGGCGCCCGTCATCGGTCAGCACGCGCTTGTCCAGGATCGAGAAGCGGGGAAAGTCCGGCCGTCCCCGAAGGCGCAGATTAGCAGCAAGAAACGGGAACCGTGCCTGACGGGCAGCCGCCTGTAGAACATCCAGGCCAAAGGCGAAATCGTGATTGCCGATGGCCGCCGCGTCATAGCCCATCTGGTTCATGGCGGCGATGGCCGGATGTCGCCCGCCCGCCTGTGCCGCCTGGTCCCCCAGCGGCGTTCCCTGCAGGAAGTCCCCGTTGTCCAGAAGCAGCGTGTTCCGCCCCGCCCGCCGCCTGTCCACCAGCGACGCGATCTGCGCCAGGCTTCCCTGCCGGCAGGGACGATCCGCCAGGTAATCATGGGGCAGAAGCTTCATGTGCATGTCGGTCGTCGCCAGGATGCGCAGACCGACGGTATCCGTCAGGTCCGACGTCGGGTCGCCTTCGTTTGCCACGCCCGCTGTGTCCCGCATTCCAATCCTCGACCACAGGCGCGGCGCGACGGCGGCATCCTGTCCTGATCAAATTATCGACAGCACGACGTCTTCACAACCACAGATTGTCGTGCAACCATCATCCCCCGCACATTGACGATAAAGGCTGCAGCCGTGCCTGAATCGGCACAGGGCTTACGCCTGCCGGTGATCCGGCGACAGGGGATACCCTTGCGGTTGAAAGAAATGGCCTGGATCGTTATGAACCCCGCAATTTGCAGCAGCCGGGCCACCGCCGGCATTGAATGGTCAGGCAGAAATGAAATTCTCGACCCGCTTCGATACCGACAAGCCGTCGGCCGAGCTTTTTGACATCATCAGCGATTTTTCCCGAAGCGAACGCACCCTGGGGGCGCGGGGCGCGCAGGTCCGGCGGATCGACCCGGCCCAGGACCCCGGGACCGGGCTAGGCTGGACCATCGACTTCAACTGGCGCGGGCAACGGCGGAACGTGCGGCTGGATGTCACCCGGTTCGACCGCCCGTCCCACATCACGCTTGACGGCCAGTCAGACCAGTTCGACCTGTCCATCAACATGACCGTCGTGGCGCTGAGCCGCGTGAAATCGCGCCTGCTGTTCGAAACCGAGATCCGTCCCCGTACCATGCGCGCCCGGTTGTTGTTGCAGACCGCCAAGCTGGGCAAGGCGCAACTGGACCGGAAATACGACCAGCGGATCGCCGATTTCCTGACGCACCTGCGCGCGGCCTAGCCCGCCTGCCGCTGCGCCTCGCGCAGGGGATCGGCGGGATAGACGCCCAGGATGTCCAGCGACGAGGTGAAATAGCGCAATTCGTCAAGCGCGCGCTGAAGGGCCGGATCCTCGGGGTGGCCTTCGACATCGGCATAGAACTGGGTCGCGGTGAAGACACCGTCCACCATATAGCTTTCCAGCTTGGTCATGTTGACGCCGTTCGTCGCGAACCCGCCCATGGCCTTGTAGAGCGCGGCGGGAATGTTGCGGACCCGGAAGACGAAGGTGGTCAGCATCCGGTCGGAGCGGCGGTTGTAATCGGGCTGCCGTCCCATGATCAGGAAGCGGGTGGTGTTGTGGTGATGATCCTCGATGTCGCGGGCCAGCACCTCCAGCCCGTGGATCTCGGCGGCCAGTTCGCTGGCCATGACGCCTTCGCCCGGCATCCGGTCGCGCGCAAGATCGGCGGCGGCGCCCGCGCTGTCGGCCGAGGCCGAGGCGGTCATCCCATGCCGCGTCAGGAAGCCGCGCGCCTGCGGGATCAGCACCAGATGCGCGCGGACGTGGCGCACATCCTCCAACCGGGTGCCCGGCAGCGACATCAACGCAATGCGGACCCGCACGAAGGCCTCGTCGATGATGTGCAGGCCGGATTCCGGCAGCATGTGATGGATGTCGGCCACCCGGCCATAGGTCGAATTCTCGACCGGCAGCATGGCCAGGTCGGCCTCGTGGCTGCGCACGGCCTCGATCACGTCCTCGAAGGTGCGGCAGGGCAGGACCTCCATCCCGGGCCGCGCCTTGCGGCAGGCTTCGTGGCTGTAGGCGCCGGGTTCGCCCTGGAAGGCGATGCGGTTGGTCGTGGTCGTCATGGCCGCTGTCCGAATTTTGAAGGCTCGTGTGGTCAACTATACCTTGATCCTTCAAAGCGAAAGCGGATACATACCCCACGAATTGACGAGCTTACCAAGGCGGGGATCGCACGCGATGTTCAACACCATGACCGTGACCAAGGCCGCAGGCGCGCTGATCGGCGCGCTGCTGTTTCTGATGCTGGCCAACTGGGCGGCGGGATCGCTGTATCACGTCGGCTCCACCCATCACGGCGAGGGTGAGGAGGTCGCGCAGGCCTATACCATCCCGGTCGAGGAGGCCGCGGGCGGCGAGGAAGCGGCCGAGGAGCAGATCGACTTCGCGGCGCTGCTGGCTTCGGCCGATGCCGCCGCGGGCGAAAAGGACTTCGGCAAGTGCAAGGCCTGCCACAAGCTGGACGGCACGGACGGCGTCGGCCCGCACCTGAACGGCGTCGTGGGCCGCGAAGTCGCCTCCGTCGCGGGCTTCAACTATTCCCCCGCCATGGTCGAGCACAAGGCCGAGGTGCCTGCCTGGACGCCCGAGGCGCTGCAGGAGTTCCTGGCCAACCCCAAGGCGGACGTGCCGGGCACCAAGATGTCCTTTGCCGGCCTGAAGGATCCCCAGGATCGCGCCGACATCATCGCCTATCTGCAAACCCAGCAGTAAGGCTGTCCGCATCGGAATGGGGCGCATCGCGGGATGCGCCCTTTTTCATGCGCGCATCCCACGCGGCCTCACGAAATCGCGGCTTGATCGTGTCCCCCGCGCTGCCTAGCGTGCAGCAGACACCACAGCCGGAGTTCGCCCCATGCGCCGCCTTGCCCTGATCGCCACCCTTGCCCTTGCCCCGGCCGGTGCCGCCCTGTCGCAAGAGGCCGAGGCGACCGGGAACGGCGAAACCGTCATCAAGACCCACGCGATCGCGCTGTTCGGCGAACCCGCGCTGCCTGCCGATTTCCCCCATTACCGCTATGTGAACCCCGACGCGCCCAAGGGGGGCGAGATTTCCTTTGGCGCGGTCGGCGGCTTCGACAGCTTCAACCCCTTCACCCATCGGGGCCGGGCCATCGCCCTGTCGGTGATCCAGCTTGAACGGCTGATGGACAGCCCGGCGGACGAGCTGGGCGTCGATTACTGCCTTTTGTGCGAGACGCTGGAATATCCCGAAAGCAAGGACTGGGTGATCTTCAATCTGCGCCCCGAGGCGAAGTTCAGCGACGGCACGCCGCTGACCGCCCATGACGTGCTGTTCAGCTTTGAAACCCTGCGCGACAAGGGCCTGTCGTCCTTCCGCATGGCGATGCAGCAGATGGTCGCCAAGGCCGAGGTGCTGGACGACCACCGCATCAAGTTCACCTTCGCCAAAGGCTATCCCCGCCGCGACGTGATTTCTCAGATGGGCAACCAGATCGTCTTCTCGAAGAAGGACTTCGAGGACAACGAGCGCGACCTGGAGCAGAGCACGAACATCCCCTATGTCGGGTCCGGTCCCTATATGTTCGACCGCGCCGACATGGGCCGCACCATGGTCGTGAAACGCAACCCCGATTACTGGGGCAAGGACCTGCCGATCAACCAGGGCCGCTTCAACTTCGACCGCATCCGCTACGAGATGTTCGGCGACTTCGACAGCGCCTTCGAGGCTTTCAAGGCGGGCGAATACACCTTCCGCAACGAGACATCCTCGATGCACTGGTCCACGCGCTATGACTTTCCGGCCCTTGCCTCGGGTGCCGTGGTGCGGGAAACGCTGCCCAACGGCCAGATCGCCAGCGCGGATGCCTGGGTCTTCAACCTGCGCCGCGAGAAGTTCCAGGACATCCGCGTGCGCGAAGCGATCGGGCTGATGTTCAACTTCGAATGGACGAACCAGACGCTGCTTTACGGTCTGGAAACGCGCGTCAATTCCTTCTGGGACAACAGCGAATTCCGCGCCGACGGCCCCCCCACGCCCGAGGAGGTCGCGCGGCTGGAACCCGTCGCGGCCGATCTGCCCGAAGGCATCCTGACCGATGACGCGGTGGTCCAGCCGACCTCGGGCGAACGCCAGCAGGATCGCCGGAACATGCGCCAGGCCATGGCCCTGCTGGACGAGGCGGGCTGGGCCGTGGGCAGCGATGGGATGCGCCGCAATGCCGCCGGAGAGGTGCTGCGGGTCGAGATCCTGAACGACGACGTGGGCAACGATCGCATCCTTAACCCCTTTGTCCAGAACCTGCGCGCCATCGGCATCGACGCCGTGAACCGCCGCGTGGACAATGCCGAGATGGAGCTGCGCACCCGGTCCAAGGATTTCGACATGGTCGAGGATTCGCTGGGCCAGTCCTATGCGGTCGGCGGTTACGCCGGCCAGGTCTTCGGGTCCGAGGACGCGGACGACGTGTTCAACCCGATGGGCCTTGCCAATCCCGCCATCGACCGGCTTCTGGAACTGGGCCAGCAGGCGGAAACGCAGGAAGAAAACCTTGTCGCCATCAGCGCCCTGGATCGCGCCCTGCGCAGCCTGCGCTTCTGGGTGCCGAAATGGTACAAGGCCGAATACACGCTGGCCTATTACGACATGTATCGCCACCCCGAACAGATGCCGCCCTATGCGCTTGGCACGCTGGACTTCTGGTGGGCAGATACCGCGCGCGAGGCGGAACTGAAGGCGGCAAGGGCGATCCGCTGACGTCAGGGTTGATTTCCGGGCGGTCCCGCCCGACAAGGGCGGGATAAAGGACAAGGGGCCGCGAAGGCCCGCAAGGGGCAAGGGCAATCCGATGGGCGCCTATATCCTGCGGCGGTTGCTGCTGATCATCCCGACGCTGATCGGGATCATGGTGGTGAACTTCACCCTGACGCAATTTGTCCCCGGCGGTCCCATCGAACAGATCGCCGCGCAGGTGCAGGGTTCGGGCGACGCCTTCAGCAACATATCCGGCGGGGGCGCGGGCGCCGACACCGGCGTGGTCGAAGGATACGAGGGCGCGCGCGGCCTGCCGCCCGAGTTCATCGCCCAGCTTGAGAAAGAGTTCGGCTTCGACAAGCCGCCCTTGCAGCGCTTCCTGACGATGATGGGCAATTACCTGACCTTCGATTTCGGCACGTCATGGTTCCGGTCGATCAGCGTCATCGACCTGGTGATCGAGAAGATGCCGGTGTCCATCACGCTGGGCCTGTGGTCCACGCTGCTGGCTTATCTGATCTCGATCCCGCTGGGGATCCGCAAGGCGGTGCGCGACGGGACGCGGTTCGACACCTGGACCTCGGGCATCATCATCATGGCCTATGCGATCCCGGCCTTCCTGTTCGCGGTGCTGCTGATGGTGCTGTTCGCGGGCGGCAGCTATTGGCAGATCTTCCCGCTGCGCGGTCTGACCAGCGACAACTTCGCCGACCTGACGCTTTGGGGCAAGATCAAGGACTATGCCTGGCACGCGACCCTGCCGGTGGTGGCCTCGACGATTTCCAGCTTTGCCACGCTAACCCTTCTGACAAAGAACAGTTTTCTGGACGAGATCAACAAGCAGTATGTGATGACCGCGCGCGCCAAGGGCCTGACCGAGGGGCGCGTGCTTTACGGCCACGTCTTCCGCAACGCCATGCTGATCGTCATCGCAGGGTTTCCGGCGGTGTTCCTGGGCGTCTTCTTCGGCGCTTCCATCCTGATCGAGACGGTTTTTTCGCTGGACGGCCTTGGCCGCCTGGGCTTCGAGGCCGCGGTGCAGCGCGACTATCCGGTGATCTTCGGCACGCTTTACGTCTTCGGGCTTCTCAGCTTGGTGGTGGGGATCCTGTCGGACATGATGTATGTCTTCGTCGATCCGCGCATCGACTTTGAATCGAGGGCCGGTTGATGGCACTCTCGGAACTCAACCGCCGCCGCTGGCGAAATTTCCGCCGCAACGGCCGCGCCTTGTGGTCGCTGGTGATCTTTTCAATCCTGTTCGTGATCGCCATGTGTGCCGAACTGGTGGCCAACGACAAACCCATTGTCGCCAGCTATCGCGGGGAACTGTATTTTCCTGCCTACAACTTCTATCCGGAAACCGCTTTTGGCGGCGATTTTCAGACCGAGGCGATCTATAACGACCCGGCCGTGGAATGCCTGATCGTGACCGGCGGAAGCCAGGATTGCTGGGACACGCCCGAGGAACTGATCGCCGCCGTGGACGCGGGCACCAGCGACATCCCCAAGGATGAACAGGGCTGGATGATCTGGCCGGTGATCCCGTTCCATTATTCGACCATCAACAACGTGGGCAGCGCCCCAAGCGCGCCGGACGGCACACATTGGCTGGGAACCGACGACACCGCCCGCGACGTGCTGGCCCGCGTGATCTATGGCTTCCGCATCTCGATCCTGTTCACGCTGATCGTGACGGTGGTGGCATCTGTCGTGGGCATCGCGGCGGGGGCGATCCAGGGATATTTCGGCGGGCGGACCGATCTGGTCTTCCAGCGGGTGCTGGAGATCTGGGCATCCACCCCGTCGCTTTACGTCATCATCATCCTGTTCGCGATCTTGGGGCGCAGCTTCTGGCTCTTGGTCTTCGTGACGATCCTGTTCGGCTGGCCCGCGCTTGTGGGCGTAGTCCGGGCCGAATTCCTGCGGGCGCGGAATTTCGAATATGTCCGCGCCGCCCGTGCCCTGGGCGTGTCCGACCGCACCATCATGTTCCGCCACATCCTGCCCAACGCGATGGTCGCCACGCTGACCATGCTGCCCTTTGTCGTGACCGGCACGATCAGCGGGTTGGCCGCGCTGGATTACCTGGGCTATGGCCTGCCCGCATCGGCGCCCTCGCTGGGGGAACTGGCGTTGCAGGCCAAGCAGAACCTGCAGGCGCCCTGGCTGGCCTTCACCGCCTTCTTCACATTCGCCATCATGCTGTCGCTTCTGGTCTTCGTCTTCGAAGGCGTGCGCGATGCCTTTGACCCCCGGAAGACCTTCAAATGACCGAAGCCGTTCTGTCGGTCCAGGACCTGCGCATCAGCTTTCGCCAGGAAGGCCGGACTGTGCCCGCCGTCAAGGGCGTCAGCTTCCACATCGGCAAGGGCGAGACGATGGCCCTGGTGGGCGAATCCGGGTCGGGCAAGTCGGTGACGGCCCTGTCCACCGTGCGCCTGCTGGGCGATTCCGCCGTGGTCGAGGGATCGGTCAAATACGCGGGCCGTGAGATGGTGGACGCGCCCGAGCCTATGCTGCGCGACATCCGGGGCGATGACATCAGCTTCATCTTCCAGGAACCGATGACATCCCTGAACCCCCTGCACACGCTGGAAAAGCAGCTGGGCGAAAGCCTGGCGCTGCACCAGGGGCTGACCGGGGCCAGGGCACGCGCACGGATCGTCGAACTGCTGACCCGCGTGGGCATCCGCGATCCCGAATCGCGGTTGTCGGATTACCCGCACCAGTTGTCGGGCGGGCAGAGGCAGCGCGTGATGATCGCCATGGCGCTTGCCAACGGGCCGGAACTGCTGATCGCGGACGAGCCGACCACCGCGCTTGACGTGACGATCCAGGCGCAGATCCTGGACCTGCTGGCGGAACTGAAGGCGGCCGAGGGGCTGTCGATGCTGTTCATCAGCCATGACCTTGGCATTGTCCGCCGCATCGCCGACCGCGTCTGCGTGATGAAGGACGGCGAGATCGTGGAACAGGGCCCGGTGGCCGAGATCTTTGCCAATCCGCAGCACGACTATACACGCAAGCTGCTGGCTGCCGAACCGACGGGCAGGGCCGACCCCATCTCTGATACTGCCGAAACCATGGTCGAGACGCGCGACCTGAAGGTCTGGTTTCCGATCCAACGTGGCCTGCTGCGCCGCACGGTGGGCCATGTGAAGGCCGTGAACGGCGCGACCCTGACCCTGCGGGCCGGGGAAACCCTGGGCATCGTCGGGGAATCAGGCAGCGGCAAGACGACGCTGGCCTTGGCGATCATGCGGCTGATCGCCAGCGACGGGCCGATCCTGTTCATGGGCCAGGACATTTCCCGCTGGCAGTCGCGCCAGTTGCGAAGGCTGCGCCGCGACATGCAGATCGTCTTCCAGGATCCCTTCGGCAGCCTGTCGCCCCGGATGACGGTCGAACAGATCATCGCCGAGGGCCTGACTGTCCACGGGGTCGAAAAAGGCCGCGACCGCCGCACCATGGTTGCCGAGATCATGGCAGAGGTGGGATTGAACCCCGACACCATGCACCGCTATCCGCACGAATTTTCCGGCGGGCAGCGACAGCGCATCGCCATCGCCCGCGCCATGATCCTGCGGCCCAAGGTGGTGGTGCTGGACGAACCGACAAGCGCCCTGGACATGACGGTGCAGGTGCAGATCGTCCAGCTTCTGCGCGGCTTGCAGCAGAAATACGGGCTGGCCTTCCTGTTCATCAGCCACGACCTGCGCGTCGTGCGCGCCATGTCGCACAAGATCATGGTCATGCGCGCGGGCGAAGTGGTCGAGCAGGGGACCACGACCGAAATCTTCGACGCCCCGCAGCAGGAGTATACCCGCGCGCTGCTCGCGGCGGCATTTCGTGATCATCACCGATGAAGATCCTGTTCGTTCACCAGAATTTTCCGGGCCAGTTCCCCCATCTGGCCCCCGCTCTTGCCGCGCGCGGCCATCAGGTCCTGGCCCTGACGGATGAAAAGAACCAGCGGACCAGCCAGGTTTCGACCGTGCGCTACAAGATGCCCGACCCGGTGCAGGTAACCGGTTTCGGCCGCAGCTATGCCACCCATGCCGAACGTGGCTATCTGGCGGCACGCGGCGCGCGGGCCTTGCGGGACCGGCACGGGTTCACCCCGGATGTGATCATCGGTCATACCGGATGGGGCGAAACGCTGTTTTTGCGTGAAATCTGGCCCGATGCGAAGCTGCTGGTCTATGCCGAGCTTCTGTACCGCACGCGCGGCCAGGATGTGGGCTTCGATCCCGAACTGCAACAGGACAGCGACGAATCGCGGATGCTGACCGTGGCGCGATCGGCCCATCTGATCCAGGGCATCGTCCAGGCCGATGCCGCGATCGCGCCCACCTGTTACCAAGCCGAAAGCTTCCCGCCGGAACTGCGCGGCAAGATCACGGTCATCCACGACGGTATCGACACCGACCGCGTCTGTCCGAACCCCCGGGCCACGCTGACCCTGCCGGGCGGTCGGACGTTGCAGGCGGGGGACGAGGTTCTGTCCTATGTCAGCCGTTCGCTGGAACCCTATCGCGGGTTCCACATCTTCATGCGGTCGCTTCCTGCCCTTCTGGCTGCCCGACCGCAGGCGCAGGTCGTGATCGTAGGGGCCGAGGGCACCAGCTATGGCAACGCCCCCAAGGACGGCGGCACCTGGAAGGCGCGGATGCTGGACGAACTGGGCGACCGGCTGGATCTGTCCCGCGTCCATTTCCTGGGCCGTGTCGCTTACGAGGATTACCTGTCGCTGATCCAGCTGGCCCGCGTGCATTGCTATCTGACCTATCCCTTCGTGCTGTCCTGGTCCCTGACCGAGGCGATGGCGGCGGGGGGCTATGTCGTGGCCTCGGATACCGAGCCGGTGCGGGAACTGCTGCGCAACGGTGAGAACGGGCGGCTGGTGCCGTTCTTCGACGTGCCGGCGCTGTCGGACGCCCTGATCCGGGGCCTTGCGGGCGATCCCGATGCGGACCGGCTGCGGAGAGCGGCGCGGCAGACGATCCTGGACGGCTATGACCTGCATCGCCACAGCCTGCCGCGCCAGATTGCATGGGTGGAAAGCCACGCGCCGATGGGCTAGATCCGCCACATCACAGAAAGGCGCATCATGGTCGAGATCCGGCTGACGAATACCCGCACCCGCAAGAAAGAGGTTTTCGAACCCCTGGACCCCCGGAACGTGCGCCTCTACCTGTGCGGGCCGACCGTCTATGACCGCGCGCATCTGGGCAATGCCCGGCCGGTGCTGGTCTTCGACGTGCTGGTGCGCCTGCTGCGCCATGTCTATGGCGCGGATCACGTCACCTATGTCCGCAACTTCACCGACGTGGACGACAAGATCAACGCCCGCGCCGCCGCCACCGGTCGCACCATCCGCGAGATCACCGAGGAGACCGTGGCCTGGTATCACCAGGACATGGACGCCCTTGGCGCCGCGCGTCCCGACCACGAGCCCCGCGCGACCGAATACATCGTCCAGATGGTCGCGATGATCGAGACCCTGATCGCGAACGGCAACGCCTACGAGGCCGAGGGGCATGTCCTGTTCGATGTCCGGTCCTTTCCCGAATACGGCCGCCTGTCGGGCCGTTCGGTGGACGACATGATCGCCGGCGCGAGGGTCGAGGTCGCGCCCTTCAAGCGCGACCCGATGGATTTCGTGCTGTGGAAGCCCTCGGACGCCGACCAACCCGGCTGGGACAGTCCCTGGGGACGCGGCCGTCCCGGCTGGCATATCGAATGCTCCGCCATGTCGGCGGCGCTTCTTGGCCCCAGCTTCGACATCCACGGCGGCGGCATCGACCTGCAATTTCCTCATCACGAGAACGAGGTCGCCCAAAGCTGCTGCGCCCATCCCGAGGCAGGCTTCGCCAATGTCTGGCTGCACAACGAGATGCTGCAGGTCGAGGGCAAGAAGATGTCCAAGTCGCTGGGCAACTTCTTCACGGTCCGCGATCTTCTGGACAAGGGCGTGCCGGGCGAGGTGATCCGGTTCGTGATGTTGAGGACGCACTATCGGAAGCCTATGGATTGGACGGAGGCAAAGGCAAACGAAGCTCAGACAATTTTGTCTAATTGGCATGAGATGGTGGTAGGTATCGAGCCAGCAACCAAACCTGCTAAAGAAGTGGTATCCGCACTAGCTGACGATCTAAATACCTCTGTTGCAATAGCGGCATTGCATGAACTGGCAAAAGCAGGCGATGCACCACGTTTGTTAACATCGGCCCGCCTTCTCGGGCTGTTGCTGCCGGGAGATTACGGGTGGGCAGCAAAACGTCCATCTGATGAGGAAATTCTAAGTCGTGTAAAGCGATTGGCTGAAGTGTGGTTTGGTTTACGTGCAGTGAAGGATTATCAGGCCGCTGATCGTTTGCGGGAGCAACTGCTGGACGCTTCGGTTCAGCTTTCGGCCGGAAGGGACGGTCCTGCTAGGTTTGACTTCCTCACCCCTACCTCTTCAGACTGGGCGAAGGAAATTGTTGTAAAGCTTGATGCTATTGAAAGCAGATGGCTGTTATAGTTTCTCTCAGTCAGGGAGAACCTGATGACCCTTGAAGCCTGCACCAACTTGGTCCGGTCCGAGGATCCCGACCGCTTCGGTGCGGTCTTGGTCGCCGATCCGCAGGATCGGCCTGGGCTTATAACGCTTTACGCGCTGAACCTGGAAATCGCGCGGGCACCTTTTCAGTCGGGCGAGCCGCTGTTGGCCGAGATGCGGCTGCAATGGTGGGTGGACCGGCTGGCCGAGATGGGCACGGGCAGACCGCCCCCCCTGCATGACGTGCTGACCCCTTTGTGGGAGGCCTGGGGCACCGAGGCCGGGCAGCTTGCCCCCCTGGCCGAGGCCCGCCGCCGCGACTGCTTTCGCGAACCTTTCGCAACCTCCGAGGAGGTGGCCGACTATGTCGCCCACACCAGCGGGCGGCTGATGACGCTGGCCGCTGGACGGCTGGGCGCGGATGCGCGAGGGCAGGCGGTCGCCGCCGATCAGGGGCTGGGCGCGGGGCTGGTGGCTTGGCTGCGCGCGCTGCCTCGACTGCAACCCATCGGCCTTGGACTGGCAAGCGCCGACACCGCCGATGCGGCCCGCCTGGCCCGACTGGCGCAAGAGGCGTTCGGCCGTGCCGCAGGGTCGCGCAGGCTGCTGCCGAAACGGGCGGCTGCGGCCCTGTATCCTGGCCCGGGGGTGGGGCCGCTGTTGACCGGCGTCCTCAGCGGCAAGGTGAACATCTTCAAGGAAGTGCCTGTTGTTGCACCGTTTCGACACCGGGCTTCGCTGGCGCGGCTGGCGCTGACCGGGCGATGGTGGCGCTAGCCCATGGTCTTGCCTCGGCCATAAACCCTCTTTTCATGCTTTGGCTGATATGAAAGGAATTGGGACACAGGGACGGCGGGACGGACGGATGGCCAAAGGACTGGATGCACAGGCGAGGCAGGGCTATGCCCTGATCGCGCCCCCGTTCCTTTATGCGCTGCTGATTCTGGCGGCGCCGCTGTTGACGATCCTGACCTACAGTTTCCTGACCGACGGCTATCTGACGGTCGTGCGCGACTTCACCTGGGCCAATTACGTCCAGGTCTGGACCGATCCCATCGTGCGCACGGTGATGCTGCGGTCGCTGACGGTATCGGCACTTGTCACGCTGGCGACGGTGCTGCTGGCCTTTCCGGTGGCCTATTACGTCAGCTTCATGGTGCGGCCGGAAAAGAAGGCGACCTGGCTGTTCCTGATCACCATTCCCTTCTGGACCAGCTATCTGATCCGGGTGTTCCTGTGGAAGGTGATCTTGGGCTATAATGGCGTCATCAATTCCAGCCTGACCGGGCTTGGCATCATCGACGAGCCCCTGACCTTCATCCTCTATAACGTGAACTCGATCGTGATCACGCTGGCCCATGCCTATGCGCCCTTCGCCATCCTGCCGATCTTCGTGGCGCTGGAAAAGATCGACCGGTCCCTGCTGGAAGCCGGGCGCGACCTGGGCGAAAGCCGGGCGATGACCTTCTGGCGCGTCACGCTGCCCCTGGCGATGCCCGGCGTGCTGGCGGCGGTGCTGATCGTCTTCATCCCGACCATCGGCGATTACGTCACCCCCGAACTGATCGGCGGCGGCAAGATCCCGATGATCGCGAACCTGATCCAGGTGCAGATGCTGGCGCTGGACAACCGCCCGCTGGGATCGGCCCTGGCCGTCACCGCAATGGCCATCGTCGCCCTTGTCAGCATCGTCTTCCTGCTGATCAACCGCCGCTTCCTGAAGGTGCGGTCGTGAAGGGGCAGGGGCGCGGCCTGCAGGCCTATGCGCTGCTGTATCTGCTGTTCCTTTACGCGCCGATCATCCTGCTGCCGCTGTTCGCCTTCAATTCCGGCACGATCATCGCCTTTCCGCTGCAGGGCTTCACGACCGACTGGTTTTCGCAGATGTGGGCCAATGCCACGCTGCGCACGGCCCTGACGAATTCGCTGATCATCGCCGTGTCCGCCGCGATCCTGGCGACCTGCCTGGGCATCTTTGCGGCCCGCGCATCCACGCGGTTCGAGTTTCCGGGCAAGGGCGGCATGATGGGCTTCATCCTGCTGCCGATGGTCCTGCCAGAAATCATCGTCGCCATGTCGCTGCTGGTCGTGCTGCTGGGCGCGGGGGTGCAACTGTCGATCCTGACCGTGATCGTCGGCCATGTGCTGATCTGCATGCCCTATGCCATCGCGATCCTGACCACCGCGTTCTCCAGCCTGGACAAGTCGCTGGAGGAAGCGGCCTATGACCTGGGCGAAACACGGTGGAGCGCGTTCCGACTGGTCACCCTGCCGCTGGTCATGCCGGGGATCATCAGTTCACTGCTGATTTCCTTCACCATCAGCCTGGACGAATTCATCATCGCCTTCTTCCTGGCGGGCAATCAGCCGACGCTGCCCACCTATATCTTCAGCCAGCTTCGCTTTCCCAAGCAGATCCCGATGATCATGGCGCTTGGCACCGTCCTTGTGGCGCTGTCCATCGTGCTGCTGGCGTTGGGCGAATACTTCCGCCGCCGCGGCAATGCCCGCATGGGCGGCAATCCGACCGGAGGGTTCCTGTGACCGACGACCGCAAGCCGATGATCGAATGTCGCGGCGTCCACAAGCATTACGGCGACTATCACGCGCTGCGGGGCATCGACCTGACCATCCGGGCGGGCGAGTTCTTTTCCCTGCTGGGGCCCTCGGGCTGCGGCAAGACCACGCTGCTGCGCACCATTGCCGGGTTCGAGGACATTTCCGAAGGCGCGATCCTGATCGACCAGAAGCATATGGAGGAGGTGCCCGCGAACAAGCGGCCCACCAACATGGTCTTCCAGTCCTATGCGATCTTTCCCCATCTGACGGTCGCGCAGAACGTGGCCTTCGGCCTGCGCCGCGATCCGCGCGGCAAGGCGGAAAAGGCGGCCCTGGTCGAGGAGGCCCTGGCTATGGTGGGCCTGCGCGGATATGGCAACCGCGCCGCGCACGCGCTGTCGGGCGGGCAGCGCCAGCGAGTCGCGCTTGCCCGCGCGCTGATCCTCAAGCCCAAGGTGCTGCTGCTGGACGAACCGCTGTCCGCGCTGGATCGCAAGATGCGCGAACAGATGCAGGTCGAACTGATCAAGCTGCAACGCCAGGTCGGCATCACCTTCGTCCTGGTGACCCATGACCAGGAGGAAGCCCTGGTCATGTCCGACCGCATCGCCGTCATGTTCGAGGGCGAGATCGCCCAGCTTGACGGACCCGAGGCGCTGTATGCCCGTCCGGCCAGCCGCCGGGTCGCGGATTTCATCGGCGTGATGAACTTCCTGCCTGCCCATATCCTGGGCGAAAGCGACGGCGTGGCCACGGTCGAGGCTCCGGGCCTGGGCGTGGTGGAACTGCCCGCCCGCCAGATCAGCCGCGCCAATCCCGACGATGAAGGGCCGACGATCGGCTTTCGCCCCGAAACCATGACTCTGGTCGGCCCGAACCAGGCCCACAGCCAGCCGCGCGAAACCAACGCCACCATCGACGAGGTCGTCTATTACGGCGACATGACCTATTACGACCTGCGGCTGGACGGCGCCGCCGCCATCGACGGCAAGGCGCACACGGTCCGCATTTCCATGCGCAACGTCTTCGGCCGCGACGTGCAGGAGGTGGGGACCCGCACCCGCCTTGCCTGGTCGCCGGGATCGCTGGTCCTGTTCCGCTGACGCTTGCAGAAGCCCGGCCGCTTGCCTAGAACGCGCCAGACTTAGCAAAAGGGGCGCGTCATGGGCTTTCGCATGGGAATTGTCGGCTTGCCGAACGTGGGCAAATCGACGCTGTTCAACGCGCTGACAAAGACCGCCGCCGCGCAGGCCGCGAATTTCCCCTTTTGCACCATCGAGCCCAATGTGGGCGACGTGGCCGTGCCCGACCCCCGGCTTGACACGCTGGCCCAGATCGCTGGCAGCAAGCAGATCATTCCGACGCGGATCACCTTTGTGGACATCGCGGGCCTTGTGAAGGGCGCCAGCAAGGGCGAGGGGCTGGGTAACCAGTTCCTGGCCAATATCCGCGAGGTGGACGCCATCGCCCATGTCCTGCGCTGCTTCGAGGATGGCGACGTCACCCATGTCGAAGGCCGCGTCGATCCCATCGCGGACGCGGAAACCATCGAGACCGAACTGATGATCGCCGACCTGGAATCGGTCGAGCGCCGCCTCGCGAATATCGCGCGCAAGCTGAAGGGCGGCGACAAGGAGGCCGTGGCCCAGGAAAAGCTGCTGAAGGCCGCGCAGGCCGCGCTGGAATCCGGCAAGCCCGCGCGCACCGTTCAGGTCGCTGACGAGGATCGGAAGGCCTGGAACATGCTGCAACTGCTGACCGCCAAGCCGGTCCTGTTCGTCTGCAATGTGGAGGAGGAGAAGGCCTCGACCGGCAATGCCCAGTCCGACCGCGTGGCGAAGATGGCGGCGGAACAGGGTGCGGGCCATGTGGTGATTTCCGCCCGGATCGAGGAGGAGATCAGCCAGCTTCCCACCGACGAAGCCGCCATGTTCTTGGAGGAGATGGGCCTGCACGAGGCGGGCCTGGATCGCCTGATCCGCGAAGGCTACAAGCTGCTGGGCCTGGACACCTATTTCACCGTCGGCCCCAAGGAGGCCCGCGCCTGGACCATCCACAAGGGCACCCTGGCCCCGCAGGCCGCCGGCGTGATCCACGGCGATTTCGAACGCGGCTTCATCCGCGCGGAAACCATCGCCTATGACGACTATGTCGCCTACAAGGGCGAGGCGGGCGCGCGAGAGGCGGGCAAGTTCCGGGTCGAGGGCAAGACCTATGCCGTCAAGGACGGCGACGTCCTGCACTTCCTGTTTAACGGCTGACGCGGTCAGCGCAGCCAGAGATACCAGGCAAGGGCCACCGCCACCAGGATCGCAATGATCCCGAACGGGCCGCGCCACCAGGGGGTCCGTTCCAGCGGATCGAAGGACAGCGGCGCCAAGCCATGCCCCAGGCTTTCGCGAATCCGCTGCCGCGCGCGGGCAGGGGCCATGACCGGTGTCAGGTCGCCCGCAAAGCGTGCAAGCCGTTCCTGCCAATCGGCAAACTGGGCCTTGTCCTGGGGTTCGCCCCCGCGCAGCGCAAGCGCCTGTTCGGCCGTGGCAAAGCTTTCGCCCTCATCGGCGGTATGTCCAGCCAGCCGTTCCAGCCCTTCGTGCAAGGCATGTCGGGCCTCGTCGGCGGACATTCCCAGGCGTTGCCCCAGTCCGGGATAATCCAACCCCTCCAGATAGGCGATGCGCACCAGTTCCAGCCCATCCCCGGCGAGCCTGTTTCCGGCACCGGCTTGCACCGGCGCGGGAAGTCCGCGCAGGCGATCCACCGCCCGGTCCCGTGCCTGCGTGACCAGCCAGGCCATCGGCGAAAGCCCGCTGTCCGCGAAGCGCGCGGCATCCTTCCAGATGCCGATATAGGCCTGTTCCAGCACCTCCTCGGCCTCTCTCCGGTCTTTCAGGATCGACAGGCACAATGCGTTCAGCCGCGCGGACGTGGCCTCGTAAAGCTCGTCAAAGGCGCGGCGGTCGGCCTTGGCGACACGTGCGATCAGATCGGCCAGCAGGGGCTGTCGGTCATGTTGCAAGGGGCAGGGATCCTCTTGTGGTTGCAGCCAACTTAGCAGCCGTCCCGCCTTCGTCAACGCAGCCCCGGCTTGCGCATGGCGGACTTATGCGCAATCAAGGCAGCCGATGCGATGAAAGGGCCTTGCGATGCTGGAGACGAACGCCAAACCGACTGAGGAGATCGACCTGCGCGAGGTGTTCGGTCTGGACAGCGACATGAAGGTCAAGGGCTTTTCGGAACGAACCGACCGCGTGCCCGAGATCGACAGCACCTACAAGTTCGACCCCGACACCACGATGGCGATTCTGGCAGGCTTTGCCTATAACCGCCGGGTGATGATCCAGGGCTATCACGGCACCGGGAAATCGACCCATATCGAACAGGTGGCGGCGCGGCTGAACTGGCCCTGCGTGCGGGTGAACCTGGACAGCCATGTCAGCCGGATCGACCTGATCGGCAAGGACGCGATCAAGCTGGTGGACGGCAAGCAGGTCACGGTCTTCCACGAGGGCATCCTACCCTGGGCCTTGCGCAACCCGACCGCCATCGTCTTCGACGAATACGACGCGGGCCGGGCCGACGTTATGTTCGTGATCCAGCGCGTGCTGGAAACCGACGGCAAGCTGACGCTGCTGGACCAGAACGAGGTGATCACCCCGCATCCCTGCTTCCGCCTGTTCGCGACCGCGAACACCGTGGGTCTGGGCGACACGACGGGGCTTTATCACGGCACCCAGCAGATCAACCAGGGCCAGATGGACCGCTGGTCGCTGGTCAGCACGCTGAACTATCTGTCCCACGACGCCGAAGCCGCGATCGTGCTGGCCAAGAACCCGACCTACAACACGGAAAAAGGCCGCAAGATCATCAGCCAGATGGTGACGTTGGCGGATCTGACGCGCACCGCCTTCATGCAGGGGGATCTGTCCACCGTCATGTCGCCGCGCACGGTGATCGCCTGGGCGCAGAACGCCCGCATCTTCGGCAACAACATCGGCTATGCCTTCCGGCTGACCTTCCTCAACAAGTGCGACGAGCTGGAACGCCAGACCGTTGCCGAATTCTATCAGCGCCTGTTCGACGAGGAACTGCCCGAAAGCGCGGCCGCGCGCGCCAAATAAGGGCGGCATCGGTGCAAAAAGGAAAGGCGGGCCCGCAAAGGCCCGCCTTTTTCGCGATCAGACTTCCTCGGCGACCGGGTAATCGACATAGCCTTTCGGCCCGCTGCCATAGAAGGTGGCGGGATCCTGCTGGTTCAGCGACAGATCCTCGGCAAAGCGGCGGGGCAGGTCGGGCGTGGCGATGAAGTCCTTGCCGAAGGCCGCAGCGTCGGCGCGGCCCGACCGCACCAGTTCGCTGGCGCTGTCGCGGGTCAGCTTTTCGTTGGCGATGAGCACGCCGCCGAAAGCCGCCTTGATGTCGTCCATCAGGCTGTCGGCCCCCAGGTATTCGCGCAGGCAGATGAAGGCCAGGCCGCGCTGCTTCATCTGGCGCGCCACATATGTGAACAGCGCCTTGGGATCGCTGTCGCCCATGTCGTGGTTGTCGCCGCGCGGGGCGAGGTGCAGGCCGACCCGGTCAGCGCCCCAGATGCCGATGGCGGCATCGACGATCTCGGTCAGGAAGCGGACGCGGTTCTCGATGGGGCCGCCATACTGGTCGGTGCGGCGGTTGGTGCTGTCCTGCAGGAACTGGTCGATCAAATAGCCGTTGGCCGCGTGGATCTCGACCCCGTCGAAACCCGCGCGCTTGGCGTTCTCGGCCCCCTTGCGATAGGCCTCGACGATGCCCGCGATTTCGGCGGTTTCCAGGGCGCGGGGGGTCTCGTATTCCTTTTTCGGCCGGACAAGGCTGACGGTGCCCGCGGGCTTGATCGCGCTTGGCGCGACGGGCAGTTCGCCATTCAGGAACATCGGGTCGGAAATGCGGCCCACATGCCACAATTGCAGAAAGATCAGCCCGCCCGCGTCATGGACGGCCTTGGTGACCTGCTTCCAGCCTTCGACCTGTTCGTCGTTCCAGATGCCCGGCGTGTCGGCATAGCCCACGCCCATCGGCGTCACGCTGGTGGCTTCCGACAGGATCAGCCCGGCCCCGGCGCGCTGCGCGTAATATTCGGCCATCATCGCGTTCGGCACCCGTTCGGCTCCGGCCCGCGCGCGGGTCAAGGGCGCCATGACGATGCGGTTGCGAAGGGTCAGGGGTCCAATCTGGAGAGGATCGAAAAGGGTCGGCATCTAAGGTCCTTTCAGTTCTTGCGTTCTGTGCAACTGTGTATCGCCAGGGTCCGTGTCAACATGATCCCGGCGCATGACAGCCTTGGCCTGGACGCCCTGGCCGGTTAGAACCACCTTCCGTTTCCCGGAGGATCCCATGGACACAGCCGCCCGCATCGCCCGCACCATCGCGACCGAGATCAATGCCACCCCCGCCCAGGTCACGGCTGCGGCCGATCTGCTGGATGGCGGCGCGACGGTGCCCTTTGTGGCGCGATACCGGAAAGAGGCGACGGGCGGCCTGGACGACACGCAGTTGCGCACGCTGTCGGACCGCCTGGCCTATCTGCGGGACATGGAGGCGAGGCGGGCGGCGATCCTCAATTCCATCAAGGACCAGGGCAAGCTGACCGACGACCTGGCCCGCGCCATCGCCGGGGCGGAAACGAAATCCGCGCTGGAGGACATTTACCTGCCCTTCAAGCCCAAGCGGCGCACCAAGGCGATGATCGCGCGGGAAAACGGGTTGGAGCCGCTGCTGCGCGCGATCCAGGACGACCGCGCGGCCGATCCGGCCGCGCTTGCCGCGGGCTATGTGATCGGGGCGGTGGCCGACGTGAAGGCCGCGTTGGACGGCGCGCGCGACATCCTGGTCGAGGAACTGTCGGAAAACGCCGCGCTGCTGGGCGCCTTGCGCGACTTCATGCGGGCCGAGGCCTTTATCGCCGCCAAGCTGATCGCGGGCAAGGAAACCGCAGGCGCGAAGTTCAGCGACTATTTCGACCATCGGGAAAAATGGTCGGCCATCCCCTCGCACCGGGCGCTGGCGATCCTGCGTGCGGCGAAGGAAGAAGTCGTCACCATCGACATCGCGCCCGACCCCGAAACCGGCGCTCAGCGGGCCGAGGGCATCGTGGCGCAGGCCATCGGCATCCGGGGCAGCGCGCCGGGCGATCAATGGCTGCGGCAGGTGGCGGGCTGGACCTGGCGCGTCCGGCTGTCCAACACGATGTATATCGACCTGATGACCGAATTGCGCAAACGCGCGCATGACGAGGCGATCCGCGTCTTCGGTCGCAACCTGCGCGACCTGCTGCTGGCCGCGCCTGCTGGCGCGCGGGTGACGCTGGGCATCGACCCCGGCATCCGCACCGGCTGCAAGATTGCGGTCGTGGACGCGACCGGCAAGCTGCTGGACACGGCGACCATCTATCCCTTCCAGCCGAAGAACGACCTGCGGGGGGCCGAGGCGACGCTTCTGGCGCTGATCGCGAAACATGGCGCGGATCTGGTCGCCATCGGCAACGGCACCGCCAGCCGAGAGACCGAGCGCCTTGTGGCCGAGGTGCTGAAGCGCCTGCCCAAGGGTGTGAAGGCGCCGACCAAGGTGATCGTGTCCGAGGCGGGCGCCTCGGTCTATTCCGCGTCGGAACTGGCCGCCAAGGAGTTCCCGCAGCTTGATGTGTCGCTGCGCGGCGCGGTGTCGATCGCCCGGCGACTGCAGGATCCGCTGGCCGAACTGGTCAAGGTGCCGCCCGAATCCATCGGCGTCGGCCAATACCAGCACGATGTGGACCAGCGGCAGCTTGCCAAGACGCTGGAAGCCGTGGTCGAGGATGCGGTGAACGCCGTCGGCGTGGACCTGAACACGGCATCCGCCCCGCTGCTGGCCCATGTCGCGGGACTGGGGCCGTCGCTGGCGCAGAACATCGTGGCCTGGCGCGACGAAAACGGCGCCTTCCCGTCGCGCGCGGCGCTGAAGAAGGTCGCGGGCCTTGGACCGCGCGCCTTCGAACAATGCGCAGGCTTTCTGCGCATCCGCGACGGCAAGGAGCCGCTGGACGCATCCGCCGTCCACCCCGAGGCTTACGGCGTCGCCCGCAGGATCGTGGCCGCCTGCGGGCGCGACATCCGCGCAATCATGGGCGACGGTGCCGCCCTGAAGGGCATCCGCGCCGAACAGTTCGTGGACGATCATTTCGGCCTGCCCACCATACGCGACATCCTGTCCGAACTGGAAAAGCCCGGCCGCGACCCGCGCCCCAGCTTCGTCACCGCCAGCTTCGCCGAGGGCGTGAACGAGATCACCGACCTGAAGCCCGGCATGACCCTGGAAGGAACGGTCACGAACGTCGCGGCCTTCGGGGCCTTCGTGGACATAGGCGTCCACCAGGACGGGCTGGTCCATGTCAGCCAGCTTGCCAACCGCTTCGTCAAGGATCCGAACGAGGTGGTGAAGGTCGGCGACGTGGTCCGCGTCCGCGTGACCGAGGTGGACGTGCCCCGCAAGCGCATCGGCCTGACGATGCGGACCGACGGCGAGGCCGCGAAACCCACGCAGAAGCCGCAAGGATCGGCAGGCCGCGCCACGGCTGCCCCCAAAACGGCCGGTCAGGGCGGATTCGGGGCTGCCCTGGCCGAAGCGATGCGGCGGAAATAGGGATCTTTTCGTCCCCACGGATCCAGCACGGCCCGGCCATCGTTCGGTGCCGTGGTGATCGGGGGGCGCGATGCAGATCAGGATCCAGGTCGAACTCGAATGCAGGTTCACGACCCCGGGACCGGCGTTCCTTGCGGTCGAGGCCGCCGGAGCCTTCAGGCAGGAGATCAGCAAGGCGTCGATCGACTTTGGCCGGGTCGAACATCTTGCCCGTGTCCCGGGCGAGGAAGGGATCGGCGAGAAGATCATCATCCGCACCGCCTCCCAGATCGTCAGCGTCACACCCGGAGGATGAGCGCGCAGGCAGGGCCATGGGGCCCATCCTGCCGCAAGCTCGGGCTGTTGACCGCAGGGTTGCCAGGGCGCAGGCTTCGCCTTGACGACGGCCATGTGAGCAGATTATAGAAATGAACGGTCGTTCAATAAAAGCGGAGGGGATGCGCGATGTTCACGCGGGGGATGGAATTCGACCTGGGCGAGGATGTGAACGCCTTGCGCGACATGGTGCATCGTTGGGCGCAGGACCGCGTCAAGCCCATCGCCGCCGAGGTTGACCGCACGAACGCTTTCCCCAACGAGTTGTGGACCGAGATGGGTGACCTGGGCCTTCTGGGCATCACCGTCCCCGAGGAATTCGGCGGCGCGGGCATGGGCTATCTGGCCCATGTGATCGCGACCGAGGAAATCGCCCGGGCATCCGCCAGCGTCAGCCTGTCCTATGGTGCGCATTCGAACCTTTGCGTGAACCAGATCAAGCTGAACGGCACCGACGAACAGCGCCGCAAGTATCTGCCCGACCTGTGCAGCGGCAAGGCTGTCGGCGCCCTTGCCATGTCCGAGGAGGACGCGGGCAGCGACGTGGTGTCGATGAAGCTGCGGGCGGAAAAGAAGAACGACCGCTATGTCCTGAACGGCAGCAAATACTGGATCACCAACGCCCCCGACGCCCATACCCTGGTCGTCTATGCCAAGACCGACCCGGATGCGGGCAGCAAGGGCATCACCGCCTTTATCGTCGAACGGGGGATGGCGGGGTTCAGCACCTCTCCGCATTTCGACAAGCTGGGGATGCGCGGGTCCAACACGGGCGAGCTGATCTTCGAGAATTGCGAGATCCCCTTCGAGAATGTCCTGGGCGAGGAAGGCCGCGGCGTGCGCGTGCTGATGTCGGGCCTGGATTACGAACGGCTGGTGTTGTCGGGCATCGGCACCGGCATCATGGCCGCCTGTCTGGACGAGGTGATGCCTTACGTCCGCGACCGCAAGCAGTTCGGCCAGCCGATCGGCTCGTTCCAGCTGATGCAGGGCAAGATCGCCGACATGTATGTCGCGCTGAACACCGCCCGCGCCTACGTCTATGAGGTCGCGCGCGCCTGCGACGCGGGCAAGGTGACCCGGCAGGACGCGGCGGGCGCCGTGCTTTACGCCAGCGAACAGGCGATGGTGCAGGCGCATCAGGCCGTGCAGGCGCTTGGCGGGGCCGGGTTCCTGAACGACAGCGTGGTCAGCCGCCTGTTCCGCGACGCCAAGCTGATGGAGATCGGCGCGGGCACCAGCGAAATCCGCCGGATGCTGATCGGCCGCGAATTGCTGGGCCTGGTCTGATGCGCGTCCTTCTGGCCTGGGCGCTGCTTGCTTCGCCGGTCTTGGCGCAGGATGCGGAAACGCTGGCGGTAGATGCCTCGATCGTCGAAGCTTGCGTGGCCGACACCCCGGCAGGAGAGTTGACGCCCGCCTGCATCGGCGCCGCCGCCAAGGAATGCCAGCAGGCACCGGGCGGCGATACCACCATCGGCATCGTGCAATGCGTCATGGCCGAACACGCCGCCTGGGACGAGGCGCTGAATCGCGAATACAGGGAAACCCGCGCGGCCTATGGCGAGGATGAAACCGCCGCCGCCAGCCTGCTTGCCGCGCAACGGGCCTGGATCGCCTGGCGCGATGCCGAATGTGCGTTCCAGTATGACCGCTATGGCGGCGGCTCGATGCGGTCCGTGGCCGCCGCCAACTGCAAGATGAGCATGACGGCCATGCGCACCCTGGAACTGAAGGCGCTGCGCGGATGATGGGAGGGCGCCGCAACCCGATCGGCAGGCGCCCCGCCGGGGCGTCAGAACTTCATCACATAGCTGACGCCCGCCACGACCGGGTTTACCTCGACCTGGCCGATGTCGCCGCCGTTCAGCGTCACGTCGGCGTCGATGTCGATCCAGCGCAGGTCGGCGCGCAGGGCCGAACGGTCGTTGATCCAGTAGTCAGTGCCCAGATGCGCGGCCAGGCCCCAGCTGTTCTTCACGCGCAGGTCGCTGCCCGCCAGCGGCCCCCTGGCTTCCGCGTCGAAGAAGCCGGTGAAGTTCACGCCGATGCCCACGAAGGGCTTCAACTGCGGCGTGGCGTCGAAATGATATTGCAGCGACACGACCGGCGGCAGGTGCTTGACGCTGCCGATCTCGGCCCCGTTCGAACGGATCGAATGCTTGAAGGGCAGGGCGGCCAGAAGCTCGACCCCGATATTGTCGCGGATGAAATATTCGACGGTGATCTGCGGACGGGTGTTGTCGCCGATGCTGACCGGAACCGTGCCGCCGACCAGGGCGCCATTGTCGGACTTGGGATTCACATTGGCCAGGCCCAGACCCAGGGTCAGGTCGCCCGCCTGCTGCGCAGCCGCCGGGGAAATGGCAGCCAGAACGGCCACGGCGGCAAGGCACGGAATTTTCATCATACGACTCCTTCAAAGGTTACCGATTGCTGCCTGGACGCGGCGTACGGCCGAAAACATGATCTGGATCAAACCGCTGTGAAGATAAGCTCGGCTGCGACACTGCGCCGCGCCTCCCTTGGGAAAGCCTGCCCATGAAGCTGACATCCTCTGCCCTGACGACATCGGACATTTTCCGCGCCAACCGCGAGGCGCATCTGGCGCTGATCGAGGTCGCCCGTCAGGCGGCCTTGGCCGCTGCCGCCGGAGGCGGCCCCAAGGCGATGGAACGCCATACAAGCCGCGGCAAGATGCCGCCGCGCGAACGGGTGGCGAACCTGCTGGACGCCGGCAGCCCGCTCCTGGAAATCGGCGCCACGGCGGCGCATGGCATGTATGACGGCGCGGCCCCCGGCGCGGGCGTGATCGCGGGCATAGGACGGGTGCATGGCCAGGATGTGATGGTCGTGGCCAATGACGCGACGGTGAAGGGCGGCACCTATTACCCCCTGTCGGTCAAGAAGCACCTGCGCGCCCAGGAAATCGCCGAACAATGCCATCTGCCCTGCGTTTATCTGGTCGATTCGGGCGGTGCCAACCTGCCCAACCAGGACGAGGTCTTTCCCGACCGCGACCATTTCGGCCGCATCTTCTTCAACCAGGCGCAGATGAGCGCGAAGGGCATCCCGCAGATCGCCGTGGTCATGGGCAGTTGCACGGCAGGCGGCGCCTATGTGCCAGCCATGTCGGACGTCACCATCATCGTGCGCAACCAGGGCACGATCTTCCTGGCCGGTCCGCCCCTTGTGCGCGCCGCCACCGGAGAGGTCGTCAGCGCCGAGGATCTGGGCGGCGGCGATGTCCATACCCGCCTGTCCGGCGTGGCCGACTATCTGGCCGAGGATGACGGCCATGCCCTCGCCATGGCCCGCCGCGCCATCGGCAGCCTGAACCGCCGGATGCCCGACAGCGTCGTCTGGCAGTCGCCCGAACCCCCGGCCTTCGATCCCGAGGAGATCCTGGGCGTCGTCCCCGCCGACCTGCGCACCCCCTACGACATCCGCGAGGTGATCGCCCGCGTGGTGGACGGCTCGCGTTTCGACGAATTCAAGGCCCGCTTCGGCGAGACGCTGGTCACGGGCTTTGCCCATGTCGAGGGCTGCCCGGTTGGCATCGTCGCCAACAATGGCGTGCTGTTCTCGGAAGCGGCGCAGAAGGGCGCGCATTTCATCGAACTGTGCAGCCAACGGTCCATTCCGCTGGTCTTCCTGCAGAACATCACCGGCTTCATGGTCGGGCGCAAATACGAGAACGAAGGCATCGCCCGCCACGGCGCCAAGATGGTCACGGCGGTCGCCACGACCAATGTCCCCAAGATCACCATGCTGGTCGGCGGCAGCTTCGGCGCGGGCAACTATGGCATGGCGGGCCGCGCCTATTCCCCGCGCTTCCTCTGGACCTGGCCTAATTCGCGCATCAGCGTGATGGGCGGCGAACAGGCCGCAGGCGTTCTGGCCACCGTCCGCCGCGAGGGGATCGAGCGCCAGGGCGGCACTTGGTCCCCCGAGGAGGAGGCCGAGTTCAAGCGCCCCACGATCGAGATGTTCGACCGCCAGTCCCACCCGCTCTACGCCTCGGCCCGGCTCTGGGACGACGGCATCATCGACCCGCGCAAGACCCGCGACGTTCTGGCCCTGTCGCTGCGCGCCAGCTTGAATGCCCCCATCGAACCGACGCGCTTCGGCGTCTTCAGGATGTAGGCCGATGCATCATCCATCTTCTGTGTCCAAATATCCCGCGGGGGTCCGGGGGCGCGAAGCCCCCGGCTTGGCCCGCCACACGCAGGTGCCGCCATGTTCCAGAAAATCCTGATCGCCAACCGGGGCGAGATCGCCTGCCGCGTCATCGACACCGCCCGCAGGCTGGGCATCCGCACGGTCGCGGTCTTTTCGGACGCCGACCGCGCCGCCCGCCATGTCGCGATGGCTGACGAGGCCGTCCATATCGGCGGTCCTGCGCCCAAGGACAGCTACCTGCGCGGCGATGCGATCATCCGGGCTGCGCTTGATACCGGGGCGCAGGCGATCCATCCGGGCTATGGCTTCCTGTCCGAGAACCCGGATTTCGTCGATGCGGTGACGGCCGCGGGCCTGGTCTTCATCGGCCCCTCGGCCGATGCGATCCGGGCGATGGGTCTGAAGGACGCGGCCAAGGCGCTGATGGCCCAGGCCGGCGTCCCGGTCGTGCCCGGCTATCACGGGGAAAACCAGGATCCCGCCTATCTTGAGGAACAGGCGGGCCAGGTCGGCTATCCGGTGCTGATCAAGGCCGTGGCGGGCGGCGGCGGCAAGGGGATGCGCCTTGTCGAGCGTCCGGCCGACTTCGCCGCCGCGCTGCAATCTGCACAGGGCGAGGCCGCGACGGCCTTCGGCAACCCTGCCGTCCTGATCGAGAAATACATCCAGCAGCCCCGCCATATCGAGGTGCAGGTCTTCGGCGACGGCACCAAGGCCGTCCACCTGTTCGAACGCGACTGCTCCCTGCAGCGCCGCCACCAGAAGGTGATCGAGGAAGCGCCCGCCCCCGGCATGACGCCGGAAATGCGTCAGGCCATGGGCGATGCGGCAGTGCGGGCCGCCGAGGCCATCGGCTATGCCGGTGCGGGCACCATCGAGTTCATCGTGGACGGCAGCCAGGGCCTGCGCCCCGATGGCTTCTGGTTCATGGAGATGAACACCCGCCTTCAGGTCGAACACCCGGTGACCGAGGCGATCACCGGCGTCGATCTGGTCGAATGGCAGCTGCGCGTCGCCAGCGGCGAACCCTTGCCCGCGCGGCAAGACGACCTGACCATCAACGGCCATGCCTTCGAGGCCCGCCTTTATGCCGAGGACGTGCCCGCGGGCTTCCTGCCCGCCACTGGCCGCCTGGCGCATCTGCGCTTTGCCGACGATGCCCGCAACGAAACCGGCGTGCGCCAGGGCGACACGATCAGCCCCTGGTATGATCCGATGATCGCCAAGGTCGTCACCTGGGGCAAGACCCGCGCCATCGCGCTGAGCAAGCTGGAAGCAGCCCTTGTCGATACCGAGGTCGCGGGCACCGTCACCAATATCGACTTCCTGATCGCCCTTGCGCGGCACGACGGCTTCCGCAAGGGCGAGGTCGATACCGGCCTGATCGCCCGCGACCTCGACGCGCTTGTCGCGGCGTCCGAACCCCAGCCCGCAGCCCGCGCCCTTGCCGTCATCGGGCTTGCGGGTCTTGCCGATCCCCAGGTCAAGGGCGGCATGACCCTGTGGCAGCCCCTGCGGCGCACGATCCACTGGCAGGGCGGGCAGGCCGTGCTGGAGGTCCTGGGCCCCGGCGCGGCCCGTGTGACGCTGGACGGCCAGCCGCATGAGGTCCGCTGGCAGGGCGACCGCTGGTGGGTGGACGGCAGCCTTTGCCGCCACCGCATCACCGCCCATGACAGCGGCGTCAGCGTCTTCGGCGCGGGCAGCCTGCATCTGGCGCCGCTGGACCCGCTGGATCGGCAGGCCGATGCCGGGGCAGGGGCGGCGCTGACGCTCTCGCCCATGCCGGGACTGGTGAAATCGGTCGAGGTCATCGCCGGGCAGGCTGTGAAGACAGGCGACCGGTTGTGCGTGCTGGAGGCGATGAAGATGGAACACAGCCTGACCGCCGCCCGCGACGGCGTGGTGGCCGAGGTGCTGGCGCAAGCGGGCGATCAGGTCGAAGCCGGCGCCCCCTTGATCCGGTTGGAGGAAGAGGATGCCTGACACGCCCCCCGAACCCACGCCGACCGACGCCCCGCCCCCTGCCCAAGGCGGGCCGGTGGGCGACAGCGGCGAGATCATCCTGTGGCATGTGCCCTTGTCGCGGTCCATGCGGATCCTGTGGCTGCTCAATGAACTGGAACTGCCCTTCGCGTTGCGGGTGATGGACCTGCGCAGCAAGGACATGCGCGGCGCGGAATACGAGGCGATCCACCCCGTCGGCCGCGCCCCCGCCCTGCAGATCGACGGCAGCGTGATCCACGAATCCGGCGCGATGGTCGAATACCTCTGCGAGACGCGCGGCCCGCATCTGTGGCGCGCGCCGGGGGCCGAGGGGCGGCTGGGCTGGCTCGACTGGCTGCATTTCGCGGAAACGCTGGGCCAGCATATCGCCAACCTGACGCAAAGCCACCTGATGCTGCGCGACCCCTCCACGCGTTCGCATACGGTGATGAAGCTGGAAACCGCGCGGCTGGGCCGGGCGCTGCGGATGGTGGAACAGACGGTCGATGGGCAGGACTGGCTGATGGCCGGCGGCTTTGCGGGCGTGGATTGCGCCGTCGGCTGGTCGGTCTGGACCGCCGGCCGCTTTGTGCGTCTAACGCCCGCGCTGCAGGCCTATGCCGACCGCTGCACCGCGCGCCCCGCCTTCCGCCGCGCGCTGCCGCAGGAAGGCGAGCCGCAGCTTTACACCCAGGATTTCTACGAGCTTCCCGATGCCTGACTTCGTCGAAATCTTCGAGATGGGCCCGCGCGACGGGCTGCAGAACGAAAAGCGGCTGATCCCCGCCGCCGACAAGATCGCGCTGGTGGACCTGCTGTCCCAGGCGGGTTTCCGGCGGATCGAGGTGACCAGCTTCGTCAGTCCGAAATGGGTTCCGCAGATGGGCGACGCGGCCGAGGTCATGGCGGGCATCGCCCGCGCGCCCGGGGTCAGCTACGCCGTCCTGACGCCCAACATGAAGGGCTACGAGGGTGCAAAGGCCGCCCGCGCCAGCGAGGTCGCGATCTTCGCCAGCGCGTCCGAAGGCTTCAGCCGCGCGAACCTGAACGCCACCATCGCCGAAAGCCTGGAACGGCTGGTCCCGGTCGCGCAGGCGGCGCAGGCCGACGGCATCCCGGTGCGCGGCTATGTCAGCGTGGTCACCGACTGCCCCTTCGACGGCCCCACACCCCCCGCCAATGTCGCCCGCGTCGCGGCGGCCCTGCGCGACATGGGCTGTTACGAGATCAGCTTGGGCGACACCATCGGCCAGGGACGCCCGGAAACCATCGACGCCATGCTGGCCGCCGTGCTGGAGGAGATGCCCGCCAACCGCCTGGCCGGCCATTACCACGACACGGCTGGCCGCGCTCTTGACAACATCGATGCCAGCCTTGCGCGCGGGCTGCGGGTCTTTGACGCCGCGGTCGGGGGGCTGGGCGGCTGCCCCTATGCCCCTGGTGCTGCGGGCAATGTCGCGACGGAAAAGGTCGCGGCGCATCTGGCCGCGCGGGGCCATGCCCATGGCCTCGACATGACCATCATCGAAAAGGCCGCGGCCTTCGCGCGCGGATTGCGGGGAATGACCCATGCCTGAGACGATCCGCATCGACACCGACGCCCGTGGCGTGGCGACCCTGTGGCTGGCGCGGCCCGACAAGCACAATGCCCTGTCCCAGCGGATGATGGAGGAACTGACCGAGGCCGCGGCCCTGCTTGGCGCCGATCCCGCCGTGCGGGTGGTGGTCTTGGCGGGCGAGGGCGCCAGTTTCTGCGCGGGCGGCGATCTGAGCTGGATGCGGGCGCAGATGGATGCAGATGCGGAAACGCGGCGGGCCGGCGCGCGGGTGCTGGCCGGGATGCTGTCGGCGCTGAACCTGCTACCGAAGCCTCTGATCGCCCGCGTCCATGGCAATGCCTTTGGCGGCGGCGTGGGCATGATGGCGGTGGCCGACATCGCCATTGCCGCCAGCACCGCGAAGTTCGGGCTGACTGAGGTGAAGCTGGGCCTGATCCCCGCCACCATCGGCCCCTATGTCCTGGCCCGGATGGGAGAGGACAAGGCCCGGCGCGTCTTCTTCTCGGCCCGCCTGTTCGGCGCGGACGAGGCGGTGACGCTGAACCTTGCCGCCCGCGTTGTCGCGCCGGACGATCTGGACGGCGCCGTCGAGGCCGAGGTCGCGCCCTTCCTGCTGGCCGCCCCTGCTGCGGTCGCTGCCGCCAAGGCGCAATGCCGCGCCCATGGTCCGCGCATCGACCATGCCGTGATCGAGGACAGCATCGACCGGCTGGTCGCCGTCTGGGAGGGCGACGAGGCCCCGGAGGGGATCGCCGCCTTCTTCGACAAGCGCAAGCCCCGCTGGCAGGTCTGATCCGCATCCGCTAAGGCTGGCGAAGGACAGCAAGAGCGGCAGGCATGGAAGTCAGGATACTGGATGCGCGGATCCACGAATGGGGTCTGCCGGATTACCAGACGGCGGGCTCGGCGGCGATCGACCTGTTCGCCTGCCTGGACGCGGCGACCGCCATTGCCCCGCAGGCGCCCGCTGTGCTGATCAGCGCGGGGATCGCGCTGTCCTTTGACGATTTCTCCTTCGCGGGGCTGGTCCTGCCCCGATCAGGACAAGGCCACAAGCGCGGGCTGGTCCTGGGCAATTCGACCGGGCTGATCGACCCCGACTACACGGGCGAAGTGATGATCAGCACCTGGAACCGCAATCCGCCGGGATCGGACCCCATCATCATCCAGCCGGGCGAACGTATCGCGCAGATGATCTTCGTGCCCGTGCTGCGGCCGCGCTTCACGGTCGTGGACGCCTTCAGCCGGACCACCGCGCGGGCCGCGGGCGGCTTCGGCTCGACCGGGGCCTGAGGCGCGTGACCGGGTTCTGGCTGCTGCTGGGCGTCGCGGTGGCGGGCTGGGTCTTCGGCCTGCCGCGCCGGATGCTGCTGGCGGCTGTCGCGGCGGTCTGGGCGCTTGTCGTGCTGGCGCATCTGCTGGCCCCGGCCCTGGGCGCGTTCTTCGGCGGATCGGCGCGCGGCTGGCTGGTCGCGGGAGGTCTGGCGGGCCTTGTTCTGGCCTATCGCGCCGTGCTTGCCTGGTTGCGCGCCCGCGCCGTGCCC
Source organism: Paracoccus sp. SY (assembly GCF_002901215.1). Taxonomy (NCBI): domain Bacteria; kingdom Pseudomonadati; phylum Pseudomonadota; class Alphaproteobacteria; order Rhodobacterales; family Paracoccaceae; genus Paracoccus; species Paracoccus sp. SY. The sequence goes on along the minus strand of NZ_NWMQ01000016.1, from coordinate 37,216 downwards.
GTAGAACAGCCCGCACCCGCCGCCGCCCCGGTCGGGGATGCCGAACTTGACCGCTATGCCCGCCACCTTGTGCTGCGAGAGATCGGCGGCCCCGGCCAGATGCGCCTGCGCGAGGCGGAGGTGCTGGTGGTCGGCGCGGGCGGGCTTGGCGCGCCGGTCTGCCTTTACCTGGCGGCGGCGGGGGTGGGGCGGATCACGCTTGCCGACGACGACACGGTCGGCCTGTCGAACCTGCAACGCCAGGTGATCTTTCGCAGCGACCAGCAGGGGCAGCCCAAGGCCCAGGCCGCCGCAGTCGCGATGCGCGCGCTGAACCCGCTGGTCCAGGTGACGCCCCTGCTGCGCCGCATCACCGAGGCCGATGCGGACCTGATCGCCCAACACGACCTGGTGCTGGATGGCACCGACAGCTTTGACGTGCGCGATGCCGTGAACCGCGCCTGTGTCGCGGCCAGCGTGCCGCTGATCGCGGGGTCGATCGCGCAATGGGAAGGGCAGGTCACGCTCTATGATCCCGCGCGCGGCGGGCCCTGCCTGTCCTGCCTGTTCCCCACGGCCCCCGCGCCTGGTCTTGCCCCGCCCTGCGCCGAGGCTGGGGTGGTCGGCCCCTTGCCGGGCGTGGTCGGCAGCATGATGGCGCTCGAGGCGATAAAGCATCTGACCGGCGCGGGGCAGGGCCTGCGCGGGCGGATGATGATCTTCGACGGGCTTTACGGCGAAAGCCGCATGATCGGCACAACGCGGCGGGCGGATTGTCCGGTCTGCGGATCGGGTCTGGAAGGTGGCGCGACCGCCCCTTAGGTTCATGGCAAAGGAGACGCCATGAACGCCGAACTGACCCGCTGGACCGGACCCGAGGGGCTTCCCCGCTTCGACCTGATCGCCGACACCGACATTGCCCCCGCCTTCGACCGCGAACTGGCCGCAGCCGAAGCCGCGATGGAGGCGATCGCCGCCAATCCCGAAGCCCCGACCTTCGCCAACACCGTCGCCGCCATGGAGGTCGCCGAGGAAGGGCTGAACCGCGTGTTGTCGATCTTCTACACGCTGGCCAATGTCGATTCGAACCCCGCGCGAGAGGCGCTGCAGCGCGATTTCGCCCCCCGGCTTGCGGCCTATAACAGCAAGACCGGCATGGACCCGCGCCTTTATGCCCGCGTCAAGGCGGTGGCCGAGACCGCCGACACCCTGCCGCCCGAGGATCGGCGCATCACCGAACTGGCGCTGCGCGGCCTGACCCGGTCCGGCGCGGGGCTGGAGGGCGGGGCGCGTGACCGCATGGCCGCGATCCGCGCCCGCATGGCGGTCCTGACCACGCAATTCTCGCAGAACGTGCTGGCCGACGAACGCGATTATGTCCTGCCAGTGCCGGATGACCGGCTGTCGGGGTTGCCCGACTGGTTGCTGCGGTCCATGCGCGCGGCGGCGAAGGCGCGGGGGATGGACGGGCAGGTCGTCACCCTGACGCGGTCGCTGATCGTGCCCTTCCTGGAACATGCCGGCGACCGCGCGCTGCGCGAGATGGCCTTCAAGGCCTGGGCCGCGCGCGGGTCGGGCCAGGGCGCGGGCGGCAAGGCCACCGACAACCTGCCCCTGGTGGCCGAAATCCTGGCCCTGCGCCACGAACGCGCCCGGCTGCTGGGCTATGCCGATTTCGCCGCCTACAAGCTGGAACCCGAGATGGCGGGCAGTGCCGACCGGGTGGCCGACCTGCTGGGCCGTGTCTGGGAACCCGCCCGCAAGCGTGCGGCCGAGGACGAGGCCAGGCTGACCGCCATGGCGCATCAGGACGGCGTGAACGGCGCGCTGGAAGCCTGGGACTGGCGGCTTTACGCGGAGCGGCTGCGGCGGCAGGACCATGATTTCGACGCCGATCAGGTCAAGCCTTACCTGACGCTGGACGCGATGCTGGGGGCGATGATGGATGTCGCGCATCGCCTGTTCCGGCTGGAGTTCCAGCCCTTCGACGCGCCGCTGTGGTCGCCCGATGCCCGCGCCTGGCGGATCACCCGCGACGGGCGGCTGATGGCGATCTTCGTGGGCGATTATTTCGCGCGGCCCTCGAAACGGTCGGGCGCCTGGTGTTCTTCGCTTCAGGTCCAGCATAAGATCGGCAAGGGCCAGCGGCCCATCGTGGTCAATGTCTGCAACTTCACCCCGCCCGAGGAACCGGGCGCGCCCGCATTCCTGTCCTGGGACGACGCCCGCACGCTGTTCCACGAATTCGGCCATGCGACGCATCACATCCTGTCGGACGTGACCTGGCCCTCGATCTCCGGGACATCGGTGGCGCAGGATTTCGTGGAACTGCCAAGCCAGCTTTACGAACATTGGCTGGAACAACCCACTGTTCTGGACGCCCATGCGCGCCATTACCGGACGGGCGAGCCTTTGCCCGCCGATCTGCGCGACCGCCTGCTGGCGGCGGGCAAGGCCGATGCGGGCTTTGCCACGACCGAATATCTGGAAAGCGCGCTGGTGGATCTGGCCTTTCACCGGGGCGAGCCGCCCGCCGATCCGATGGCCGCACAGGCGCGCGTTCTGGCCGACCTGGATGCGCCCGGCGCGATCCCCATGCGCCATGCCACGCCGCATTTCAGCCATGTCTTCAGCGGCGACAGCTATGCCAGCGGCTATTACAGCTATATGTGGTCCGAGGTGATGGACGCCGACGCCTTTGCGGCCTTCCAGGAAACGGGCGACATCTTCGACCCGGCGACGGCAAGGCGGCTGGAGGAGACGATCCTGTCCAAGGGCGGATCTGCCCCGGCGGACCAGTTGTGGCTGGCCTTCCGCCAGCGCATGCCGGGGGTGGATGCGCTGCTGCGGGGACGCGGACTGGCCTGAAGGCTTCCGGCCTAGTCCCGCACCTCGTCCGGGTCCACGCCCCAGATGGCGGTCTTGGGCACCCAGCCGCGCTGTCCGCCGCCGGAAATGCGGCACCAGCCGGGGTCGCATTCGCCCAGCCGGACGATGGCGCCCATTTCCGCGCGTGCCACGATGTCGGCGTCGGGATTGGGGCGGCTGCGCAATTCGACCATGTCCTGCGTGACAAGGGCGGTGCGCACGCCCGACAGCAGCGCGTAATGGACCCAGCCGCCCGCGCCGTCCTTGTCCTCGACCCGGCGCCAATGGCCGAATTCCGCGACCACGCGCAAGGGCATCCCGGCATGGCGGAACACCCAGTCGATGCGGTGCGACAGGCTGGGGCCGCGCCGGGCATTGCCCTCGGACCCTTTCAGGCTGACATAGCGGGGGACGGGCAGGTTGGTGACGGGTCCGCGGGTTTCCCCGCCATCCTGGACGCGCATGATCCGCGCATCGGCCGATTGCGGCACGCCCTGGGGCTGGGCCAGTGCCAAACCCGCTGTCGCGATCAGGATCGCCGCGCCGCCACTTATAAGCGTCCGTATTCTCATGTCCCGTCCGTTCCTGCCGACCGCCGTTCAGGCGGCCCTTTCTGCCCCTTGTCCGGGGCGCGCGCAGGCACCCCCATGGGGTCTTGTGCCTGCCCCATAACGCGGGCAGTTTGCCAAAGACGGCCTGTCTTTGGAAGGCCGCCACGACATGACATCGAGAAAGTGAGGCCATCATGCACAGCCCGCAACCCTCGCGCCAGAAACTGCGCGTCGTCGTGACGCGCCGCCTGCCCGAGGCGGTCGAGACGCGCATGAAGGAACTGTTCGACGTGGTGCTGCGCGACGACGACACGAAGATGTCGCGCGACGATCTGGCGGCGGCGATGCGCGGCGCGGATGTGCTGGTGCCGACGGTGACCGACCAGATAGACGCCAACATGCTGGCCCAGGCGGGCGAACGGCTGAAGCTGATCGCCAATTATGGCGCGGGGGTGGATCACATCGACGTCCATTCCGCCCGGCAGCGGGGCGTCCTGGTGACCAACACCCCCGGCGTCGTGACCGAGGATACCGCCGACATGGTCATGGCCCTGATCCTGGGCGTCACCCGGCGCATCCCCGAGGGCATGGCCGAAATGCAGGCGGGCCGCTGGTCCGGCTGGGCGCCGACATCGCATCTGGGCGGGCGCGTGGGCGGGCGAAGGCTGGGGATCCTGGGCATGGGCCGGATCGGCCAGGCGGTCGCGCGGCGTGCCAATGCCTTCGGGATGCAGGTCCATTACCACAACCGCCGCCGCCTGCGCCCCGAGATCGAGGAGGAATTGCAGGCGACCTATTGGGAAAGCCTGGACCAGATGCTGGCGCGCATGGACATCATCAGCGTGAACGCGCCGCATACGCCATCCACCTTCCACCTGCTGAACGCGCGGCGGCTGAAGCTGCTGAAGCCGACCGCCGTGGTCGTCAACACCTCGCGCGGCGAGGTGATCGACGAAAACGCCCTGACCCGGATGCTGCGCGCGGGGGAAATCGCAGGGGCGGGCCTCGACGTGTTCGAACACGGACACGAGATCAACCCCCGCCTTCGCGAATTGCCGAACGTGGTGCTGCTGCCGCATATGGGATCGGCCACGATCGAGGGGCGCGCCGAGATGGGCGAAAAGGTCATCATCAACATCAAGACCTTCGCCGACGGGCATCGTCCGCCGGATCTGGTCGTGCCGTCGATGCTGTAAGGGGGCGCTGCCCCCGTTCCCGTGCCGGGCCTTCCCCGGGATATTTCATGAAGAAGACAGGATCGGGATGACCGACAGAATCGGACTGGGGGCTCGCTGGGCCGTGTCGGCGCTGTTCTTCGCGAACGGCCTTGTGGTCGGAAGCTGGGCGCCGAAGCTGCCCGCGATGATGGCGCGGCTGGGGATCAGCGAAGCCGTGGCCGGCTTGCTGGTGCTGGCGCTTGGCATCGGATCGGTCTGCCTGATGCCGGTGTTCGGCGGTCTTGTCGCGCGGCGCGGATCGGCCCATGCGGCGAAACTGGCGGCCGTCCTGTTCACGCCCAGCCTGATCTGGATGTCCCTGGCGCCGAATGTCTGGACAGTCGCCCTGACCGTGCTGGTCTTCGGCGGGCTGATCGGGGGGATGGACGTCGCCATGAACGCCAATGCGGTGGCGGTGGAACGCGCAAGGCGCCGGGCCATCATGTCGTCCTGCCACGGGTTCTGGTCCCTCGGGGGGCTTGCCGGGGCAGGGGCAGGGGGCGCCGTCATCCAGGCGGTCGGGGAAACGGCGCACGCCGTCATCGTGTCGATGATCGTGGCAGTGATCCTGGCCCTCGCCTTTCCGCGCCTGTTGCGCGACAGCCCGGCGGGCGAACACAAGCACCAGCCGCTGCGTCTGCCGCGCACGCCGCTGCCTTATCTGATCGGCGTGATGGCGCTTGCCTGCATGATCCCGGAAGGGGCGATCCTCGACTGGGCAGCAGTGTATCTGCAACGGGAAATGGGCGCCTCTTTGGCCGTGGCGGGCTGGGGTTTTGGCGCCTGTGCCGGAACGATGGCCGTGATGCGCTTTCTGGGCGACGGGATACGGCGCCGTTATGGTGCGGTCAGGACGCTGCGCGTCAGCGCGGTGATCGCCATGGCAGGGCTGGCCTTCGCGGCACTGGCGCCGACGCCCCCGGTTGCGCTTGTGGGCTTCGGGCTGGCCGGGATCGGTATCGCGAACCTTGTGCCGATCGCCTTTTCGGCGGCGGGCAATGTGCCGGGACTAACGCAGGGCATCGGGCTGTCGGTCGTCACCACCATGGGCTATTCCGGGATCCTGCTGGCACCCGGCAGCATCGGATTTCTGGCGGAACAGACAAGCTTTGCCGTCATCTATGGAGGCTTGTCGCTGCTGTTGCTGGTGCCGCTTCTGATGTCGCGCCTGGCGCGGACGGCCGATTTCGGCGGCTGATCCGTTTCAGGGACGCAGCGCGCCCGCCACCAGCATCACCGACACCAGCCCCAACCAGACCGAGGCCGCGCGCTGGATCACCTGCATCCGACCCGCGCCGCCGTGCCCCATCCGGGCCACGCTGCCCGCGCCGCCCCAGATCAGCGCCACGGCAGCGGCCGTCACGCAGAACAGCGCCAGCCGGGATGCAAAGGCCGGGGCGGCGGGGGCGGGCAGCAGGACCAGGGCGATGATCAATGCCTTGGGATTCAGGACTGTGGTGACATAGACGCGGCGGGCCGTGATGTCGCCGCCTGCCTGCGCCAGCGACCCGCGCCCCCACAACTTGACCGCCAGAACCATCACCCAGGCTGCGGCCGCAAGCTTGATCCCCTGCGCCGCAAGGGGGAAGTTCCCCAGAAGGCTGTGCCCGACCAGGGCCAGGGGCATGATCGTCGTCAGATATCCCAGGATTTCGGCCGGGATCAGCCGGGCCGTGCGGCCCATCCCATCCGAGGCGCCGGCAAGGCCCATCAGGGTATTGGTCGGGCCGGGGGTCAGCAGCAGGCCCAGAACGGCGGTCAGAAAGGCGGCAAGGGTCATGGTCGTCCGTCGCGTTGTTTCCGCCTGCCTATCGTCAGGCGGTCGTGGCGACCTTGACCTGGATCAGTCACCGATAGACGTTTTCCTCGGCCGGAAATTTCCTGTCCCGCACCGCTGCGGCATATGCGGCGATGGCCTCGTCGGCGTTGCGGCCCAGGTCGGCGAACTTATGGACGAAGCGCGGCACCCGCGCCGAGAGGCCCAGCATGTCGTCCAGAACCAGGATCTGCCCGTCGCAGCGGGCGGAGGCACCGATGCCGATGGTGGGCACTGTGACCGCTTCGGTCATGCGCACGGCCAGCGGCTCCACCACCCCCTCGACCACGATCGAGAAGGCCCCGGCCTCGGCCACGTCCACCGCGTCCTGGATGTGGCGCGCCCAGCTGTCGGTGTCGCGCCCCTGGGTCTTGAAGCCGCCAAGGGTATGGGTCGCCTGCGGCAGCAGGCCCACATGGCCCATGACCGGGATGCCCCGTTCGGTCAAGAACCGGACGGTGGGCGCCATCCGGCTGCCGCCTTCCAGCTTGACCGCGCCGCAGCCGGTCTCGGCCATGATCCGCGCGGCGTTGCGGAAGGCCTGCCCGGGGCTTTCCTCATAGCTGCCGAAGGGCATGTCCACGACCACCATCGCACGCTGGCTGCCGCGCATCACCGCCTGGCCGTGCAGGATCATCATCTCGGTCGTGACGCCCACGGTCGAGGGCAGGCCGTGGATCACCATGCCCAGGCTGTCGCCGACCAGGATCAGGTCGGCATGGGCGTCCACCATCGCCGCCATCGGCGCGGTATAGGCGGTCAGCGCGACGATGGGCGTCGCGCCCTTGCGTTCGGCGATCTGCGGCGCGGTGACGCGCTTGATGCGGGTTTCAACGGACATCGGGAACGCCTTTCGGATGGGCGACCCGCTGATCGATCAGCAGCACCTCGCCCAGGCGAACGGCCAGCAGGATCACCACGGGGGCTTGGATGATTGCGATGCGCGACAGGTCGTCCGCATCGCGAATGTCGATGGAGCGGACCTGCGCCAGGGGTTCCGTGGCGATGACGCGGCGCAGTTCGGCGCGTATGGCGGACAGGCCCGCGCCTTCCGCCACCATCTGCGCCGCGCGGTCCAGGGCGCGGTTCAGCACCGGGGCGGCGGCCCGTTCGGCCGGCGACAGGCGGCGGTTGCGCGAGGACATGGCCAGCCCGTCCGCTTCGCGCATCGTGGGCACCGCCAGGATCTCGACCGATACGTCCAGGTCGGCCACCATCTGCCGGATCACGGCGAGCTGCTGATAATCCTTTTCGCCAAAGGCCGCCGCATCGGGCCGGACGATGTTGAACAGCTTGGTCACGACGGTCGCCACGCCGCGGAAATGGCCGGGCCGCAGCCGGCCCATCAGCATCCGCGACAGTCCCGTCACCTCGACCACGGTCTGCGCGCCGGGGCGATAGATGTCGGCCACGGCCGGCAGGAACACCGCGTCGCAGCCCGCCCGCCGCAGCAGGGCGATGTCGTTTTCCTCGTCGCGCGGATAGGTTGCCAGATCCTCGCTGGGGCCGAACTGCGTGGGGTTCACGAAGATCGAAGTGACGATCCGACCGCCGCCTTGCGCGTCCAGCCAGCGCCGAGCATGGGCCACCAGCGACAGGTGGCCGTCATGCAGCGCACCCATCGTCGGAACAAGGGCCACGCGGCCTTGGCCCCCTCGCCAGTCGCGCATCGCCTGCTTGTCGCGGCAAATCTGCATTCCGCCCCCCTTTGGTGGCGCAGACCCTAATGGAACGACACGGATTCGCACAAGTGCTGCGTTGCAGCATGTCGTTTTTGGCCATTATAGGTCGGGCCCATCTGACGGGCAGGATGCAGCCGTGGCAGTAACGGGCAACAACACCACCCAAGGAGTCGCGCGAATGAAGTCGCATGTGAAGGTTCTTGTCGTCGGAGGCGGCGCAGTCGGCTGCGGCATCGCGCTCCATCTGGCCCGCGCCGGGTGGGAGGTGATGCTGGTCGAGCGTGACGAGCTGACGGCAGGATCCACCTGGCACGCGGCCGGGCTGCTGCCGCTGTTCAACATGAACTATGCGACGACCCATATCCACGACTACTCGGTCAAGCTATACGCCGAGTTGGAGGCGCAGACCGGCCTGAACGCGGGCTTCACCCGCTGCGGCAACCTGCGCATGGCGCAGACGCAGGACCGGATGGACGAATACATGCTGTATTCCGCCACCGCCGAGACGGTCGGGATCGAGCATCACTTCCTGACCCCCCAGCAGATCAAGGACCGCTGGCCCCTGGTCCGCACCGAAGACCTGAAGGGCGCGCTGTTCCACCCGACCGACGGATACATCAACCCCGCCGACGTGACCCAGGCCATGGCCAAGGGCGCGCGCATGGCCGGCGCCACCATCGAGCGCAAGATCCAGGTGAACGGCTACAAGTGGACCGGATCGGAATGGATCGTCACCTGCGAAAAGCTGGTGGAGAAGGGCGGCAACCTGGTCGGCTCGGGCGAGGTCTTCGAGATCCGGGCCGAGCATGTCGTGACCGCCACCGGCAACCACGCGCAGCGCACCGCGCGGCTTCTGGGCATCAAGATCCCGGCGATCCCGGTCGAGCATCAGTATATCGTCACCGAGCCCGACCCGGCCCTTGCGAAATGGCGGGCCGAGGGCAACCCGGAACACCCGGTCCTGCGCGACGCCGACGCCAAGTGGTATGTGCGCGAGGAACGCGGCGGCTGGATCCTTGGCCCCTATGAGCGCAACGCCCCGGCGCGGTTCCTCTATGACGTGCCCGAATCCTTCCGCGCCGACCTGTTCCCGCTGGACCTGGAACGGATCGAGGAGGAATACATGTCGATGATCCACCGGATCCCGACATCCGAAACGGTGGGGCTGAAGGACGACTATAACGGCCCGATCTGCTATACGCCCGACGGCAACCCCCTTGTCGGCCCGGCGCCCGGCCTGCGCAACATGTGGCTGGCCGAGGGCTTCAGCTTCGGCATCACCGCGGCAGGCGGCGTCGGCCATTACCTGACGCAGATGATGGTCGAGGGCGAGGCCGAGATCGACATGGCATCGCTGGACCCGCGCCGCTATGGCGGCTGGATGACCACCGAATACGCCGCCCGCAAGAACGAGGAAGCGTATGAGCATGTCTTCATCCTGCACCACCCCGACGAGGAACGAGAAGCCTGCCGACCGCTGCGGACCTCGCCCGCCTATGACCGGCAGAAGGCGCGAGGGGCGCAGTTCGGGCAGGTGAACGGCTGGGAACGGCCGAACTACTATGGTCCCGAAGGCTTCGACGACCATGCCTCCCGCAGCTTCCGGCGCGGCGGATGGTGGCAATATGCGAAGGAGGAAGCCGAGGCGATCCGCAGCGCGGCGGGCCTGATCGACGCCATGGCCTTCGCCAAGCACATCGTCAAGGGGCCGGGCGCGACGGCTTTCCTGGACTGGCTGACCACCAACAGGTTGCCCAAGGTCGGCCGCATCAACCTGACCTATGCGCTGACCGACGCGGGCACCACGCGGACCGAATACACCATCGTCCGGCTGGCCGAGGACAGCTATTACCTGGTGTCCGCCGGGGCATGGGCCGCCTATGACGGCGATCATCTGGTGAAATCGGCCGAGGATTTCATGGCGGCGGGCGGCCATCATGTCGGCATCCAGGACGTGACGACCCAATGGGGCGTCTTTGCCCTGGCCGGTCCGGCGTCCCGCGACATCTTGGCGAAACTGATCCGCGACGCGCAGCCGGAAACCGCCCTGTCGAACAAGCGATTTCCCTGGCTGTCGGCCAAGCGGATCGAACTGGGCATGGTGCCGGTGAACGCCATACGCGTGGCCTATACCGGAGAGCTTGGCTGGGAGCTGCACCACCCGATCGAGATGCAGAACCATCTGTTCGACCGGCTGATGGAAGCGGGCGAGCCGCTGGGCATGAAGCTGGTCGGCGCACGGGCGCAGAACTGGCTGCGGCAGGAGAAATCCTATCGCGCCTTCGGCACCGAACTGGGCCGGGACGCGACTCCGCTGGAAGCCGGGCTGGACCGTTTCGTGGACCTGTCCAAGGACTTTCGCGGCAAGGCGGCGATGCAGGACAAGGGTATCCGGTCCCTGTGCGTCACGCTGCTGATCGATGGGCCGCAGGACGCCGATCCCTGGGGGCGCGAAGGGATCTTCCTCGACGGGACCAAGGTCGGGCGCCTGACCTCGGGCGGCTATTCGGTCGCTTTCGGCAAGCAGATCGGCATGGGCTATGTCCGCCCCGACCTGGCCGCGCCCGGAACGAAGCTGAAGGTCCGCATGTTCCGCGAATTGTGGGACGCCGAGGTGGCCGAGGACAGCCCCTATGACCCGCAGAACGCCCGCATCCGCGTGGACGGCTAGGCGGCCGCCCTGCGCCTCTGGTCAGCCGACCAGCAGGCGCAGGGCCTCTTCGTAAGACGGCATCTGCACCGGCGATCCGGGCGGATATGGCTGATCCAGGTTCAGCATCGCAAAGCCATGGGTCATGGCCCAGATCGCGGTCTCGAACGGCGCGCGCTTCCGATCCTGAACAAGAGGGGTGCAGCACTGGTGAAGCACGACATAGGTCGCCTGGGCGGTCATGCGCAGGTCGTCGTCCTGGGTCGGCCATTGTTCGAACATCAGCCTGAAAAGCGCAGGATGGCGGCGAGCAAAACGAATATAGGCCAGATTGACCGTCAACAGGCGCTGGAACGGATCGGCGTCACCGGGAAGCGAGTCCTGGGCAGCGACAAGATCCCCGTAGAATGCCTGGAAACCCTGCGTCGCAATGGCGTTCTTCAAGCCGGTCAGGCCACCGAAGTGATGCGCAGGCGCCGCATGGGACACACCCGCCCGCGCCGCGATTCGGCGCAGGGTCAGACCCTCGGCGCCTTCCTCCTCGAGGATGGTCAAACCGGCCTTTACCAGCAGCTGGGGCAGGTCGCTACGCATATTCATCGCCAATCCCATTACTCAACTTGACAGTGTAAAGGAAATCACCGATGTTGGCTTATCCCGGATGGTTAACGGCACGCTGAACAGCGAGACGGCCGTGTCTTTTTGTGTTGAGTACAGGGTTTCTGGGCCGCCTGATTAAAGCTCTGGCCTGTTATTATCTGTGTTTTGTTTATCAGTTGTAAGGTCAGAGCCTTTTTCATGGCATCATAGTCGCCATTGCAGATTATGCAACCATAAGGTGACCAGTTTTTGCACGAACAAAACAAAAAAGCCGAACCCGAAGGTCCGGCTTTTTTGTTTGGAGCGGGCGATGAGATTCGAACTCACGACCCTAACCTTGGCAAGGTTATGCTCTACCCCTGAGCTACGCCCGCATCCGTTCCGTCAGCGCTTCGTTTCCGTCTCGCCTTCGGTGAGGCGTGATTTATGGGACTGCGCCGGGGGGTGCAAGAGGGAAAATCGCCCGGCGGCGCAAAATTATTCAGGTCGTTGACATCCAAAGGCAAAGAGCGTGAATTTTCCCGGAAACCAGGGGCGGGCGGGATGGGATCGGCCGATCAGTTGTCAGACTTTGTCCGTGATGCCTTGGCGGCGGGACATGACGGTGCGCGCATTCGCGCGGCCCTGGCGCAGGCCGGGTGGACCGCGCCGGAAATCGAAGGCGCGGTGACGGCATGGTCCGCAGGTGGCGACCTGCCGCCCGTTCCGCGTCCGCGACCCTATGTCTCGGCGCGAGAGGCGATGCTTTACGCGCTGCTGATGATCGCGCTGGTGCTGGTCTGCTTTCACGTCCTGCGCCTTGGATTCCAGGTCATCGACCAGGCGATCCCCGACCTTTCGGAAAGCGGCGCATCGGACCGCTGGTCCATGCGTTTCTCCATCGCCGCGATCCTGGCCTTCCTGCCGCTGTTCGTGTTGCTGGACCTTCGCATGGCCCGGCACATGGGCGCAGGCGACCAGAGGCGGCGGTCGCAGGCGCGCCGGATCTTCGCCTCGGTCACGGTCTTTGCCGCCGCGCTGGTGCTGTTGGGCGATCTGGTGTCGGTCGTCTATGCCTTCCTGTCGGGCGACCTGACGCCGCGCCTGGCGGCGAAATGCGCCCTGGTTGCCGTCATGGGCTTGTTGGTGGCCGGTTGCTATCGCGAGGATCTGGATGGCTAGGCCCTGGCCCGTCTGGGCGCTTACAGCGCTGTCGCTGGCGGTTTTGGTGGCGGGCATCGTCGCCATCGGCGGACCCGCGCAGGGCAGGGCGGAAAAGCGCGACCGGTTGCGGGAAAGCGACCTGTCCCAGATCCAGTCGCTGCTGTTCTGCAAGGCGCAGCAGGCGGGACGGGTCGTGACCGATCCCACCCCGACCGAGGCCTGCCCGATGACCCCGCGCCTGGCCGATCCCTTCACCGCCGCGCCCTATCGCATCGAGCTGGTGTCGCCGGACAGCATCCGCCTCTGCGCCGGGTTCGAGCTGCCCGCCCCGTTTCCGACCCGGGACGAGGCTGGCTGCACCGTTCAGCGGATCGCGCTGGACTGACGGCTATTCCGCCGCCGTCCGCACCCGTGCGGGCTTCAGCATCGGGGCAAGATAGCGTCCGGTGTGGCTTTCATCGACCTTCGCCACATCCTCGGGCGTGCCGACCGCGACGATGCGCCCGCCGCCGTCGCCGCCTTCGGGACCGATGTCGATGATCCAGTCGGCGGTCTTGATGACATCCAGGTTGTGTTCGATCACGACGACCGTGTTGCCCTGGTCTACCAGCCGGTGCAGCACCTCCAGCAGCTTGCGCACATCCTCGAAATGCAGGCCGGTCGTGGGTTCGTCCAGGATATACAGCGTCTTGCCGGTGGATTGGCGCGACAGTTCCTTGGCAAGCTTGACCCGCTGCGCCTCGCCGCCCGACAGGGTGGTGGCCTGCTGGCCGACCTTGACATAGCCCAGGCCCACCTCCATCAGCGCGTCCATCTTGTTGCGGATCGCGGGCACGGCGGAAAAGAAGCCCTGCGCATCCTCGACCGTCATGTCCAGAACGTCGGCGATGGACTTGCCCTTGAACAGCACCTCCAGCGTTTCGCGGTTGTAGCGCTTGCCCTTGCAGGTTTCGCAGGTGACATAGACGTCGGGCAGGAAGTGCATCTCGATCTTGATGACGCCATCGCCCTGGCAGGCCTCGCAGCGGCCGCCCTTGACGTTGAAGCTGAAGCGGCCGGGCTTGTAGCCGCGCGCCTTGGATTCGGGCAGGCCCGCATACCAGTCGCGGATGGGCGTATAGGCGCCGGTATAGGTGGCCGGGTTCGACCGGGGCGTGCGACCGATGGGCCGCTGGTCGATGTCGATAACCTTGTCCAGATGTTCCAGCCCGGTGATCGTCTCGCAGGGGGCGGGGGTCTGGCGGGCGCCGTTCAGGCGCAGGCTGGCGGTCTTGAACAGGGTTTCAATCGTCAGGGTGGACTTGCCGCCGCCCGACACGCCGGTGACGCAGACGAACTTGCCCAGCGGGAATTCGGCGGTGACGTTCTTGAGGTTGTTGCCGGTGGCCTTGACCACCTTGACGGCCTTGCCGTTGCCCTTGCGCCGTTCGTCGGACACCGCAATCTCTCGCGCGCCCGACAGGTATTGCCCCGTCAGGCTGGCCGGGTCGGCGGCGATTTCCTCGGGCGTGCCCTGGCTGACGACCGTGCCGCCATGGACGCCCGCGCCGGGACCCATGTCGAAGACGTAATCCGCGTGGCGGATCGCATCCTCGTCATGTTCCACCACGATGACCGAATTGCCCTGGTCCCGCAGCCCCTTGAGAGTGTCCAGAAGGCGATCATTGTCGCGCTGATGCAACCCGATTGAGGGTTCATCCAGCACATAGAGCACGCCCGTCAGACCGGACCCGATCTGGCTGGCAAGGCGAATCCGCTGGCTTTCGCCGCCCGACAGCGTGCCCGCCGCGCGGGACAGCGTCAGGTAATCCAGTCCCACGTTGACCAGGAAACCCAGCCGTTCGCGGATTTCCTTGAGGATCGCGTGCGCGATCTCGTTCTTCTGTTTGCTCAGGTGCCGGGGCGCGGCCTCGGTCCAGACCAGGGCCTCCTTGATCGACAGTTCGACCACCTGGCCGATGTGATTGCCCGCGATCTTGACCGCCAGGGCCTCGTCCTTGAGGCGATAGCCGTGGCAGGCGCCGCAGGGGCGGTTGTTCTGGTAACGCTCGAATTCCTCTCGCACCCAGGCGCTGTCGGATTCGCGCATCCGGCGTTCCATGTTGGGGATCACGCCCTCGAACACGCGGGTGACGTTATAGACGCGGCCCGCGTCATCGAAGCGGAAGGCGATCTCCTCGGACCCGGATCCGTGCAGGAACATGCGCCGCACGTCTTCGGGCAGATCCTTCCACTTGGTCTTCTTGTCAAAGCCGTAATGCTTGGCAAGCGCGTTGATCGTCTGCGTCAGATAGGCCGACTTCGACTTGGCCCAGGGGGCGATGGCGCCCTTTTCCACCGACAGCGCGGCATCGGGCACGATCAGCCGTTCGTCGAAGAACAGTTCCGCCCCCAGGCCATCACAGACCGGGCAGGCGCCCATGGGCGCGTTGAAGGAAAACAGCCGCGGCTCGATATCCGGGATGGTGAAGCCGCTGACGGGGCAGGCGAAGTTTTCGCTGAAGGTGGTGCGTTCCGGTTCGTCCCCGGCCGTTTCCACGATGGCGATGCCGCCCGCCAGATCCAGCGCGGTGCGCAGCGAATCGGCCAGGCGGGTTTCCAGCCCCGCGCGCACGACGATGCGGTCCACCACCACGTCGATGTCATGGCGGAACTTCTTGTCCAGGGTGGGCGGCTCGTCCAGTTCGTGGAACTGGCCGTTCACCTTGACCCGCTGGAAGCCCTGCTTGCGAAGCTCCAGGAATTCCTTTTTGTATTCGCCCTTGCGGTCGCGCACGATGGGCGCCAGCAGATAGGCGCGCGTGCCCTCGGGCATCTCCATGATGCGGTCCACCATGTCCTGGACCTGCTGCGCCTCGATCGGCAGGCCGGTGGCGGGGCTGTAGGGCGTGCCCGCGCGGGCGAACAGCAGCCGCAGATAGTCATAGATTTCCGTGACCGTGCCCACGGTCGAACGCGGGTTCTTGCTGGTCGTCTTTTGTTCGATGCTGATGGCGGGCGACAGGCCGCTGATGTGGTCCACATCGGGCTTGCCCATCATGTCCAGGAACTGGCGCGCATAGGCCGAGAGGCTTTCCACATAACGGCGCTGCCCTTCGGCATAGATCGTGTCGAAGGCGAGGGAGGACTTGCCCGAACCCGACAGCCCGGTGATGACCACCAGCTTGTCGCGCGGGATGTCCATATCCACGCCCTTCAGGTTATGCTCGCGCGCACCGCGAACCTCGATGAACTTCTGTTCCATACTTTGTCCCTGGACGGCCAAGCGCATCACATAGGCGCGCGGTTCCAAAAAGCAACCGCAAACTGGGAACATAGGGCGAACACGACCCAGCGTAAACCTTTTGTTGCAGGCGCTTCATTGTGCTTCTTGCGCTGCGCTGCGGCATTGCTACTGTCCCACCCAACGTCGAGGGGGACCCGTATGTTTCAGAAAATCCTGATCGCCAACCGGGGCGAGATTGCGATCCGCGTGATGCGGGCGGCCAACGAACTGGGCAAGAAGACGGTGGCCGTCTATGCCGAGGAGGACAAGCTGGGCCTGCACCGCTTCAAGGCGGACGAGGCCTACCGGATCGGCGAGGGGCTGGGGCCGGTCGCGGCCTATCTGTCGATCCCCGAGATCATCCGGGTGGCCAAGGAAAGCGGCGCGGACGCGATCCATCCGGGCTATGGCCTTCTGTCGGAAAACCCCGACTTCGTGGACGCCTGCAAGGCTGCCGGGATCACCTTCATCGGCCCGCGCGCCGACACCATGCGCGCGCTTGGCGACAAGGCATCGGCGCGGCGCGTGGCGATCCAGGCGGGCGTGCCCGTCATCCCTGCGACCGAGGTTCTGGGCGACGATTTCGAGGCGATCAAGGCCGAGGCGGCCGCCATCGGCTATCCCCTGATGCTCAAGGCCTCCTGGGGCGGCGGCGGGCGCGGGATGCGCCCGATCAACGGCCCCGAGGAATTGGTGGACAAGGTCCGCGAGGGCCGGCGCGAGGCCGAGGCCGCCTTCGGCAATGGCGAGGGCTATCTGGAAAAGATGATCCTGCGCGCCCGCCACGTCGAGGTGCAGTTGCTGGGCGACACCCATGGCGGCTTGTATCACCTGTATGAACGCGACTGCACCGTGCAGCGCCGCAACCAGAAGGTCGTGGAACGCGCCCCCGCGCCCTATTTGACCCCCGAACAGCGGGCCGAGGTCTGCGAACTGGCGCTGAAGATCGGCCGGGCCGTCGGATACCAGAACGCCGGCACGGTCGAGTTCCTGATGGATATGGACACGAGCCGGTTCTACTTCATCGAGGTGAACCCGCGCGTCCAGGTCGAGCATACCGTGACCGAGGAAGTCACCGGCATCGACATCGTGCAGTCCCAGATCCGCATCGCTGAGGGCGCGACCCTGGCCGAGGCGACAGGCGTGCCGTCCCAGGATCAGGTCACGCTGTCGGGTCACGCGCTGCAATGCCGCGTGACGACCGAGGATCCGCTGAACAACTTCATCCCCGATTATGGCCGGATCACCGCCTATCGCAGCGCCACCGGCAACGGCATCCGGCTGGACGGCGGAACGGCCTATTCTGGCGGGGTCATCACGCGCTATTACGATTCGCTGCTGGTCAAGGTCACGGCCTGGGCGCAGACGCCCGAGGGGGCGATCCGCCGCATGGACCGCGCCCTGCGCGAGTTCCGGGTGCGCGGCGTCAGCACGAACATCGACTTCGTCATCAACCTGCTGAAGCACCCCACCTTCCTCGATGACACCTATACGACCAAATTCATCGACACGACGGCGGAACTGTTCCAGTTCGACAAGCGCCGGGACCGCGCCACGCGGATCCTGACCTATCTGGCCGATATCAGCGTGAACGGGCATCCCGAAACGGCGGGCCGTCCCACGCCGCCCGCGCAGGCCCGCCCGCCGGTCCCGCCCGCGCCCAAGGCTGAACCGGCGCCCGGCACCCGGCAGATGCTGGAACAGAAGGGCGCCCAGGCCGTGGCCGACTGGATGGCCGCGCAAACGCGCCTGCTGATGACCGACACCACCATGCGCGACGGGCACCAGTCGCTGCTGGCGACCCGGATGCGGTCGATCGACATGATCCGCGTGGCGCCGTCCTATGCCGCTAACCTGCCGGGGCTGTTCAGCGTCGAATGCTGGGGCGGGGCGACCTTCGACGTGGCCTATCGCTTCCTGCAGGAATGCCCCTGGCAGCGGCTGCGCGACATCCGCGAACGGATGCCCAACCTGATGACGCAGATGCTGCTTCGGGCCTCGAACGGGGTGGGCTATACCAACTATCCCGACAACGTGGTCCAGTCCTTCGTGCGCCAGGCGGCGGAAAGCGGCGTGGACGTGTTCCGCGTCTTCGACAGCCTGAACTGGGTCGAGAACATGCGCGTCGCCATGGACGCGGTGATCGAGACCGGCAAGATCTGCGAAGGCACGGTCTGCTATACCGGCGACATGCTGGACCCCGACCGGTCCAAGTATGATCTGGCCTATTACGTCAAGACCGCGCAGGATCTGAAGGCCGCCGGGGCCCATGTTCTGGGGCTGAAGGACATGGCGGGCCTGCTGAAGCCCGCCGCCGCGCGCATCCTCATCAAGGCGCTGAAGGAGGAGGTGGGCCTGCCCGTCCATTTCCACACCCACGACACTTCGGGGCTGGCCGGGGCCACCATCCTGGCCGCTGCGGACGCTGGCGTGGACGCGGTGGACGCGGCGATGGACGCCTTCTCGGGCGGCACCTCGCAGCCTTGCCTTGGCTCCATCGTCGAGGCGCTGGAAGGCACCGAACGCGACACCGGCCTGGACATCGCGGCGATCCGGCAGATCAGCAACTACTGGGAACGCGTGCGCGAGAACTATGCGGCCTTCGAATCCGGCCTGCAGTCGCCCGCGTCCGAGGTCTATCTGCACGAGATGCCGGGCGGGCAGTTCACCAACCTCAAGGCGCAGGCGCGGTCGATGGGGCTGGAAGATCGCTGGCACGAGGTGGCGCAGGCCTATGCCGATGTGAACCGCATGTTCGGCGACATCGTGAAGGTCACGCCGTCGTCCAAGGTGGTGGGCGACATGGCGCTGATGATGGTGGCACAGGGGCTGACGCCGCAGCAGGTCATGGATCCGAATGTCGAGGTCAGCTTCCCCGACAGCGTGGTGGACATGATGAAGGGCAACCTGGGCCAACCGCCCGGCGGCTGGCCCGAGGCGCTGCAGCGCAAGGTCCTGAAGGGCGAGGCGCCGATCACCGACCGCCCCGGCGCCCATCTGCCCCCCGTGGACATCGAGGCCACGCGGGCAAAGCTGTCCGAGGATCTGGGCATCGAGATCGACGACGAGGATCTGAACGGCTACCTGATGTATCCCAAGGTCTTCACCGACTATCGCGCGCGGCACGAGACCTATGGCCCGGTCCGCACGCTGCCCACGCGCAACTTCTTCTATGGCATGGAGCCCGGCGACGAGATCAGCGTCGAGATCGACCCCGGCAAGACGCTGGAGGTGCGCCTGCTGACCCTGGGCGAGACGGACGAGAAGGGCGAGGTCAAGGTCTTCTTCGAACTGAACGGCCAGCCGCGCCAGGTCCGCGTGCCGAACCGCAAGGCCACCGGCACCAAGGCCGCGCGTCCCAAGGCCGACCCGTCGAACGCGGGCCATGTCGGCGCGCCGATGCCGGGCGTCGTGGCCTCGGTCGCGGCGGCGGCAGGGGCCAAGGTCCGCCAGGGCGACCTGCTGCTGACCATCGAGGCGATGAAGATGGAAACCGGCCTTCACGCCGACCGCGACGGCACCATCAAGGCCGTCCATGTCCGCCCCGGCGAACAGATCGACGCCAAGGACCTGCTGGTCGAGGTCGAATGACCCCCGGCCGCGGCCCCTAGAGCAGGGTCGCGGCCAGCAGCACCCACAGGGTCAGCGCCGCGCCGGTGGACAGGGCATAAAGCCCGTTCCACTGCGTTCCCGCATGACGCGCCTCGACACCGCCCAGCTTGCCCACAAGCAGGACCGAGGCCGTGAAGGGCGAGGTGTTGCCGCTGATCGCCCAGCCGCCGGTGATGGCGACGACCATTGCCGTCGGATGCACGCCCAGATCGGCGGGCGAGGGCAGCAGCGGCACCAGCAGCGACACGGCCAGGATCGGGTTCATGCCGATCTGGCCGGTCAGCGGGATGGCCCAGACAAGCGCCGCCAGGATCAGCAGCGGCGGCAGCGCCGCCAGGTCCGGCCCATGCGCCTGCATGATCGGCACCAGAAGCCAGGCACCCAGGCTGCCGATGAAGCCCGCCATGAACAGCAGGATGATCTCTCCGCCATAGCCGGCAAGGTCGCGGGTCGCGAACTGCCCGATCCGCGCGGCCAGCGTCGCCGCCCGCCCGCCGGGCATGGGCGGCAGGATCAGCGTCCAGGCCGTCGCCACCAGCGGCACCACGGTCATCACCGCGCCGGTCACGGCGACCCCGGTCGTCAGGTGCAACAGGAAGACGCCGCCCACCACGATTGCCAGCAGGACCAGCAGCGGGCGCAGGCGGCGCAGCCAGCTTTCGGTCTCGGCCGCACGGGTGGGCGCGGGCGCGGAAAGCTGCGGCTTGAACAGCGCGTCCAGCCCCCAGCCGATGCCGATCATCAGCACCGAGCTGACTAGGCACAGCCCGACGGCCGCAGGCCAGGACGCGCCTTGCACGACCGACATCGTGACGGCCATCGACAGCGCCATGGGCGACCAGCACAGGGTCGAGGCGAAGCCCCGCTGGATCGCCACCAGCATCCGCCGCAGCCGGTGGCGGCGCAACTCCTGGTTCGCCTCGCGCGCCGTGCTTTCGGCCGCCAACCCGCCCAGCAGCGAGATCGAGCCGTAAAGCAGGATCAACCCGAACAGGTGCCCGCCGACCGTCAGCGCAAGGTAGCGCCGACCCGGCGGCTGGCGGGCCAGGAAGCGCCCGCAATCCAGGATGTCCTGCGACCCCACCGCCGCGCTGCGCAAGGCGGACAGCGCCGTGAACAGCGCGATGATGAAGCCCCCGCGCGTCAGGGCGGTCAGCACCGCCTGCGCCCAGTCGGGCCGGGTGGCCGCCGCCCAGGCGACCAGGGCCAGGCCCACGGCCACGAATGCCAGCCGCGACGCCCGCGCGGTCAGCGAGAACATGGCAAGCGCCCCCACCAGCAGAAGGTCGGCGGCCATCGCGAAGCCCGGCCCGGACCCGAACTGGTGCGGGATCGTCGCCAGCAGGGCGCAAGCGGTCAGGATGCCGCCGATCCGGGCGCTTCTTGGGGGCATGGCATGGTCCGTCGTTAGGGTCGGTCCGCCATAGCCCTGCCTTGCACGATGCGCAATTCTTCAGCCGCCTGCCACGAAGGGCAGGCGATAGCTGATCGCCTCGGCCAGGTGGGGCGCGCGCACAGTGGCGGAACCGGCCAGGTCCGCGATGGTGCGCGCGGTGCGCAGGATGCGGTGATAGCCCCGCGCGGTCAGGCCCAGCCGTTCCGATGCCTTCAGGATCAGCGCCCGGCCTTCCTGATCGGGCGCGGCGATCTGGTCCAGCAGCCCGCCCGAGGCCTCGGCATTCACGCGGACCTGCGGATGGTCGCGAAACCGCGCGGTCTGCACGTCGCGCGCGACTGCCACCCGCGCCGCCACTTGGGCCGAGGTCTCGCCGCCCGAGGGCAGTTCCAGGTCCATGAAGCTGACCGCCGGAACCTCCAGCCTCAAGTCGAAGCGGTCCATCAGCGGACCCGAGATCTTGCCCATGTAATCCGACCCGCAGACGGGCGCGCGGGAACAGGACCGCGCCGCATCGGCCAGATAGCCGCAGCGACAGGGATTGGCGGCGGCGATCAGCAGGAAGCGGCAGGGATAGCGGATATGGGCATTGGCGCGGGCCACCACGACCTCGCCGGTTTCGATCGGCTGGCGCAGGGTTTCCAGAACCTGCCGGGGAAATTCGGGAAATTCGTCCATGAACAGGACGCCGTTATGGGCCAGGCTGATCTCGCCCGGCTTGGCGCCGCGCCCGCCGCCGACGATGGCGGCCATCGATGCGGTGTGGTGCGGTTCGCGGAACGGCGCGCGGCGCGAGATGCCGCCGTCGTCGAGCGTGCCGGCCAGCGAATGGATCATGGATGTCTCAAGCGCCTCGACAGGTCCCAGCGGCGGCATCAGGCCGGGCAGGCGGGCGGCCAGCATCGACTTGCCCGCGCCGGGCGGCCCGACCATCAGCAGATGATGCCGGCCAGCCGCCGCGATTTCCAGGGCGCGCTTGGCGCGTTCCTGGCCCTTCACCTCGGACAGGCAGCCGCCCAGGGGGGCATCGCCGATCATGCCGGGGGCCGCGCGGGCGATGGGCGCGCGGTCGGTCAGGTGGTCGATCACCTCGCGCAGCGTAGCGGGGGCAAGCACGGGGACGGCCTCGACCCAGGCGGCCTCGGGGCCGCAGGCGCGGGGGCAGATCAGCGCGCGCTCATCCTCGGCCGCGGCCATGGCGGCGGGCAGGGCGCCGGTGACGGAAACCAGCCGTCCATCCAGCGCCAGTTCGCCCAGGGCCACACAACGCGACAGTTCCTCGGCCGGGACGATCTCCAGCGCGGCCAGGATCGCAAGCGCGATGGGCAGGTCGAAATGCGATCCTTCCTTGGGGATGTCGGCGGGCGACAGGTTCACGGTCAGCCGCCGGTTCGGCATGGCGATGGACAGGGCGCCGAAGGCCGCCTTCACCCGTTCACGCGCCTCGCTGACGGCTTTGTCGGGCAGGCCCACGATGGCAAAGCCCGGCAGGCCCGCCGCGACGGAACACTGAACCTCGACCAGCCGCGCCTCGATCCCTTCGAAGGCGACGGAATAGGCGATCGCGACCATGGCTTCCCCTTGTCCTCTACGCGATGGTTAACGGGCTGGGGCTTAAGGAAAGGTTAACAGGCCCCCGATTGCTTGCGGCACCGGGGCGGGGGGGCTATGTGACGAGGGGCGCAAGGTCATGGGGGCAAGATGAACGGCAAGCGTATCCTGCTGATCGTGGGCGGCGGCATCGCGGCCATGAAGGTGCCGCAGCTGATCCGCCTGCTGCGCGCCGAAGGTGCGGCCGTGACCCCCGTCCTGACCCAGGCGGGGGCGCAGTTCACCACCGCCATGACCCTGTCCGTGCTGGCCGGAGAGGCCGCGCATGACAGCCTGTGGAACATCGCGGCCGAGGCCGAGATCGGCCATATCCAGTTGTCGCGCAATGCCGATCTGGTAGTCGTGGCGCCCGCGACGGCGGACCTGCTGGCCAAGATGGCGCAGGGGCTGGCGGACGACCTGGCATCCACCCTGCTGCTGGCGACGGACAAGCGAGTGCTGGTCGCGCCCGCGATGAACGTGCGGATGTGGCACCACCCCGCCACTCAGCGGAACCTGCGCACGCTGCGCGAGGACGGCATCCTGTTCGTCGGCCCCGAAGACGGCGACATGGCTTGCGGCGAATACGGCACCGGCCGCATGTCCGAACCCGAGGCGATCCTGAAGGCCATCCGCGACGCACTGGCCCCGCAACCCCTGAAGCTGCTGCCCGAGGCGCAGGTCCGGTCCGGCGCGCTGTCGGGGCGGCATGTGATCGTGACCTCGGGCCCGACGCATGAACCCATCGACCCGGTGCGCTATATCGCCAACCGATCCTCGGGGGCGCAGGGGGCGGCGATCGCGGCGGCCCTGCGCGACCTTGGCGCGCGCGTCAGCTTTGTCACCGGCCCGGCCGAGGTCGCCCCGCCCGAAGGGGTCGAGGTGATCCGCGTCCAGACCGCCCGGCAGATGCGCGATGCGGTCGAAACCGCGCTGCCCGCGGATGCTGCCGTGATGGCGGCGGCGGTAGCCGACTGGCGGATCATGAATTCGTCGGCGAACAAGATGAAGAAGGACGGCAGCGGCAAGGCGCCGGTCCTGGAAATGGCCGAGAATCCCGACATCCTGGCCTGGATCAGCCAGGCGGGCGACAGCCGCCCCCGGCTGGTCGTGGGCTTTGCGGCCGAAACGAACGATGTCGTGGCCCATGCCACCGACAAGCGGCTGCGCAAGGGCTGCGACTGGATCGTCGCCAACGATGTCAGCGAAGGTACCGGCATCATGGGCGGCACGGAGAACGCCGTGACGGTCATCACCGACGAAGGCGCCGAGGAATGGCCGCGCATGGGCAAGGATGCCGTAGCCCGCAGGCTGGCGCAGAAGATCGCCGGGGTGATCGGATGAGAACCTATCTGGACTGGAACGCCACCACCCCCCTGCGCGAGGAAGCCAAGGCCGCGATGCGCGAGGGGATGGAGATCGTGGGCAACCCGTCCTCGGTCCATACCGAGGGGCGCGCGGCCAAGATGGCGATGGAACGCGCGCGCGAACAGGTTGCGGCGGCGCTTGGGGCCGAAGGCGCGGACGTGATCTTCACATCCGGCACGACCGAGGCTGCGGCCATGGTTCTGGCGGGCAGGGGCATCCATTGCGCCCCGGTCGAACACAGCGCGATCAAGGTCTGGTGCGACCAGGATCTGGCGGTGGACGCGGACGGCACTGTCACGGTGCCCGATCCCGCGAATGCCAGCCTGCAACTGGCCAACAACGAAACCGGAGTGATCCAGTCCCTGCCGGAAGGGTTGGGATCCAGCGACCTGACGCAGGCCTTCGGCAAGGTGCCCTTCGCCTTCAACTGGCTGGGCGTCACGGCGGGCTTTGTCAGCGCGCACAAGCTGGGCGGGCCCAAGGGGATCGGCGCGCTGGTGGTCAGGCGCGGCACCGACGTGCCCGCGCTGATCCGGGGCGGGGGCCAGGAACAGGGCCGCCGCGGCGGGACCGAGAACCTGATCGGCATCCTGGGCTTTGCCGCCGCCGCCACCGCCGCGCAGAAGGAACTGGAGGTTGGCCTGTGGGACGAGGTCGCCGCCCGCCGCGATGCGCTGGAGGAACGGCTGCTGTCGCTGCCGGGAACAATAGTGGCCGGAAAGGGCGCCAGACGCTTGCCGAACACGACCTGTCTTCTTACATCGGGCTGGAAGGGTGAAACCCAGGTCATGCAGATGGATCTGGCGGGCTTTGCGATTTCGGCAGGGTCGGCCTGTTCGTCGGGCAAGGTCCGGGCCAGCGGGGTTTTGCAGGCCATGGGTTTCGATGACAAGGCCGCGCAATCGGCAATTCGGATCTCGATAAGTCCGGCTACGGACGACGATCAGGTGAACCGATTTGCGGATGCGTGGGAAAGCGCGTATTCACGCTGGCGCGAACGGAACGGCTAGGCGGCAGGCCCGGCCCGAGGAAGGACAAAGGATGACTGCAACCATCGATCTTGAAGTGCGCGAGGGCGTTGACCGGGAAACGGTCGAAACCGTGCAAAGCATGGGCAGCTATAAATACGGCTGGGATACCGAGATCGAGATGGACTATGCCCCCAAGGGGCTGAACGAAGATATCGTCCGCCTGATCTCGCAAAAGAACGAAGAACCCGAATGGATGCTGGAATGGCGGCTGGAAGCCTATCGCCGCTGGATCACCATGACGGAACCGAAATGGGCGATGCTGAACTATCCTGAGATCGACTATCAGGACCAGTATTACTATGCCCGCCCGAAAAGCATGGAAGTGAAGCCGAAGTCCCTGGACGAGGTCGATCCCAAGCTGCTGGCGACCTATGAAAAGCTGGGCATCCCGCTGAAGGAACAGATGATCCTTGCAGGGGTCGAGGGCGCCTTGCCGTCGCCCGGCGTGGACATGGCGATCGCCGCCAGCGAAGGGCGCCGGGTCGCCGTCGATGCCGTCTTCGATTCGGTGTCCGTCGGGACCACCTTCAAGGACGAACTCGCCAAGGCAGGGGTCATCTTCTGTTCGATCAGCGAAGCGATCCGCGAACATCCCGAACTGGTGAAGAAATATCTGGGCAGCGTCGTGCCGCAGTCCGACAACTATTTCGCCACGCTGAACAGCGCGGTGTTTTCGGACGGGTCGTTCGTCTATGTCCCCAAGGGCGTGAAATGCCCGATGGAGTTGTCCACCTATTTCCGCATCAACGCGGAAAACACCGGCCAGTTCGAGCGCACGCTGATCATCGCCGACAAGGGCAGCCATGTCAGCTATCTTGAAGGCTGCACCGCGCCCAAGCGCGACACGCATCAGCTTCACGCGGCGGTCGTGGAAATCGTCGTGCTGGAGGATGCCGAGGTGAAATACTCGACCGTCCAGAACTGGTATCCGGGCGACGAGGAAGGCAAGGGCGGCATCTACAACTTCGTCACCAAGCGCGCCGACTGCCGCGAGGCCCGTGCCAAGGTGATGTGGACGCAGGTGGAAACCGGGTCCGCGATCACCTGGAAATACCCGTCCTGCATCCTGCGCGGCGACGAATCCCAGGGCGAGTTCTATTCCATCGCCATCGCCAACAACATGCAGCAGGCCGATACCGGCACCAAGATGATCCATCTGGGCCGCAACACCCGGTCGCGCATCGTGTCCAAGGGGATCTCGGCGGGCAAGGCGCAGAACACTTATCGGGGTCTGGTGACGATGCATCCGCGCGCCACCAACAGCCGCAACTATACCCAGTGCGACAGCCTTCTGATCGGTGATCAGTGCGGCGCCCATACGGTGCCCTATATCGAGGTCAAGAATACCAGCAGCCGCGTGGAACACGAGGCGACGACCAGCAAGGTGGACGACGACCAGCTGTTCTATTGCCGCCAGCGCGGGATGGACGAGGAAGAGGCCGTGGCCCTGGTCGTCAACGGCTTCTGCCGCGAGGTGCTGCAGGCGCTGCCGATGGAGTTTGCGATGGAGGCCCAGTCGCTGGTCGCCATTTCGCTGGAAGGTTCGGTCGGCTAAGGCCGCGAAGGATTTGATGATGGTGCCGTTGCTTCGGCACCGCCACCACCATCTGATGAGGAAAAGATGCTGAAAATCGACAACTTGCACGTCAAGCTTGAGGAAGAAGACAAGCAGATCCTGAAGGGTCTGTCGCTGGAGATCCCGGCCGGTCAGGTCCATGCGATCATGGGTCCGAACGGGTCGGGCAAATCGACGCTGTCCTATGTCCTGTCGGGCCGCGACGGCTATGAGGTGACGGAAGGGTCCGCCACGCTCGACGGCCAAAGCCTGCTGGACATGGAGCCCGAACAGCGCGCCAGCGCCGGCCTGTTCCTGGCCTTCCAGTATCCGGTGGAGATTCCGGGCGTGGGCAACATGACCTTCCTGCGCACCGCCGTGAACGCGCAGCGCAAGGCGCGCGGCGAGGCCGAACTGTCCTCGGGCGATTTCCTGAAGCTGGTTCGCGCCAAGGCGGCCGAACTGCAGATCAGCCCCGAGATGCTGAAGCGTCCCGTGAACGTCGGCTTCTCGGGCGGCGAGAAGAAGCGCAACGAGATCCTGCAGATGGCCATGCTGGAACCGCGCATGTGCATCATGGACGAAACCGACTCGGGCCTTGACGTGGACGCGATGCGGCTGGTCAGCGACGGCGTGAACGCGCTGCGTTCGCCCGACCGCAGCTTCCTGGTCATCACCCATTACCAGCGGCTGTTGAACCACATCCAGCCTGACGTGGTGCATATCATGGCGAACGGCCGGATCGTGAAATCGGGCGGGCCGGAACTGGCCTTGCAGGTCGAGGAAGAAGGCTATGGCGATCTTCTGGCGGAGGCTGGCTGATGGCTGACATCGCAGTTCAGACCAAGGGCCAGACCCCTTCGGTCGAGGGCGCGACCAAGCCCGCCAACGCGCTTGACGCGCGCCTGTCCGCGCTGAGCCTGCCGCAGGGCGGCTTTGCATTGGCACGCCGGGACGCGCTGTCGCGTCTGCAGGACATGGGTCTTCCCGGTTCGCGCGACGAATACTGGCGTTATACCGATCCGCGCCCGTTCAACGCGCCGGAAGCCACGGCCCTTCCCGTTCCGCAGGAACAGGCCACGCCCTTGTTCGAGACGCTGGACCGGCTGACGCTGGTCTTCGTGGATGGCGTCTTCGACGAGGCCGCATCCGATGACCTGGCGCTCGAGGGGGTCGAGATCACGACCCTTGCCAAGGCCGACGAGGCGAACTGGGCTGCCGATCTTTATGGCAGGCTGGAAGCTGCGGGCCAGAACCCGGTCCGCCGTCCCTTCGCCACGCTGAACACGGCTGCGGCCCAGGACGGGTTGCTGATCCGCGTGACCGGCAAGCCGTCCAAGCCGATCCATGTCGTGCATCGCCGCGCCTCGGACAATGCGGATGCGATCTGGCACCACGTCATCCGGGTCGAGGCCGGCGCAGAACTGACGCTGCTGGAAACCGGCATGTCCGGCGCCCGGTCGAACAGCGTGATCGAGGTCGATCTGGCCGAGGGCGCGGCCTTCCACCATGTCGCCTCCAAGCGCGCGGTCGATTCCCGGGTGGGCATCGGCCATATCTTCGCGCGTGTTGCCGCCAAGGCGCAGTTCAAGTCCTTCACTCTGTCGGTGAACGGCACCGTCATGCGCAACGAGGCCGTGATCGACATCGCGGGCGACGATGCCGTGGCCCATATCGCCGCGGCCGTGCTGGGCGACGGGGGCAAGGCGCCCTTCCACCAGGACGACACGGTTTTCATCACCCATGGGGCCGAACGCTGCGAAAGCCGCCAGGTCTTCAAGAAGGTGCTGAAGAACGGGGCCCAGGGCGTCTTCCAGGGCAAGATCCTGGTCAAGCCCGGCGCGCAGAAGACCGACGGATACCAGATCAGCCAGGCGCTGCTGCTGGACGAACGCAGCCAGTTCCTGGCCAAGCCGGAACTGGAGATCTATGCCGACGACGTGAAATGCTCTCACGGTTCGACCACGGGGGCCATCGACGACGAGGCGCTGTTCTATCTGCGGTCCCGCGGCGTGCCGCGCGAACGGGCCATCGTGTTCCTGGTCCTGTCCTTCCTGGCCGATGCTTTGGCCGAGATCGAGGACGAGGCGATCCGCGACTGCATCTATGAACGGCTTGACGTGTGGCTGACCCTGAACGCGGTTCAGTAAGGGCGGTGCCCGCGGGCATCGTCCCCCGGGTGCTGCAAAGCTGGGTGGCCCCGCGCCGGGTGGTGCGGGGCCTTTCCGCCATGTCGGAAGGGTCCAAGCTGGCCGTGCTGATGGTCGCGATGCTGATCTTCCTGATCGCGCAAGCCCCTGCCAATGCACGGCTGGCGCAGCTTGACCCTTCGGTTCCGTTCCAGGCCCGCATGGGCGGTGCGCTTCTGGGCGTGATGTTCATGATGCCGATCCTGGCCTATGCCCTTGCTGCCCTGGTTACCGGCCTGTCGCGCCTGACCCCATGGTATCTTGCGCCCGAGGATTCGCGCCTGGCGCTGTTCTGGGCTTTGCTGGCGGTGGCGCCTGCGATGCTGCTGGCGGGGCTGGTCGCGGGCCTGGTCGGGCAGGGGCCGGGCCTGACCCTGGCCCAGGCGGCCTGTGGCATCGGCTTTCTGGTGATCTGGGGCGCCGGAATATCAACTCTGTCGAGGCGAAGATGACTTTCGACGACTTCAAGGCCCTGATCGGCCTGTCCTTCCGCGATCCGAATGCGGCGGCGCATGCGCTGATGGGGCAGGGATGGCCGATCCAGGCCCGCTGGATGGCGCTGCTGGCGGCTGTGTCGCTGTCGGCGCTGCTTGCCTCGCTGGCGGCGATGCTGTTCAGCACGCCGGCGCCCGATGGAACCCAGGTGGTGATCCTCAGCCATCAGCCCATGGTTCTTGCCCTGATGCAGTTCGGGGCGATCGTCATGGCGGCGGGGCTGATGTCCAGCGTCGGCCGGATGTTCGGCGGTCACGGCCGGTTCGAGGACGCGCTGTTGCTGACCGTCTGGATCGAGGTTCTGCTGCTTGTGGTGCAGGCCGCCCAGTTGGTCGTGTCGCTGGTCCTGCCGGGCGTGGCGGGCATGCTGGGGCTGGCCGCGCTTGTCCTGTTCCTGTGGCTGACCGTCCAGTTCACCAAGGCGCTGCACGGTTTCCGCAGCAGCGCCAAGGTCGCCCTTGGCCTGATCGGAACCGCCTTCGTGGCGGGTTTCGTTCTGTCCCTGATCGCTGCCGCCCTTGGAATCCTGCCGGAGATGCCGCAATGAGCTTTGACGTCGATGCCGTCCGCGCCGATTTCCCGATCCTGTCGCGGCAGGTTAACAACCGCTCGCTGGTTTATCTGGACAGCGGCGCCAGCGCGCAGAAGCCGCGCCAGGTGATCGAGGCCATCACCCGCGCCTATGAAGGCGAATATGCGAATGTCCACCGGGGCCTGCACTTCCTGTCGAACCTGGCGACCGACAACTATGAACGCGTCCGCGCGATCATCGCCCGCTTCCTGAACGCCCCGCACGAGGATGAGTTGATCTTCACCAGCGGATCGACCGAGGGGATCAACCTCGTCAGCTATGGCTGGGCCGCGCCCCGCCTGCAGGCGGGGGACGAGATCGTGCTGTCGGTGCTGGAACACCACGCCAATATCGTTCCCTGGCATTTCCTGCGCGAACGGCAGGGGGTGGTGCTGAAATGGGTCGAACCCGAACCCGACGGCAGCCTGCCGCCTGAAAAGGTGCTGGCGGCGGTGGGGCCAAGGACGAAGCTGATCGCCGTCACGCATATGTCGAACGTGACCGGCACCGTTATCGATATCGGCGCCATCGCGCGGGGCACGGATGTGCCGGTGCTGGCGGACGGCAGCCAGGCGGCGGTCCATATGCCGGTCGATCTGGCGGCGCTTGGGGTCGATTTCTATTGTGTCACGGGTCACAAGCTTTACGGGCCTTCAGGCTCCGGCGCGATGTGGATCCGCCGCGAACGCCAGGCCGAGATGCGGCCCTTCCTGGGCGGCGGCGACATGATCCGCACCGTGACGCGGGACGCGGTCGAATACGCCGACCCGCCCCTGCGGTTCGAGGCGGGAACGCCCGGCATCGTCAACCAGATCGGTCTGGGCGCTGCGCTGGAATACCTGATGGACCTGGGAATGGACAACATCGCCGCCCATGAACGCAGCTTGCGCGACTATGCCCGCGACCGGCTGGGCAGCCTCAACTGGCTGCAGATCCAGGGCGACGCCCCGGACAAGGGCGCGATCTTTTCCATGACCATGCAGGGCGCCCATGCCCATGACCTGTCCACCATCCTGGACAAGCGCGGCATCGCCGTGCGCGCGGGCAGCCATTGCGCCATGCCGCTGATGGAGTTCTTCGGAATCACTGCAAGCGCGCGGGCATCCTTCGCCATGTACAACACCCGGCGGGATGTGGACGCTTTGGTCGAAGGTTTGACCTTTTGCCACGAGCTTTTCGCATGAATCTTGCAAAGTTTTCATAGGTTACCGAAGATCGTCTTGCCCAGCCGCCGAATGTCTGCATCCCTGATCAAAACACGAACAGGGTGCGGATATGGCAGAGATTTTGGTCCTGGGTGCGGGCATGGTCGGCGTCACGACCGGGCTGGCCCTTCAGGCGCGCGGGCATCAGGTCACGATCGTTGAACGCGGCGTGCCGGGGCGGGAAACCAGCTATGGCAATGCGGGCCTGATCCAGACCGAGGCGGTGGAACCCTATGCCATGCCGCTTGCCCCTGCCGCGCTGATCCAGATCGCCCTGGGGATGGGATATGATGTCAGGTGGAACATCCCCGGTCTTTTGTCCCAACTGGGCGCGGTCTGGACCTATGCCATCAACTCGCTGCCCGCAGGCCACCGCCGGGCGACCCTGACCTGGGGCAAGCTGATCCGCCAATCGACCGAACGCCACGCCCCATTGGTCGAGGCTGCGGGCGCCGACAACATCATCCGCCGCAACGGCTATATCGAGGTGCATCGCACCCCTGCGCGGATGGAAAAGGCCCGCGCCACCGCCAAGCGGTTCATGGACGAATTCGGGGTCGAGGCCAAGCTGATGGACGGCAAGGCGCTGCGCGCGCTGGAACCCGCCATCAAGATCGAGGTCGAGGGCGCGACCCATTGGGCCGACGCCTGGACCTGTTCGGATCCCGGCGGACTGGTGGCCGCTTACGCCGCGCTGTTCGAAAGGCGCGGCGGGCGGATCGTGAACGCCGATGCGGGCGATCTGCACCGCGCGGGCAGTGGCTGGCGCGCGGGCGATGAGACGGGCGAACATGCCGTGGTCGCCCTTGGCCCCTGGTCGCCCATGCTGCTGCAACGCTTTGGCCTGACGGTCCCCATGGTCTTCAAGCGCGGCTATCACCGCCACTATCGCATGGAGACGCCGCCGAACCACCCCATCGCGGATTTCGGCAACTCGGTCGTGCTGTCGCCGATGCGCCGGGGCCTGCGGATCGCGACCGCCGCCGAACTGACCAGCCATCCCCGCCTGACGCCGCCGCAACTGAAGCACGGCGAAAAGGCTGCGCGCGAACTGTTCGACATAGGCTCTCCGGTCGAGGCCGAGCCATGGACCGGCCGCCGCCCCTGTATCCCCGACATGCTGCCCGTGATCGGCCGCGTGCCCGACCAGCCGAACCTTTGGGCGCATTTCGGCCATGGCCACCAGGGCTTCACCCTTGGTCCCGTCACGTCCGAAATCCTGGCCGAGGAAATGGATGGCGGGCAGGGATGGGCGGAAATGCAGCCTGCGCGGTTCAAGCGATAGGCGCTTCTTCTGTGCGAAAATATCCTCGGGGGGTGAATTGGCCGCAGGCCAAGAGGGGGCGAGAGCGCCCCCTGCTGACGCAATCCGTCAGCAGTGCCGGTTGACTTTCGGGCGCGCCACCACACCTTACAGGCTCTGCCGCATGAAGGTTGCCGATGGGTCACAACAATACCAATGCGCCGGTCGCGCGTCCGATCGAAGTCACGCGTCCCAAGCTGGAAGGCGGGCGGCGCTTTGTCCTGAAAACCGAGTTTGAACCCGCAGGGGACCAGCCCACGGCCATTGTCGAACTGACCCAGGGCGTGCAGGCGGGCGAACGCGACCAGGTGCTGCTGGGCGCGACCGGCACCGGCAAGACCTTCACCATGGCCAAGGTGATCGAGGCGACGCAGCGCCCCGCCATCATCTTGGCGCCCAACAAGACGCTGGCGGCCCAGCTTTACGGCGAATTCAAGGGCTTTTTCCCCGACAACGCGGTGGAATACTTCGTCAGCTACTACGACTACTATCAGCCCGAAGCCTATGTCCCCCGGTCGGATACATACATCGAGAAGGAATCCCAGATCAACGAGGCCATCGACCGGATGCGCCATTCGGCCACCCGCGCGCTGCTGGAACGCGACGACGTGATCATCGTGGCCTCGGTCAGCTGCATCTACGGCATCGGCTCGGTCGAGACCTATTCGGCCATGACCCAGGACATGGTCGTGGGCGACAGCTATGACCAGCGGGAATTCATCGCCCAGCTTGTGGCGCAGCAGTATCGGCGGCTGGATGCGGCCTTCCAGCGGGGCGGTTTCCGCGTCAAGGGCGACGTGGTCGAAGTCTGGCCCGCCCACCTGGAAGATCGTGCCTGGCGCTTCGACTTCTTCGGAAACGAGCTTGAGGCGATCACCGAATTCGATCCCCTCACCGGGCAGAAGACCGACAACTTCCGCCAGATCCGCATCTATGCGAACAGCCATTACGTCACGCCGCGCCCGACGCTGCAGCAGGCGATCAAGGGGATCAAGGCGGAACTTCAGGGTCGGTTGAAGCAGCTTGTCGATGAAGGCAAGCTGCTGGAAGCGCAGCGGCTGGAACAGCGCACCAACTTCGACATCGAGATGCTGGAGGCCACCGGCGTCTGCAACGGCATCGAGAACTATTCCCGCTACCTGACCGGCCGCGCGCCGGGCGAGCCGCCCCCCACGCTGTTCGAGTTCATCCCCGACAATGCCATCGTCTTCGCCGACGAATCCCACGTATCGGTGCCGCAGATCGGCGGCATGTATCGCGGCGACTTCCGACGCAAGTTCACGCTGGCCGAACACGGCTTCCGCCTGCCAAGCTGCATGGACAACCGCCCGCTGAAGTTCGAGGAATGGGACGCGATGCGCCCGCAGTCGGTCTTCGTCTCGGCGACCCCCGCGCAGTGGGAGATGGACCAGACCGGCGGCGTCTTCACCGAACAGATCATCCGCCCCACCGGCCTTCTGGACCCGCAGATCGAGATCCGCCCGGTCGAGATGCAGGTGGACGACCTGCTGGACGAGATCCGCAAGGTCAGCGCGGCGGGCCTGCGCACGCTGGTCACGACCCTGACCAAGCGCATGGCCGAGGATCTGACCGAATATTTCCACGAACAGGGCATCCGCATCCGCTACATGCACAGCGACATCGACACGATCGAGCGGATCGAGATCCTGCGCGACCTGCGGCTGGGCGCCTTCGACGTGCTGGTGGGCATCAACCTGCTGCGCGAGGGCCTGGACATTCCCGAATGCGGGCTGGTGGCGATCCTGGACGCGGACAAGGAAGGCTTCCTGCGGTCCGAAACCTCTCTGATCCAGACCATCGGCCGCGCCGCGCGCAACGCCGAAGGGCGCGTCATCATGTATGCCGACCACATCACCGGCAGCATGGAACGCGCCATGGCCGAAACCGAACGCCGCCGACAGAAGCAGATCGCCTATAACGAGGCGCATGGCATCACCCCCCAGACCGTCCGCAAGAACGTCGAGGACGTGCTGGCGGGCCTGTGGCAGGGCGACACCGACCAGTCGCGCATCACGGCCAGGGTGGACCGCCCCATGGTCGGAGCGAACCTGCAGGCCCATCTGGACGCGCTGCGTTCGCAGATGCGCAAGGCTGCCGAGAACCTGGAATTCGAGGAGGCCGCCCGCATCCGCGACGAGGTCAAGCGCCTGGAAGCGGTCGAGCTTGCCGTGGCCGACGATCCCCTGGCCCGCCAATCCGTGATCGAGGAAGCGGCCGAGGAAGCCGTGAAGGCCTCGGGCCGGTCCACGGCGGGCAGGGCAGGGCAGCGCGGCGGCAACAAGCGGTCCAAGCGGCGGCGCTGACGCCCTCAGCCCATGGTCGCCGCGATCTTGCGCGCCAGTTGGCCGAAGCTGAACGGCTTGGGCAGGAAATTGCCCTCGGCCTTGAC
Organism: Paracoccus sp. SY; assembly: GCF_002901215.1. Lineage (NCBI taxonomy): Bacteria > Pseudomonadati > Pseudomonadota > Alphaproteobacteria > Rhodobacterales > Paracoccaceae > Paracoccus > Paracoccus sp. SY. The sequence goes on along the minus strand of NZ_NWMQ01000016.1, from coordinate 2,720 downwards.
CTTCGCGTCGATCTCGGACGAATTGCCGGTATATCCGCTGGCATAGACGACCTTCAGATCGTCCCGAAGCCTGCTGGCCTGTTCGACCAGTTGCGGCCCGGTCATCTGCGGCATCACCACGTCGGTGAACAGCAGGCTGATATCCGGGCGTTGCGCCAGGATATCCAGGGCGGACGGCCCCGACGCGGCTTCCAGCACCGTATAGCCCAGTTCGCGCAGGGACGCGACCGTGAAGGCGCGGACCCGGTCTTCGTCCTCGACCACAAGGATCACCTGATCGGGCCGACCCTGCGGCACGTCATTGGCAAGATCGTCCGCCGTTTGGGCCGCGTGATCCAGGCTTCGGGGCAGATACAGGTCCACGGCGGTTCCCTGGCCCACCCGGGACGTCATCGTGACATGGCCGCCCGACTGGCGGATGAAGCCATAGACCTGGCTCAGGCCCAGGCCGGTGCCGCGTCCCGTGGGCTTGGTGGTGAAGAACGGATCGAAGGCCTTGGCCAGGACCTCGGGCGTCATGCCCATTCCCGTGTCCTGAACCCGGATGCGCACATAGGCCCCGGGCTCGATCCCGACATCGCGGGCCATGCCGGGCGTCAGATCGGCGTTTGCGGTTTCCAGTGTGACGCGACCGCCATCCGGCATGGCGTCCCGGGCGTTCACCGCCAGATTGATGATGGCGTTTTCAAGCTGGTTAGGATCGACCTTGGTTGCCCAAAGATCGGGTTTCAGCTTCGTGTCCAAGACAATGGTTTCGCCCAGTGACCGCGACAGCATTTCGGACAGCCCCATCAGCAGGGCGTTGCCGTCAATCACCGCAGGCTCCAGCGGCTGTTGTCGCGAAAAGGCCAGCAGCCGCTGCGTCAGCGCGGCGGCGCGACCCGCCCCGTCCAAGGCCCCCTCGATATAGGGGCCGACATCGGTATTGCCGCGCGAAAGCTGCCTTTGCGTCAGGTTCAGGCCGCTGATGACCACCGCCAGCATGTTGTTGAAGTCGTGGGCAATGCCGCCCGTCAACTGGCCCACCGCTTCCATCTTCTGCAATTGGCGCAACTGGCGTTCCGCGGCCTCGCGGCGCTCGAACTCCTCGCGCAGGACGATCTCGCGCTGCTGAAGCGCGGCTTCCTGCTCCTCGACGCGGCGGCTGAGGCTGATCAGCGCCTCGGCCCGCTCGATGGCCAGCCATGTCTGCTGCACGATTTCCTTGGCCAGGATGATTTCGGGTTCGGTCCACTGTCGGACATTGGCCTGATGAAGATAGATCCCCGCCGCCCATTTTCCATCCGTCAACAGCGGCACGCATATTCCGGCCAGAACACCTTCCTCGGCATAGGGCGTCAGCTTGCCGCCGCTGTCTTGGCGGCTGTCGCCGAAAACCAGGGCACGGCCCGCGCGGCGTTCGGCATCCGCATGCTGTCCAAAGTAATCCGTCGGCTGCGACCCCGTCAGGGGTTCCAGGGTGCCATCGGACCAGGAAGCCTCGTGACAGACAAGCCGCGGTTCGGTCAGCCGATAGAAGCCGACACGGTTGACCCCCAGCCGCTTGCCCAAGGCCTCCGAGGACGCTCGCAGGATTTCCTGCGGATCGCTTTGCATCCGCTGTCGCGCGAACTGTTCAAGAACGAATTCCCGTTCCTCTTTCGCGGCGCGCAACTGAAGTTCGGCCTCTTTCAGCCGGGTGATGTCATAGCTGACGCCCGGCATCCGCACGCAACGGCCGTCGGGCCCTGCCATGCACTGCCCCTGCGCCGATACCCAGGACACCGTGCCGTCGCGGCCCAGCAGCCGGTATTCCGACGAAAACTTTCCCATGGACGCAATGGTCCGGGCCACCTCCGCCTCGACCCTAGCGCGGTCTTCGGGATGGATGCCCTTGAAGAATTCCCCGACCTTGGTCCCTGCAGCAGCGCGGTCGGGATCGACGCCATAAAGGTTCGCGAAATTGCTGTCGGCGGTAAGGCGGTCTGCGATCACATCCCAGTCCCAGATGCCGACGCTGTTGCTGGAGGACATCGCCAGTTCCAGCCGTTCGGCCGCCTTGGCGCGGGCACGTTCGGCAAGGATTCGGTCCGTGGTTTCGCCGGTGACGCAGATCAGCCCGACGATGTCGCCCTTGGTGTCGATGACGGGGGAATAGGTAAAGGTCCAATAGCTTTCCTCGGGGAACCCGTTTCGGCTGAGATCCAGCCGCATGTCCACCATCTTCTGACTTTCGCCCGCCAGGCATCGGTCCACCAGCGGCGAGATATCGTCCCAGATGCTGGCCCACAGATCGCGGAAGGGTTTGCCAAGCGCGTCCTTGGCCCGATATCCCAGAATCGGCTCATAGGCGTCGTTATAGAACGAGATCAGTTCCGGTCCCCAGGCCAGATACATCGGCGTGGGGCAGGCCAGCACCGTGCCCAGGATGGCGCGCAGATCCGCGGACCAGGACTCTACCGGTCCCATGCGCGTATTCGACCAGTCCCGCCTGGCGATGGCGCGGGCCACCCCGCTGTCGCACCTTGCCAGCCAGCCGCCCAAGGAGCGTTCGATATCCATCTGTCATTCCTGATCGCGCATCGCCGCAAAGTCGCATTGGCCTTGCGAGGTTCCTGCCATTGTTCCGCGCCGATATTCGCGTCTGCGTGCCGCGACCGCAAGGCCCTGAAGGCTGGCCGTTGACAGAACGCAACTGCATGTCGGTGGCCGGCGCTTGCCGCGGGCGATGCCGCGCCTGC
>NZ_NWMQ01000159.1:0-855 GCF_002901215.1 Paracoccus sp. SY | reverse complement strand
CGGTTCCGCTGCAAAACCGAGCGGCTTTGTCGGCGCGCAGGATTGCCGCAGTGCGGTCAGCCTTCAGGTGCATGAGGTCGATCACCAGGATCTGGGCCTCCTGTTCGCCGTGGCCCGTGCCGAGAGCATTCATAGAGATACGCCCAGCGGCTCCAACGATCATTCTTATTCATCCTCGAGGCGCAGGGGCGCTGCTCCAAAGATCGCATGCCGGGAACAACCTAAGATTGCAAACAGGTGTTGCCTTAACGCTGTAGGATGGCTAGCGTTCACGTTAACCACGGCAAGAACCGAAGGCCCGCCCTGCCAGGCGGGTCTTTCTTGTTCAAAGAATGGCCCGTGCAACACGGATCATCTGAAGCAGCTCGTAGTTCCTGTCGTTCAGCCGCACGACCTGCCCGTTCACAACGGCATAGTTCTCATCGGCTCCCAGATGCGGCAGACGATAGACGCTGGCCAGTTCATCCTGTGTCAGGGCTGCTGTCGGGGCGATCGGCACTCCGGCCGGAAGATCGGGCACCTGTGCCATCTGGTTCACCAAGAGCAGCGCGTCGTAATCGCTGTCGTCGAGCAGAACAGGCATGCCGTCGATCAAAGCATAGCGATGGCCTTCGGGTGCAGGATCAAGGCCAAAGAGCGTCGCGATCTGGTCTGATTGCAAAAGCAGAAGCTCAGGATCGGGATCAACGTCGGCCTCAGTCCTGAGCCATTCGTCCCGGCGCTTGACCCAGATCCTGTCGTGGTCATCCCCATCATACGACGCCCATTCCTCGTAGGTCACACCTTCTTTGGCCAAGCCGGGGGGAACGCAAGGTGGATCCTTCTTCGCCAAGCCCGGCGGACAGTTGCGGTAGG
>NZ_NWMQ01000158.1:0-873 GCF_002901215.1 Paracoccus sp. SY | reverse complement strand
AGCCTCTCGACGCTGGCCGACCAGGTCGGCGCCGTGACCGCATTGCTGGAACCTTTGCAGGCACTGATCGAGGCGCATGTCCTGGCCGCCGAACGCCTTCATGGAGATGATACAACGGTACCGCTTCTTGCCCGCGGCGGAACAAAGACCGCGCGGCTCTGGACCTATGTTCGCGATGACCGCCCCTTCTCCGGGACCGCCCCGCCGGCCGTTGTCTTCAAGTTCTCCCGCGATCGGGCGGGCGAACATCCACTTGGGCATTTGAAGGGCTGGCAAGGCATCCTGCAGGCCGACGCCTATGCCGGATACAACCAGCTCTACCAGGGTAATCGCAAGCCGGGCCCTGTTCTGCCCGCGCTATGCTGGTCGCATGCGCGCCGCAAGTTCTTCGAGCTTGCCGATGTCGAGGGCAACATCCGCAAAGGCAAGTCGCCTGAAGACATCTCGCCGATCGCCTTTGAAGCGGTGAAGCGGATCGACAGGCTGTTCGAAATCGAGCGCGAGATCAGCGGCCTTGATGCCGCTGCCCGTCTGGAGGCACGCCAGCGTCTGTCGGCGCCACTGGTGGGCGAACTGGAAGCATGGCTGCGGTCCGAACGGGCGCGGCTCTCGAAACATGCCAAAGTCGCCAAAGCGATCGATTACCTTCTGTCGACTGCGCACTGGCCCGGGTTCACCCGATTCCTTAAGGACGGCCGGGTTTGCCTCAGCAACAATTGCGCGGAGCGTTCACTGCGTGGCGTGGCTCTCGGCAGGAAATCATGGCTCTTCGCTGGCTCCGAGCGCGGTGGCCACCGCGCCGCCGCCATGTACACGCTGATCGGCTCGGCGAAGCTGAACGGCATCGACCCGCAGGCCTGGCTTGCCGATGTC
>NZ_NWMQ01000157.1:0-937 GCF_002901215.1 Paracoccus sp. SY | reverse complement strand
TCGCCGTCGCGGAACATGCTGGCTTCCCAACCATGCTGCTCGATGAACAGGCGGTCGGCCTCCGCGCCCCGCTCGGCGTGCAGATCGCCGGCACGGTGTCCGCTCGGGCGACGGCACCACAGGCCGGGGGCGCTTTGGCAGGTCGGGCAGCACACGGCCAGAACCGGGTGCGGGTAGGCGGTGAAGTCAGGCATGGCAGCTTTCCTCGGCAGTCGAAAAGCGGGGCTCGATCCGGCAGCCATATTGATCGCGGGCCACAAGGTCGAACGGCATCTGATCCAATGTAAACCGGCCTACGCTGTAGCTGAGCAGGAAATCCAGAGGTGAGAGCGGATCGGCGGGATGGTTCCCAAACATTGCATCCCTTTCTGCTGCTGGGCCGTTATGCATCGGACCATCAAATGAGAGACCGATTATGACAAAGGCCATCCTGACCCTTGAGGGCATGAACCAGATCAGCGGCGACGTGGAAACTGGCGGCGATTATGTCCGGTTTACGGCACCGGATGCGCTGGATGAAAGTCAGATCAACGGCCCGCATGAAGGAGAACTCGTGATCGATGGGAAGGGCGAACGGGTGGTCCTCACCAATTACAGGACCACGGACGAGGGCGGATGCGAGATCACCCTTCGCCGGATACAACCCAACGTTTCCTGAGCAACTACGCGGCTGCGGATCAGCATGTCGTTCGCTGCCGCCTTGGGCTGCACCAATCCCCGGCCATCAGCTTGGTCAGAAGGGGCAGAGCTTCTCGTTCAAGGCGCTGCTTGCGGCGCAGCGCAGCCCGCTTTCGGCTGGTGTCGGTGAACGGGTGGCGTTCGCATCGTGTGAGCCGCATGGGGGCAACCTCCTTCGCGCGAGAGGCAGGCAGGGCGCAAACGCCCTGCTGCGGTGGTTCACGTCATGCCTTCGGGCGACGATCAAGGCGGAACCGGA
>NZ_NWMQ01000156.1:0-971 GCF_002901215.1 Paracoccus sp. SY | reverse complement strand
GCGACGGATTTTCGCAGGGTAGGCCGTCGAATTCAGAATAGATAGACACGTCTCCGGCATCCACGATTGGCGGATGCGCGATCAGCCTTCTTTCCGCTGCGCCAAACGCGATCCGGGCCGGTTGAAGGAATAACGTCGGGCAATGATGACCCCTGTCAGCGACGCCACGCCTCGGGACGCCATCGCACCGCCCTTGTAATGGGGCGGTATGATGCCCACCTGTCTATGGCAACGCTGTTCCTTCGACTTCTGTCTCCTTCTGGCTTCAGTCGCTCTTTGATGACGCCAAGCCAGGCCATCGCATTCAGCGGGTGGCACCAATAAGGAGATCTCACGATGGCCAACGGCACCGTGAAATGGTTCAACGCAACTAAAGGTTTTGGCTTCATTGAGCCCGAACACGGCACGAAGGACGTTTTCCTTCACGTCTCGGCGCTGGAACGCGCCGGCATCCATCAGGTGGCTGATGGTCAGGCAGTGACCTTTGATGTGGAACGCGGTCGCGATGGCCGTGACTCCGCCTCGAACCTTACACTGGCCTGATCCCAGACTCCCAGTGCCCGGCCCTGTCAGGGCCGGGCAACTTATCGAGGAGCGACACAATGGCCTCAAAAAAAAGCCGAAGCCCTGTTCAAGGTCCCGGCGTCACAAACCCTGTGGGATCGAACGAACGACGCGGCAAGAGAGATAATCTCGAGCGAGATCAGCCAGCGAGACGCCAACAGCAAGCGATTGCGAAGGCTCAGACTGGCGCGGGATGCCGAGGCGGCCGCCACCCCTCTTGAACAACCAGCGGCCAAGCGGCCGCGAAAGAAGAAGGCCTGCGCACAAGCCGCATAAGCCGGTTATCATCGCCTTCGCAAACGCCATGCTGAAAAAAGGCGCGCCTTGGCAGCATCAGACCCACGCATAGACAGAAGCGCCAGGCAATTGGGCGCAGCTGACGTTTGAATGGATAAGGTTGGCGGCGG
>NZ_NWMQ01000155.1:0-977 GCF_002901215.1 Paracoccus sp. SY | reverse complement strand
AAGAACCTGACCGCCTCCGGGTCATTTTCTTCTGCCTGAAAGGCTGTGGCATAAAGGTTATTGGACAGGGCCTTANAGTCATCTAGCAAGTCTTTCAGACCCAGCATGTCGCACAAGAACCTGACCGCCTCCGGGTCATTTTCTTCTGCCTGAAAGGCTGTGGCATAAAGGTTATTGGACAGGGCCTTAAGGGCACTGGCCCGCTCGGGCGTGAGGTTTTCTTCGGTCGATGCGTATTCAATGTCAGCGGCATCGTCACGAGCAGCCGTGACGATGGCAGCGACGATGGTTGGCAGAGATGCGGTCATTGCCTGCTCATGTTGGGTGAGGTTTATGACGGCCGACCAGACAGCGGAAACGGAAGGAATGGAAGATGGCAGATGGCAGATGGCAGATGATGTTGTTCGCAAGGTGGTTGGCTATCTCCGCCAAATCGAGAAGCTGGCGGAAAAAGGCGACCTCGACGGTGTTCTGCTCGAAGCGCGTCTTGCCCTTCGCCTGTGCAATGCCCCGTCCAGTGGCGAGGCTGCACCAGAGTAAGGTTCGGTCATTCTGACCGGGCATGATCCACCGGCCCCACAGCCAGGGCGCTAGCCCTAGCTGCGACGGCGCAGGATCACCAGATAGATGAACATGCCCCAGGCAAAGAGGTCGAACACCCGCTGGATATAGACCAGCACAAGGTGCAGGCCGGTGCCGATCAGGGCACCGCCGTCAGCGCCTCGCCATGATAATAAAGCGACATGGCGAAGGCGAAGTTGACCAGCAGCAGCAGGACAGCCGCAGTCTTCAGCCCGCCCAGTTCGGCTGCCGGCGTGCCGTGCGCGTAGCGCAGGGCATCGACCGGCTGCATCACCAAGAAGCTGATGCGGCCTGTCAGGGTATCGGGTGGCATGACCGGAACCTCATTCTGACTTGCCCCTGATTATGCCCATGTATAGACTAATATGCAATTACTGTGCATACGGATTAGAACG
>NZ_NWMQ01000154.1:0-1001 GCF_002901215.1 Paracoccus sp. SY | reverse complement strand
TGGCTGCTGACCAAGACGATCGAGGCAGGTCGGGCATCTGGCGCCGTTACCGACAAGAGCCTGAAGCGGGTGGCTGTCGACACAACCGTGATGGAAAAGACCATCGCTCATCCGACGGATGCCCGGCTCTACGAGCGTGCCCGCGCCTTGCTGGTGGGCCTGGCCAGAAAGGCAGGGATCGATCTGCGCCAGAGCTACGCGCGGCTTGCCCCGCGACTGGCCGCCCAGGTGGGGCGCTATGCCCATGCCCGGCAGTTCAAGCGCATGCGCAAGGCCTTGCGCCAGCTCAAGGGCTATGTTGGCCGGGTGCGACGGGACCTGCGCCGCCACCTGCAGGACATCCCCGAAGGCGCGCTACGCGGAAGGGTGCTGGAGGCACTCTGGCTGGTCGGTCGCCTGCTCAAGCAAACGCCGAAGAGCAAGAACAAGCTCTATTCCCTGCACGAGCCCGAGGTCGACTGCATCTCCAAGGGCAAGGCCCGCATCCGCTACGAGTTCGGCACCAAGGTCAGTCTCGCCACCACCCTCGACGGAGGCTTCGTCGTGGGGGCCCGGAGCTTTCCTGGTAGCCCATACGACGGTCATACCCTGGCGCCTGCGCTCGAGCAGGTCGCCATCCTGACTGACCAGGTGCCGGATCTCGCCGTCGTCGATCGCGGCTATCGCGGCCATGGCGTGGAGACCACCAAGGTCCTGATCAGCGGCACGAGACGCGGCATCACCCCGCTCCTGGCAAAGCTCCTCAGGCGACGAAGTGCTATCGAGCCGGAGATCGGGCACATGAAAACCGACGGACGTCTTGCCAGATGTCCGCTGAAGGGGCGCATCGGCGACGCAATCTTCGCCGTCCTCTGCGCCTGCGGTCACAATATCCGCAAGATCCTGGCCCATCTCAGGGCTCTTTGGGTCCTGCTCTTTCATCTGATCGGGCCGATGATCTGGCCCGAAACGCCCTATCAACGCGAAGCATTGGCTGGCGGATAAGGTTGTTCAGAGCCGAC
>NZ_NWMQ01000153.1:0-1031 GCF_002901215.1 Paracoccus sp. SY | reverse complement strand
CACTTCTGGGTGGAAATTAACACCTTCGCACCTTGAACGACATGCAGGATTAAGTCGGCGGCGGTCAGGAGAAGGCGGGGGCAGGCCGCTGGTTGTGCCATTCCCCGTGCGGAAGGAACGCATCAAGGGAAAGCGCCCCTTCCTTTGGAAGAGCGTTCTATCACCGCATCCCCGAAGAACCGCCGCAGCGCTTCGATCGGGTGGCGCTTGCCGAGAATACTGGGGGATTATCTCCTGATTATCGGATGCCTCCCTGAAAGGCCCGGCGCCTCCCCGCTGATCCAGATCCTGTCGCGACCTCTGGATGCGTCCAGAGCCTTTGCCGCACGCTCGGCCCGGATGGCTTCCTTCAGGGCGGCCTTGCAAACCGCCTGGAGGTCGCCCCCAGTTCCCAGGCTGTGGTGGCAAGCCTTGCATCAAGCGAAACAAAGTTCTTCGCCATGCAGCGTGCCTTTCGGGGGCCATAATCGGTCCCCGACCCTGGAATTGGCATCTGTCGTGCCTAAGTCGAGTATGGAACTGACATATGGAGGTTACGACATGGGCGACATCACCGGCCGGATCGAAGCGCTGAACGCGCGTCACGCGGCGCTTGAGGATCAGCTCGCGGAGCTTCTGAAGCGCCCCTCGGCAAGCGCCGAGGAGATCGCCGCCATCAAGAAGGAAAAGCTCGAGATCAAGGACGAGCTTGCCCTGCTGCAGCGCGAGACCACCGAGGCCTGAGGCCATGCCAGTGCCGGCACCTGCCGGCGCAGCTTCCAGTAAACAAGGCCCCCGGTGATTGCCGGGGGCTTCTCTTTCGGGGCATAACTGTCCCAAGCCTGACTGGTTCGGCGGCCTGCTAGAACAGCCTGCCTGTCAGGCCGTGCAGGGCTGTCGGAAGCAGAACGGGTCGGTCATTGCCGCAGCTTCATGCGAGTGCCGAGACACGGCGCAGGATCTTTCGCAAAGACGGGCTTTGCGCGTTCGTGCTGCTTGAGTGAAATGGGCATGTTTACCGGTCGCGGCCGATCCAGGCCAGGTTCGGGCGG
>NZ_NWMQ01000152.1:0-1036 GCF_002901215.1 Paracoccus sp. SY | reverse complement strand
CGCAATTTTTCGAGGTGCCCTATTGACTGAAAAATCATAAAAATAGAAAATATTTGTTTGTATTTCTGAGTCTTGGACGATTGAACAAGACCACAGCTTGTTTGTGGAAATTTTACCTCCATGTCGCATCAAAGCTATCTCTCACAGCACCATTTTGGGTCTCTGAATGGACTAAGGTGTCTGTGTATCGTTGCTGTTCTCTGGCACCATAGTCCCGCGAATGGCCTGATTAGCGGCTTCCTTCTTGCAGAACGCGGCTTCGTTGGCGTTGATTTCTTTTTTGTCTTAAGTGGATTTTTGATCACCACCCTGCTCTTACGTGAGCAGAACAAGAAGGGGCGCATCTCTTTGCCTGCCTTTTACTGGCGACGAGCACTACGGATCTTGCCCGCTTACCTTCTGCTAGTATCAACAATCTCGGCTTATTGGATATTTTATAAGGGACAAGAGCATCTAATTTCCCTAGTGCCCTATTACTACTTGTTTCTTGCTAATTTTCTGAAGGAAGATATTTCTCTACTGTCGATTACGTGGTCTCTTTCAGTTGAAGAACAGTATTACCTGATCTGGCCTTTGCTTATTTTCCTGTTGCCAGCTCGAACTGTAACGCGCGCTGCTGTTCTAAGCGTATTAATCGTAATTTGCCTAGCCTCAATGATGGATCTTGCTGAGTTACTTGGGCTCCGGCCTGTTGTGACAGAAAATGCTATTTTCACGCTGCCAGGTAGGTCCTATATGGCCATTCTGATGGGTTCACTTCTAGCCCTTCTTCTGCATGATCGGCGCAGCTATCAAGTCTTCTCAAGGATCTGCGCAACGCGTTCAGCTCCCCTAATCATGTTTGCGTTACTTCTTGTCTATCTGCAATTGACTCCTGTTAATTTGATGGGTTGGCCCAGCCTTGGAATGAATGCCCTCATGGCGCTTTGCATTGCATCATTAGTTATACGTGAGGACCACCTTGCTCGTCCTTTAATGCGTTTCTGGCCAATAAATCAAATTGGAAAGATTAGCTTTGGGGCACCTCGATTTTTGA
>NZ_NWMQ01000151.1:0-1055 GCF_002901215.1 Paracoccus sp. SY | reverse complement strand
TCAGGCGTGCCGGTCTCGGGACTGGCATCCCCCAGCCTGGTATAACTGATCCCGGTCGTGATCCTGATCCTGTCCTGCGTGTAGATGGCCGCCAGACTGACGCCCTTCCGGCCGTTGACCGGCGCCAGCGGCGAGACAAGGTCACTGCCGGACTTCTCGTAGGTGACGCTGGCCATGCCAGACCAGGTCTTGGTGAACGTGCGGCCCACGCCAATGGTGAAGGTGGTGCTATCGTCGAGATCGACAAGGCCGCTGCCGGTCACCTGAAGGAGCTTCTCAGGGTCCACACGGAAGCTTGACCAATCCACCCAGCGGATGGAGCCGAAGACAAGGGTGTTGGGATCGATGCCGGTCTGGAACTCGAGGTTCCAGGATTTCGGCGTCTTGACCGTCAGCCTGGACCGCCCGTCCAGAAGCGCCAAGGCCGGCGCGGGGCCGGGTCCATCGGGATCCACAGGAGGACCGGTCTCAGAGATGTCGAAGTCATGCTCGATCACTGCATTATAGGTCAGGGACACACGGGCGGCGATGTCCGGTCTTTCCCACGACACCCCGGCGAGCCACCCATAAGCGATATCCCTGTCCACATCGACACGGTAGCCGCTGATGGGGCCAAACGCTGCGCCGGCCAAGGTCACGCGTCCATCCGTGCGCGCTCCGCGGAGACCCGCGTGAACCCCGAAGCCGCTTTCCGGAACAGCAAAGCGGATGATGCCGGTCAGGTCGGTGTTGTTGATGACCACGCCGGTTCCGCCAAGATTGAACGAACCACTGGCTGGATAGGCGATGTCGGCCCCGAATGGCTGGTCCAGGATGATCGCGGCTGACCAGAGATCGTTGAACTGGTGCTTATAGGCAAAGCCGAAGTTGTCGTAGGAGGGCGCAACATCGCCAGTGCGCTCACCACCGGAATAGAGGCCAAGCGGCAGGTCTGTTCCTGTGATGCCGGGCGAGACATGGCCATAGCTCAGCTCGAGATAGTTGCCTGGTTCGAAAAGAGGACCGAGAAACTGGCTGCTCCGCTCGACACCGCCAGCATGGAGCGTGGTGCCGCA
>NZ_NWMQ01000150.1:0-1065 GCF_002901215.1 Paracoccus sp. SY | reverse complement strand
GTGGTGCTGCTCTGCGCGGGGCGGACCTTCATCGCGGGGGCCGATGTGACCGAGTTCGGCAAGCCCCCGCAGGCGCCGCATCTGCCCGATCTGGTGGACCGGATCGAGGGGGCGGCAAAGCCCTGGGTGGCGGCGATCCACGGCGCGGCGCTCGGCGGCGGCTTCGAGGTGGCGATGGGCTGCCGCTTCCGCGTGGCCCTGGAGGGTGCCTCGGTCGGTCTGCCCGAGGTCGGCCTGGGCATCGTGCCGGGCGCATCCGGCACCGTGCGCACGCCGCGCCTGGCGGGCGTCGAGGCCGCGGTCGATCTGGTCACCTCGGGCAAGCCGGTGCGGGCCCCGAAGGCGCTGTCGCTGGGCCTGCTGGACGCGGTCTTCGCCGATGACCTGCGGGCCAATGCCCTGGCCTTCGCGCGCGAGGCGCTGAGCCGTGACCTGCCGCCCCCCGTCTCGGCCCGCCCGGTCGCAGCCCCGGGCGACGCCTTCTGGGACGACCGGCGCAAGGCGGTGGCGAAAGCCGCCAAGGGGGCCGAGGCGCCGCTGCGCGCCCTCGACTGCCTGCGCAAGGCGGCGGAGGCGCCCTTCGCCGAGGCCCTGGCCCATGAGCGCCAGACCTTTCTGGAGCTGCGCGGGTCCGATCAGGCCGCGGCCCTGCGCCATGTCTTCTTTGCCGAGCGCGCCGCGCCCCGTCCCGCGCATCTGAAGGGCGTGGATCCCCTGCCGCTGCGAAGCGCGGGTGTGATCGGCGGCGGCACCATGGGCGCGGGCATCGCCGCCGCGCTGCGCGATGCGGGCATCCCCGTCACCCTGATCGAGCGCGACGAGAAGGCCCTGGCCCGCGGCACGGCCACCCTGCGCGCCATCTTCGCGGGCGCCGTGAAGCGCGGCAAGCTGACCGAGGCCCAGGCCCAGGACCGCATGGCGGGCGTCACCGCCACCACCGACTATGCCGCGCTGTCGGACGCCGACCTGGTGATCGAGGCGGTCTTCGAGGAGATCGGCGTCAAGCGCGCGGTCTTCGAGCAACTGGCCGCCGCCTGCCGCGCGGATGCGGTGCTGGCCACCAAC
>NZ_NWMQ01000015.1:0-78058 GCF_002901215.1 Paracoccus sp. SY | reverse complement strand
TCAAAAATCGAGGTGCCCCAAAGAAGATCATAAAAACGTCACACAAGTTGATTGTTGAGGCAACTTCCTTTTGGTCGTGGATCGGCCAAACGCAAACCCCCGCGGCTTTCGCCACGGGGGTTTGTCATGAAACGCTGTCGCGTCGTCTTGCAGTGCGCCTGGGCGCGACCCTTAAAGGGCGCCTTCGCGCTGGGCCTTTTTCCGGGCCAGCTTGCGGGCGCGGCGCACGGCCTCGGCCTGCTCACGGGCTTTCTTGACGGACGGTTTCTCGAAATGCTGCCGAAGCTTCATTTCGCGGAACACGCCCTCGCGCTGAAGTTTCTTCTTCAGGGCACGAAGCGCCTGTTCGACGTTGTTGTCGCGAACGTTGACCTGCATGTGGTTGTCACCACCTTCCTAGGTTAGAGTTGCAAAGATTGCAGGATGCGCCCCCCTATCAAAGCCGGGCGCCCTTGTCCAGAGAGGCCGCCCATGACCCGAACCGACCGCGACGCCCTTCTTGACGCCGCCCTGGCGCATGTCCCCTTCGAGGGGATGAACGACCGCGCCCTGATGGCGGGCGCCCGCGACCTGAACATGTCGCCCGACCTGGCGCGTGTGCATTTCCCGCAAGGGGGCGCGGGCCTTGCCGCCGCCTATCACCGCCGGGCGGATGCGATGCTGCGCGACAGCCTGTCGCAGACCCCGCCGGGCGGGCGTTTCCGCGACCGCGTGGCCGAGGCGATCTGGCGCCGCCTGATGCTGGCCGATGCGGAACTGGTGCGCGCGGGCGCGGCCACCCTGTCCCTGCCGCAGAATGCCGCGCTGGCGGCCCGGCTGGTCTGGGAAACGGCGGATGTGATCTGGACCGGGCTTGGCGACACGTCGCGCGACGTGAACTGGTATTCGAAACGTGCCACCCTGTCGGCGGTCATCAGCGCCACGGTGCTGTTCTGGCTGGGGGACGATTCACCCGACCATGCGGAAACCCGCGGCTTTATCGACCGCCGCATCGACGGGGTGATGCGGTTCGAATCGGCGAAATCGACCTTGCGCAAGCTGCCGGGTGCGGAAACGTTGGCGCGGATGGCCTTTGGCTGGATCCGCGCGCCCGGACCGCGCGACTTGCCCGGCCGCACCCGTCCCTGACGCAAGGAGTAGGAATGTTTCCCGATGCCATGAACGCGGTCGAGATCGCCGCGCCCGGTAATGCCGACGCGCTGCGGCTGACCAGCCGCCCGGTTCCGGTGCCGCGCCACGACCAGATCCTGATCCGCGTGGCCTATGCCGGCGTGAACAGGCCCGACGTGCTTCAACGCCAGGGCAGCTATGCCCCGCCGCCCGACGCCTCCGACCTGCCGGGGCTGGAAGCCTCGGGCGAGATCGTGGGCATGGGCGCGGGCGTCACCCGCTGGAAAAAGGGAGAGCAGGTCTGCGCGCTGTTGCCGGGGGGCGGTTACGCGGAATATGTGGCCTGCCATGCCGATCACGCGTTGCGCATCCCCTATGGCCTGGGCCTGCGCGAAGGGGCCTGCCTGCCGGAAACCGCCTTCACCGTCTGGTCGAATGTCGTCACGCGCGGCGGGCTGACGGGGGGCGAACGCTTCCTGGTCCATGGCGGCAGTTCCGGCATCGGCATGATGGCGATCCAGATCGCCCGCGCCTTGGGCGCCCGCGTCTTCGCCACCGCCGGCAGCGACGAGAAATGCGCGGCCATCGCTGCCCTGGGCGCCCATCCGATCAATTACCGGACCGAGGATTTCACCAAGGTCATGGCGGCCGAGGACGGGGCGGACCTGATCCTCGACATGGTGGGGGGCAGCTATATCCCCAGGAACATCAAGGCCCTGGCCCTCGACGGGCGTCTGGTGATGATCGCCTTCCTGGAGGGGCCCAAGGTGGAACTGAACTTCGCGCAGATCATGGCCAAGCGCCTGACCGTCACCGGATCGACGCTGCGCCCGCAATCGGATGCTGCCAAGGCCGAGATCGCCGAAGCCCTGCGCAAGCGGTTGTGGCCGCTGATATCGGCGGGAACGGTCAAGGTCAGGATCGACAGCGAATTCGACCTGAAGGACGCGGCCGAGGCGCATCGGCGGATGGAAAGCAGCCAGCATATCGGCAAGATCGTCCTGAAAGTGGCGGGCGATGGTGCCTGAGGCGCGGGCAGAAGCCTCCGGCGGGGATATTTGAAGCACAGAAGATGGAACAGGCACACAGGCCTTGCGGGCACCCGTCCCCAAGGCCTGTGGCATCTCCTGTGGCGGTCATCGGCGTCCCCGCCTGTACCGCACGACCAGCTAACACGGCAGATCTTAAGAAACGCTGAACACGCGCCATCTCTTGTGCAAAAATATCCCGGGGGAGTCCGAAGGACGGGGGCAGCGCCCCCTTTTACCGCACCCCTTCCATCAGCACCCGTGCCCGGGAACAGTCGCGCCGCACGTCCGGCGCGCAGTCCCGCGGCGTCAGGTCGCGGGTCAGGCAAATGCGGATTTCCTGCAGTGCCTCGGCCTTGCAGGTGACGGTGACGGCTGAAGGACTCAGGTCGGGATTGGCCTCGATGAAGGCGTTCTCGACCACCGTGGGCGGAAGGGTGATGTCACGGGGCAGGCCGTCGAACGGCCGGGGGATTTCCACGCTTTCGGCGGCCTGCCGCAGGGTCGAAAGGTATTCTGCCGCCGACAGGCCCGAGCAGCGGCCATGTTTTCGCCATTGGTAAAGGGCCAGCCCCGGCGCCATCAGATCGCCCATGGCCTGCACCTCTCGCCGCGAGGGGTCGCGTTCCGGTGTGTCGCAATATTCCGGCCATCCCCGTTCGTATTGGGGCCAAAGCCCATGGACCGTGAAGTCTAGGCCGCTGCCCTTGTCGCATTCCCGGGCCCCCTGTTCATCGCCCGTGGCCCGGCACCAGCCCGGCTGCCAACTGAGCGCCAGGACATAGTAATCGAAATCGCCCGCCACCCCATCGGCGGGGGCGGGGACCGGCCACAGGGCCAGCAGAAGCGGGATCAGGAATGCGGCCTTCATGGCGACACCATGCCCTGCACGACGACTGGCGTCCATCTGACAACGCGAATCCTCTTTTCCCCGCGCGCCGGAATCGCTATATGACCCGACAATTCCCCCCGAAAACGAGGAATGGCACCCGCCAAAAGCCGTTTTTCCGGCCTGAAGCCTGCTGTTCGGGGCAGACACACGAAGGAGATGGACATGAGCAAGCCTTTGATGGCCAAGGCGACCGCCGTCTGGCTGGTGGACAATACCACGCTGAGCTTCAAGCAGATCGGCGATTTCTGCGGATTGCACGAACTGGAAGTGCAGGGCATCGCCGACGGCGACGTGGCCGCAGGCGTCAAGGGCTATGACCCGGTCGCCTCGCACCAGCTTGACCCCGAGGAAATCCGCAAGGGCGAGGCCAGCCCCACCTACAAGCTGCGCCTGAAGCACAACCCGGCTGCCGAAGGCGAGGAAAAGCGCCGTGGGCCGCGCTATACGCCGCTGTCCAAGCGCCAGGACCGGCCGAACGCGATCCTGTGGCTGGTGAAGTTCCATCCCGAACTGCCGGACGCGGCCATCGCCAAGCTGGTGGGGACGACGAAGCCCACGATCGCCTCGATCCGCGAACGGACCCACTGGAACATCCAGAACATGCAGCCGATCGACCCGGTCGCCCTGGGCCTGTGCCGCCAGACCGAACTGGACGCCGCCGTCCAGAAGGCCGCCAAGAAGGCCGCCGCCACCGGCGAGGTGATGAGCGACGACGAACGCCGCAAGCTGGTCAGCACCGAGACCTCGCTCTCGATGAGCGACGAGCCGCGCCTGCCGTCTTCGATCGCGGGGCTTGAGAATTTCTCGCTGACGCGGGACGAGGACAAGGCGCCCGAGCGCGATCTGGACGCCGACAGCTTCTTCAACCTGCCCGACGCGGATGAAGACGAGGACGACGAGGGTCGCTGATCCTTCCCGGTGACGATCATGAAAAAGGGCCGGTGCGTCGATGCGCACCGGCCCTTTTCCGTTCAGGGGGCAATCAGGTCCGGCCGCGCACCAGGCGGACCAGCCAGATCAGGATGCAGGCGCCGATCACGGCGACGACCAACTGCCCCAAGACACTGCCTTCGGCGCTGGAGCCGAGGATCAGGTCGAAGATGAAGTTACCGATCAGGGCACCGATGATGCCGACGACGATGTTCATCAGCAGGCCCATGTTCGACTTCATGATCTTCTCGGCGATCCAGCCTGCGATGGCACCCAGGATGATTGCGAGAAGCCAGCCGATACCTTCCATGACGTGTTCCCTTTCATGTTGGCGACGTGACCCGCAAAGGCCGGGTCTTGCGGGATCAATGCGCCAGGGCCGCGCCGCGTTCCCGCAAGGGTCGGAGATTGTTGCGGTTTGTCACAGCGACAGGCAGATGTATTTCAGCTCCAGATAGTCCTCGATGCCATGGCGGCTGCCCTCGCGGCCCAGTCCCGACTGCTTGACGCCGCCGAAGGGCGCCACCTCGGTCGAGATGATGCCGGTGTTCACGCCGACGATGCCGTATTCCAGGGCTTCCTGGACGCGGGTGATGCGGCCGATGTCGCGGGCATAGAAATAGGACGCCAGGCCGAAGATCGTGTCGTTGGCTTTCTGGACGACCTCCTCCTCGGTCTCGAACCGGAACAGGGGGGCCAGGGGACCGAAGGTTTCCTCGGTCGCGACCTTCATGCGGTCGGTGACGCCGGTGACGACCGTGGGCTTGAAGAACAACCCCTCCATCCGTTCGCCCCCGGTGACGACCTGGCCGCCGCCGTCCAGCACGTCGCGGATATGTTCCTCGACCTTTTCCACGGCGTCCTGGTTGATCAGGGGGCCGGTCGTCACGCCGTCCTCCAGCCCGTCGCCCACGCGCAGCTTGTCCACCGCCGCCGCAAGCTTTTGCGCGAAGGCGTCATAAACGCCGGCCTGGACATAGATGCGGTTGGCGCAAACGCAGGTCTGGCCGTTGTTGCGGAACTTCGATGCCATCGCGCCTTCCACCGCCGCGTCCAGGTCGGCGTCGTCGAAGACGATGAAGGGCGCGTTGCCGCCCAGTTCCATGCTGCATTTCATCACCTGGTCGGCGGCCTGACGCAGCAGGATCCGCCCCACCTCGGTCGAGCCGGTGAAGGTCAGCTTGCGCACCAGCGGGTTCTCGCAGAACTCTTTGCCGATATCGGAGGACCGCGATGAGGTGACGACCGACAGGATCCCCTTGGGCAGGCCCGCGCGTTCGCCCAGCACCGCCATGGCAAGGGCCGACAGCGGGGTTTCCGCCGCCGGGCGGGCGACGAAGCCGCAGCCCACGGCCAAGGCCGGCGCGACCTTGCGGGCGATCATCGCGTTGGGGAAGTTCCAGGGCGTGATGCTGCCCACCACGCCGATCGGCTGGCGCAGCACGGTCAGGCGCTTGTCGGGCATGTGGCCGGGGATGGTTTCGCCATAAACGCGCTTGGCTTCCTCGCCGAACCATTCGATGAAGCTGGCGCCATAGGCGATCTCGCCCTTGGCCTCGGGGAAGGGCTTGCCCATCTCGGCGGTCAGGATGCGGGCCAGGTCGTCCTGGTTCTGCATCATCAGGTCGAACCACTTGCGCATCACGCCCGCGCGGTCCTTGGCGGTGCGGGCGGCCCAGCCCTTCATCGCCTCGGCCGCCGCCTCGATGGCGCGGGCGGCGTCCTGGCGGTCCATGTCGGCCACCTTGGCAATGACATCGCCGCGGGCGGGGTTGACGACGTCGAAGGTGGCGCCGTCCCGCGCATCGACCCATTCGCCCGCGACGAAGGCGCGGGTTTCCAGCAGCGACGGATCGCGCAGCAGGGTCTTCAGGTCGGTTGAATGTTTGGTCATGGCTGGCTCCGTATCGGTTGCCCAAGATCAGCACGTGGGCATGGTGATGTCAAAGCAGGGGCGGCGCAACGCGTGGCATCGAAAAAAAATCGCGCCAAGGGCGAAACCCGTGAACCATTTGCGCCCGGCCGCGTTGGAACGGTATCGCTAAGCCTTCCCTCTTGGCGACCCTCTCTCTGATCTGGGACGGTGCGCCGGTCGCGCACCGTCCCTTTCTCATGCCCGAAGATTGCTCCAGCAGGGTTGCAGGTCGCCGGGCGCAGGGGTAGCGGCGTGCACGCCCCGCGCAATCGCCCGCGACAGGCATGTGGCCGCGGCATGCCCCAGCAGGAAGGGATCGGCAACGGGATCGGCCAAGGGCCTGGCACCGGTCGAGACGGCAAAGACCAGATCCCCGTCGAAAGGGGTATGGCTGGGCACAAGCGCGCGGGCCATGCCGTCATGCGCGGCGATCGCCAGCCGCTGCAGCCCCGCCTTGTCCAGGGCCGCGTCGGTGGCGACGATGGCGATCGTGGTCGCCTCGCCCAGGCGTTTCACCGGCGCAGGTTCATCCGTGGCGGGAAATGCCGGCGGCAGGCCAAGGCCGCCATATTCGCCGTCCAGTTCCCAGGGCGCGGCCCAGAAGTTTCGCGTGCCCCCCACCGTCGCCTGCCCAAGCGCATTGACCACCACAAGCGCGCCCACCGTCGCCCCGTTCGACAGCCGGGCCGAGGCGGACCCCAGCCCACCCTTCAGGTTGCCCGTGCTGGCCCCGGTTCCCGCCCCCGCCGTGCCGATGGCGAAATCCGCCGCCGCCTTGGCAAGGGCCTCCTGGCCAAGCGCCGGATAGGGATTCTCGGCCCAGTCCTTGTCGCCGCCATTCAGCAGGTCGAAGACGATCGCGCCCGGCACGATGGGCACCCGTGCCGAATCCACGGCAAAGCCCCGCCCCGCAGCAGCCAGGCCCGCCATCACCCCGTCGCAGGCGGCAAGCCCGAAGGCCGACCCGCCCGACAGCACAAGCGCATCGACCTGGGACACCAGCTTGTCCGGCGCCAGCAGGTCGGTTTCGCGGGTGCCTGGCGCGCCGCCCATCACATGGACCGCTGCCGCGAAGGGCGCATCGGCGGTCAGCACGGTGACGCCTGATTTCAGGCGCGGATCGGCGGCATTGCCGACGCGCAGGCCGGGAATGTCGGTGACAAGGTTGCGCGGGGCAGGGGTCATGGCGGTCCTTTCGCTTGCCAACAGTGGTAAGGCGGTCGCCCGACGGGGGGCAACGGCGATTTCCCGACCTTTACACGCCCCCTGCCGCTGCCTATCTATCGCCGTCATGGCCCAGGATCCCGACAAGAACTACAAGATCATCGCCGAGAACCGGCGGGCGCGCTTTGATTACTTCATCGAAAGCGATCTCGAGGTCGGCATCGTCCTGACCGGGTCCGAGGTGAAGTCCCTGCGCACCGGCCAGTCCAACATCGCCGAAAGCTATGCCTCGGTCGAGGACGGAGAGCTTTGGCTGATCAACGGCTATATCGCTGCCTACAAGCAGGCCGGGGTCTTCGGGCACGAGGAACGCCGCAAGCGCAAGCTGCTGGTCAGCCGCAAGGAACTGGCGCGGCTGTGGCAGGCCGTCGGGCGCGAGGGGATGACGCTGATCCCGCTGGTGATGTATTTCAACCACCGCGGCATCGTGAAGCTGAAGATCGGCGTCGCCAAGGGCAAGAAGAACCACGACAAGCGCGAAACGGACGCCAAGCGCGACTGGAACCGCCAGAAGCAGCGGCTGCTGAAGCAGGGCTGACAAGGCATTGCAAGGGGGACCGGCCCCCTGTAGATCAGGCCCGCACCAAGGCGGAGGGGGCCATGCAGGACGATCCGAAAACGCTGGTCTCGACCGAATGGCTGGCGGCGCATCTGAACGATCCCGACCTGCGCATCCTGGATGCAAGCTGGCACATGCCGGCCACGGGCCGCGATGCGCGGGCCGAATATGACGCGGCCCATATTCCGGCTGCGCGGTTCTTCGACATCGACGCGATCAGCGACAAGCGCAGCGCCCTGCCCCACATGGCCCCGCCGGTCGAGATGTTCATTTCCCGGATGCGGGCGATGGGTGTGGGCGACGGGCATCAGGTGGTGGTCTATGACAATTCCGACGTGCGCAGCGCCGCGCGGGTCTGGTGGACCTTCCGCCTGATGGGCAAGATCGATGTCGCCGTGCTGGATGGCGGTTTCGCCAAGTGGCAGGCCGAGGGCCGCCCGGTCGAGGACATGGCCCCGATCCTGCGCGACCGCCACATCACCGTGCAGCGCCAGGCGGGGCTGGTCCGCGACGTGACCCAGGTGGCCCTGGCCAGCAAGCTTGCCGACCATCAGATCGTCGATGCCCGCGCGCCCGAACGGTTCCGCGGCGAGGCGCCAGAGCCGCGCCCCGGCCTGCGGTCCGGCCATGTTCCCGGCGCGAAGAACGTCCCCTTCGGTCGGCTGCTGAACGCGGACGGCACCATGAAGGCGCCCGATGTCCTGCGCGCCGAGTTCGAAACCGCCGGCGTCGATCTGAAACAGCCCGTCATCACCAGTTGCGGCAGCGGCATCACCGCCGCCGTGCTGTCGCTGGCGCTGGAACGGATCGGGCACCGCAACCACTCGCTTTACGACGGAAGCTGGACCGAATGGGGCAGCTTCCCGGACCTGCCCATCGCAACCGGAGACGCCTGAATGCTGTCGAACCTGAAACCCCAAGCCCCCGATTCGATCCTGAAGCTGATCGAGGAGTTCAAGGCCGATACCCGGCAGGGCAAGATCGACCTGGGCGTCGGCGTCTACAAGGACCCCCAGGGGGTGACGCCGGTCATGCGGGCGGTCAAGGCGGCGGAACAGCGGATCTGGGAAACGCAGACCACCAAGGCCTATACCGGCCTGGCGGGCGAACCCGAATACCGCAATGCCATGGCCCGGATGGTGCTGAAGGACGTGCCGGGCGACCGGCTGGCGTCCCTTGCGACCGTCGGCGGCACCGGCGCGATCCGGCAGGCGCTGGAACTGGCGCGGCTCGCCAATCCGGGGGTAACGGTCTATGTGTCCAACCCGACCTGGCCCAATCACCTGTCGATCATGAAGTTCATGGGCGTCCCCTTCGTCGAATACCGCTATTTCGACGCGGAAACACGGGGCGTCGATTTCGACGGGCTGAAGGCCGACATCGCCAAGGCGGGCAAGGGTGACATCGTGCTGCTGCACGGCTGCTGCCACAACCCGACCGGCGCGAACCTGTCCATGGAACAATGGGACGAAGTCGCGGCGATCCTGGAAAAATCCGGCGCGATCCCGCTGATCGACTTGGCCTATCAGGGCTTCGGCGACGGGCTGGAGGAAGACGCGGCCGCCACCCGCATGATCGCGCAGCGCTTGCCCGAGGTGCTGATTGCGGCGTCCTGTTCCAAGAACTTCGGCATCTATCGCGAACGCACCGGCATCCTGTTCGCTCTGGCGGAAAACACCGCGGCGCGCGATCTGGCCCAGGGGTCGATGGCCTTCCTGAACCGGCAGAACTATTCCTTCCCGCCGGACCATGGCGCGCGGATCGTCAGCACCATCCTGACCGACGATGCGCTGCGCGCCGACTGGGCAGCCGAGCTTGAGGAAGTCCGCAACACCATGCTGGGCCTGCGGTCGCAACTGGCATCCGAACTGCGCGATCTGTCGGGCAGCGACCGCTTCGATTTCATCGGCCAGCACCGGGGCATGTTCTCGCGTCTGGGGGCCACGCCGGAGCAGGTGGCAAAGCTGAAATCGGACGCGGCGATCTACATGGTGGGGGATTCGCGGCTGAACATCGCGGGGTTGAACCAGCATACCGTGCCGGTCCTGGCCCGCGCGATCATCGACGCGGGCATCTGAGGCCCGGCGTCAGCCCGGATTGCGCAGCATCTGGTTCACGCCGCGTAGGACGGGGCCTTGGTCGCCCATTTCGACCGTCACGGCGCCCGTGATCCGCAGGCGCCCCAGGTCCAGCATCACGCAGGGCCAGTCGGCGCGCGTGGGAAGCTTTTCCGACAGGACCACGATCCGTTTCGCCTGGCAGGCGGCTGGCGCGCGGTCGGCCGCACCCTTTCCGGTGAAGTGCCAGATTTCCCAACCCTGCGGCAGCGCGGCCATCCGGTCGCGCTTGTCGCCCTGCCAGGCAGGGCGGGCGGCGGATTCCTCCTGCGTGGCCATGTCGCCGTCTTCCTGCAGCCAGGTGCTGACCACGAAGGCCCCGCCCAAGGGCTTGGACACCGCACGGCCCGTCATGGTCATCAGCCCCACCGCCTCGCCCTCGGGCGCGATCAGAACCAAGGGGCGGCTGGCCGTCAGCCAGATCGCGGTGGATGCCGCGAGCATCGCGATGCCTGCAAGAAAGCCACAGCCCAGCAGGCCGGGCCGCCGCGCGGTCGGGCCTTCGCGCCAACACAGCACCGCGAGCGTCGCCCCGAAGCACATCAGCGGAATCACCGGCGCGGGCGGCAGCGGCAGGGCCGTCACCGCACCGCCCAGGCCCGCCACCCAGTCCGCCACCCACAGCATCCAGCGGGTGCCCAGGCCCATGACCCACAGCGCCGGCCCTGCCAGGCCCACCGGGGCCAGCAGCGCGCCGATTACGCCGGCAGGCATCACCAGGGCGCCCATGACCGGGACGACCAGCAGGTTCGCCAGCAGGCCGTATTGCGCCATCCTGTTGAAATGCGCCGCAGCCAGGGGCGAGGTTGCGATGGATGCCACCAGTGACGACACGATCAGCATCGCCACCGGCCGCAGCCAGAAGGGCACATGCGGCGAAATGCGCGACCACGGCCCGGCGGACAGGATCAGCGCGACGGTGGCCGCAAAGCTCATCTGGAAGCCGGGATGGGTTACGGCCTCGGGCGAATAGATCAAGATGATGGTCGCGGCCAGGGCGATGGTGCGCAGGGAAATGGCGCGCCGGTCGGCCATGATCGCCAGCAGCATCACCGCAACCATGACAAAGGCGCGTTCCGTGGCGACGCCACCGCCCGACAGCCACAGATAGGCGGCCGACGCCAGCAGAGCGCCCATCGCCGCGATCTTGTGGACCGCCTGCGGCAGGGGCGCGCCCAGGCCCTGCGCCAGCACCAGGGCCATGCGCAGCGCGGTATAGACGAAGCCCGCCAGCATGGACATGTGCAGGCCGGAAATCGAGATGATGTGGTACAGGTTCGAGGCCCGCATGACCTCGTTCGTGGCTTCCTCAATCCCGGACCGGTCGCCGGTCATCAGGGCCGATGCGACCGCGCCTTCCTGCCCGCCGATGCCGTCCTGAATGGCCCGGCTGATCGCCAGGCGGGCACGGTGCATGGCCCACATGCCCCCCTCGGCCGGTTCGACCGTCAGGATGGGGGTGCGGGTATATCCTACGGCGCCCAGGCTTTCGAACCAGGCAAGCCAGCGGAAATCGAAGCTGCCGGGGGATGCCGGGGCAGGGGGCGGGCCAAGATGGCCGGTCAGCATGACCCGCTGGCCCAGGGGCGGCAGCGGGTCGGTCTGGTCCATCAGCGACAGCCGCACCTTGTCGGGGGTGCGGTCGGGCGCGGTGTCGCGCAGCACCACGCGGTCCAGCGTGATGCGGATCCGGTCGCGGGCCGAACGGTCGATTTCGACCAGCCGCCCCTCGACCGGGCCGTAATAACGCCATTCCATGATCGGGGCGGCGACCATGGCGGATCGCAACCCGATCAGGCCGAAGCCCGCGATGACCAGCAGCGCCGCCGCGGTGCCGATCCGCAGCCCGTCGGCCAAGGCCCAGCCGATGCGCCCCCGTTCGGCCCAGGGCAGGGCAAGCCGTCCCCCGGCAAATGCCAGAGCGGCCAGACATCCCAGGGTGAACCATGTTCCGCGACCGGGCGCGGCGGGCAGGGCGAACCACAGCGCGATCCCGGCGGCCAGGCAGACCGGGACCCAGGCGAACAGCCCGGCGCGCAACGTGGCCCCCATGCGCGCAGGCCGCACGGTCGCGTGCCGCGAGGCCGCCCGCGTGCCCGAAAAGCCCGGCAGCGCCGTCATGTCGCCCTGGGCGGCCATTCTTGTCCTTTCGCACTGGCTTCTCTATTCCTGCGGCAACGATGGCATGGACAGCTTACCAAAGCGTTAATGCCCGCACCGACCCGAGGAAGGCCGCCATGTCCGACACACCCGCAGACCGCCCCGTCGTCACCCGTTTTGCCCCTTCGCCGACCGGCTATCTGCATATCGGCGGCGCGCGGACGGCGCTGTTCAACTGGCTTTACGCGCGGGGCCGGGGCGGCAAGTTCCTGCTGCGGATCGAGGATACCGACCGCGCCCGGTCCACGCCCGAGGCGACCGAGGCGATCCTGAAGGGCCTGGCCTGGCTGGGCCTGGACTGGGACGGCGAACCGGTCAGCCAGTTCCAGCGCAAGGATCGCCATGCCGAGGTGGCCCGGCAGATGCTGGCGGCGGGCACCGCCTACAAATGCTTCTCGACCCCCGAGGAGATCGCCCAGTGGCGCGAGGCGAACCCGCGCCAGTCCTTCCAGAGCCCCTGGCGCGACGCGACGGACCTGCCGGATGCGCCCCATGCCATCCGCCTGCGCGCACCCCGCGACGGGGAAACGGTGATCGAGGACGCGGTGCAGGGCACGGTCCGCGTAGGCAACGACCAACTGGACGACATGATCATCCTGCGCAGCGATGGAACGCCCACCTATATGCTGGCGGTGGTGGTGGATGACCACGACATGGGCGTGACCCATGTGATCCGGGGTGACGATCACCTGACCAACACCTTCCGCCAGGTCCAGATCTTCGATGCGATGGGTTGGCCGCGCCCGGTCTTTGCCCATATCCCGCTGATCCATGGCGAGGACGGCAAGAAGCTGTCCAAGCGTCACGGCGCCGTGGGCCTGCACGAATTCGCGGCCCTGGGTTATCCTCCGGCGGCGATGCGCAACTATCTGGCCCGCCTGGGCTGGAGCCATGGCGATGACGAGCTGTTCGACGACGCCCAGGCGCGGGAATGGTTCGACCTGTCCGGGATCAACCGCGCGCCGGCCCGGCTGGATTTCAAGAAGCTGGAACATGTCAGCGGCCATCATATCGGCACCATGGCGGACGACGACCTGCTGTTGGTTCTGGATCAATTCCTGGCCGACACGGACGCCGCGCCCCTGACCCCGCAACAGCGGAACCGGATCACGGCGGCGTTGCCGGCCCTGAAGGAAAAGGCCAGGACCCTGCCGCAACTGCTGGATCAGGCCCGCTTCGCCCTGATCGATCGGCCCGTGGAACCGGATGAAAAAGCATCAAAGTCTCTGGATTCGGTATCCCGTGGTATGCTGTCCGCGTTGACTGCCGCAGTGCAGCATGTTAGCTGGACCCGAGACGAACTGGAGCAGGCGGCCAAGCAGGTTGCCGAGGAGAACGGCGTGGGCCTGGGCAAGCTTGCGGCACCCTTGCGGGCAGCCTTGGCTGGCCGCACGACGACCCCCAGTGTGTTTGACATGATGACGGCGCTAGGCCGCGAGGAATCGCTGGCCCGGTTGCAGGACCAGACGGATTTGGCAGGCTGAAGGCCTGCCCTTACATGCCAGGGTCGTCCCCCGTTCAATCGAAGGTCGGCCCGGCCCAGCCGGAAAGGACGCCTTGGATGGCCGACGCGACGAACGCCACACTCAAGATCAACGACTCCGAATACGAGCTTCCGATCCTTCGCCCGACGCAGGGGCCGGATGTCCTGGACATCCGCAAGCTGTATGGGCAGGCGGACGTGTTCACCTATGACCCCGGCTTCACCTCGACCGCAAGCTGCGATTCGACCATCACCTTCATCGATGGCGACAAGGGCGAGTTGTGGTATCGCGGCTATCCGATCGAGCAGTTGGCGGCCCAGTCCCATTATCTGGAGGTCTGCTATCTGCTGCTGTACGGCGAACTGCCGACGGCCGAGCAGATGGTGGATTTCGAACGTCGCGTGACCCGTCACACGATGGTTCACGAACAGATGCACAACTTCTTCCGGGGCTTCCGCCGCGACGCGCATCCCATGGCGACCATGGTGGGCGTAATCGGCGCGATGTCGGCCTTCTATCACGATTCGACCGACATCAACGATCCCTGGCAGCGCGAGGTCGCGGCGATCCGGCTGATCGCCAAGGTGCCCACCATCGCGGCCATGGCCTATAAATACTCGATCGGCCAGCCTTTCGTGTATCCGCAGAACGAACTGGATTACGCCAGCAACTTCCTGCACATGTGCTTCTCGGTCCCGGCCGAGAAATATCATGTCGATCCGGCCCTGGCCCGCGCCATGGACCGCATCTTCACCCTGCACGCCGATCACGAACAGAATGCCTCGACCTCGACCGTGCGTCTGGCCGGGTCGTCGGGGGCCAATCCCTTTGCCTGCATCGCGGCCGGCATCGCCTGCCTGTGGGGCCCGGCCCATGGCGGCGCGAACCAGGCCTGCCTGGAGATGCTGCGCGAGATCGGCACAGTGGACCGCATCCCGGAATACATCGCCAGGGCGAAGGACAAGTCCGATCCCTTCAAGCTGATGGGCTTCGGCCACCGGGTCTACAAGAACTTCGACCCGCGCGCGAAGGTCATGAAGGAATCGGCCGACGAGGTGCTGGAGCTTCTGGGCATCCACGACAACCCCACGCTGCAGGTCGCCAAGGAATTGGAAAAGATCGCGCTCGAGGACGAGTACTTCATCGAGAAGAAGCTTTATCCCAACGTCGATTTCTATTCGGGCATCATCCTAGAGGCGATGGGCTTCCCCACCTCGATGTTCACGCCGATCTTCGCGCTGTCGCGCACGGTGGGCTGGGTCGCGCAGTGGAAGGAAATGATCGCCGATCCGCAGGCCAAGATCGGCCGCCCGCGCCAGTTGTACGTGGGCGAGGGCAAGCGCGACTATATCGAGGTCGGCGCGCGCTGATCGGTCGCAGCTTCGCAGGGGCCCCTTCGGGGGCCCTTTTGCATGGCGGGTCTTGCGAAGGCGCGGGGCCGGTGGCAAGGGATCGGCCATGACAGAGACACAGAAAATCGCATTGGTGACGGGCGCTTCGCGCGGCCTTGGCGCGGCCCTGGCCGAGGATCTGGCCGGGCGCGGCTATCACGTCCTGGCGGTGGCCCGGACGGTGGGCGCGCTGGAGGAACTGGACGACCGCATCCGCCGCGCGGGCGGCAGCGCGACGCTTGCGCCCATGGACGTGGCCGAGGCGCCGGCGATGCAGCAGTTGGCGGAAGCCGTGCTGGGCCGCTGGGGCGGGTTGGATCTGTGGGCCCATGCGGCGGTCCACGCGGCGCCCCTGGCCCCTGCGCCGCATGTGGATGGCAAGGACTGGGCGAAATCGGTTCTGGTCAACATGGACGTGACGCGCGGGCTGATCGCCTTGCTGGAACCTTTGTTGCGCGCGCGGCAAGGGACGGCGCTGTTCTTCGACGATCCCCGTGCGGGACAGAAGTTCTTTGGCGCTTACGGCGCGACCAAGGCTGGCCAGATCGCGCTTGCCCGCAGCTGGCAGGCCGAAGCCGCATCCGTCGGCCCGCGCGTGGTCATTGCGGAACCCGCACCGATGCCCACCGCCGTCCGCGCGCGGTTCTTTCCGGGCGAGGATCGGGGGGCGCTGACGCCTTGCCGGGACGAGGCGGCGCGGATCCTGGACGCATTATGATTTGCGTCCCGCGGTGGCCGGGGGGCTCTTCGCCCCCCGGACCCCCAGAGGATATTGTCACACAGAAGATGAGCCAAGCGGCCGAGTTGCCCGGTCCAGCCAAGCGCGGTCCTGCGTGTCCAGATGCGGCGACAGCGCGTCACGCACCTGGGCGTGATAGGCGTCGAGCCAGGCGATCTCGTCCCGTGACAGCGCCGCAAGGTCGATCAGCCTTGTGTCGATGGGGCACAGGGTCAGGGTCTCGAAGCCCAGCATGGTGCGGCCCGGCTCGGCTTCGGCCGGGGTGACGACGATCAGGTTCTCGATGCGGATGCCGAAGGCGCCTTCGCGGTAATAGCCCGGCTCGTTGGACAGGATCATGCCTTCTTCCAAGGGCAGGGTGCTGACGCGGCTGATGCGCACCGGGCCTTCGTGGACGCACAGCGCCGCGCCGACGCCGTGACCGGTGCCGTGGTCGTAATCCTGGCCCTGCGACCACAGGTATTGCCGCGCCAAGGCGTCGATATGGGCACCCGCCACGCCCTGCGGAAAGCGCGCACGGCTGATGGCGATCATGCCGCGCAGCACGGCGGTATAGGGCGCCACGACATCGGGCAGGGGATCGCCCAAGGGCAGGGTGCGGGTGATGTCGGTGGTGCCGTCGGGATATTGCCCGCCCGAATCGATCAGGAGGACTTCGCCTGCCGCCAGTCGGCGGTTGGTGGCGCGGGTGACGCGGTAATGGGGAAGGGCGGCGTTCGGTCCCGCCCCGCAGATCGTGTCGAAGCTGATGTCGGTGATGCCCGCATCCCGGCGCAAGGTTTCCAGTTTCTCGACCACGGCGATTTCGGTCAGGTCGGCCGGTTCCTGGGTATCCAGCCAGGCCAGCAGCCGCACCATCGCCACCCCGTCGCGCAGATGGGCGGCGCGCATCCCGTCCAGTTCGGCCGCGTTCTTGCGGGCCTTGGGCAGGACCGCCGGGTCGGACGCGCGGGCGACCTGGGTGTTCGCGCTTTCCAGCAGGCGGAAGGCGGCCTCGGGGGCCGAGGCGGGGTCGATGCGGACCGGACCTTCCAGGTCCAGAAGCGCCGGCGACAGCCCTTCGGGGTGCAGGATCGCGACCTGGTTGCCCAGATGGGCGCGCAGGGCATCGTCGAACTTGGCGGGATCCGCGAACAGCGCCAGATGGCCGTCATCCGACAGGACGGCGAAGGATTGCACGATCGGGTTCTTGGGAACGTCGCTGCCCCGGATGTTCAGCAGCCACGAGATCGAGTCCGGCAGGGTCAGCAGGGCGGCGGCCTGGCCGTCCTCGCGCAGTTGCGCGGCCAGGCGGGCGCGCTTTTCGGCGGCCGTCTCGCCTGCCACGGCATCGTCATGGGCGCGCGCCCGACCCACCGGCGGGGCAGGTCGGTCGGTCCAGCTCGCATCCAGCGGATTGTGATCCACCGCGATCAGCCCGATGCCACTGTCGGCAAGCGCCTTTTCCAGCGTCTCGATTTCCTGGCGGGTGTGCAGCCAGGGGTCGAAGCCCAGGCGCCCGCCGGCGGGCA
Organism: Paracoccus sp. SY; assembly: GCF_002901215.1. Taxonomy (NCBI): domain Bacteria; kingdom Pseudomonadati; phylum Pseudomonadota; class Alphaproteobacteria; order Rhodobacterales; family Paracoccaceae; genus Paracoccus; species Paracoccus sp. SY. The sequence continues at coordinate 60,998 of NZ_NWMQ01000015.1, read as the reverse complement.
GGGCCGCGCGCAGCCAGTCCGAGGGCTTGGTTTCGGGCCAAGGCACCGGCGTGAAGTGGTGGGGGTCCACCTGCGCCTTGACCTGCACGCGATAGCGTCCGTCGATGAAGACGCCTGCCCGGTCGGCGGTGACGATGGCAAAGCCCGCGCTGCCGGTGAAGCCGGTCAGCCATGCCAGCCGCGCATCGGCATCGGCCACATATTCGCCTTGGTGCGCATCCGCGCGGGGCACGATAAAGCCGTCCAGCCCATCCGCCGCAAGCCGCGCGCGCAATTGGGCCAGTCGTGCCGGGTGATCCGCATCGCCCGCAGGGTCGTCGAATTTCTGAAAGCTCACAGCTCGATCGCCTTCATGATCTGGGGTTCGATCACGCGCACGCCCGGCAGGCCGTCGATCAGCTCTTGGGCGGATTGTTCCAGCAAGGGGAACGTCTTGTAATGGCAGGGGATCACGGTCTTGAAGTCGAAATACTTCCTGGCCGCCCAGGCCGCGCGCTTCATGTCCATGGTGAAGTGCCCGCCCGCGCACAGGATGCCGATGTCGGGCTGGTGGTATTCGCCCATCCAGGCCATGTCGGCCATGATGTCAGTATCGCCCGAGACATAGATCACATGCCCCTCGCCCGCGATCATGTAGCCCGATTCGTGCCCGGCATAGATCGGCCCGTCGGCCCCATTCAGCGAACTGGAATGGCTGGCGTTCACCATCGTCACCGACGCCCCGCCAAGATCGACCGTGCCGCCCTTGTTGAAGCCGATCCCTTCGATGTCGTGGTGCGTGGACCAGTGGCTGACCAGGTCATAGATGCCCGCGACGGGGATCTTCAGCTCCTTGGCGATGGCCAGCGTGTCGCCGGAATGATCGCCATGGCCGTGGGTCAGAAGGACATGGGTGGCGCCCTGGATCGCCTCGGCCCGGCGGTCCTCGGGGAAGACCGGATTGCCGGAAATCCAGGGGTCGATCAGGATCACGGCATCCTCGATTTCCAGGCGAAAGCCGGAATGTCCAAGCCAGGTCAGTTTCATCGCGGTTCCCTTTGCCAGTGTCGCGCGCAGGTTAGCGGCGGGTCCGGGCGGTGACCAGAGGGGGTCACACGGGGGCCGCATCCTCCAGCCGCAGGCGCAGCCGTTCGCGTCCGTTCCAGGTGGACAGATCCAGCTTGCCCGCCAGATGGAAGCGCCGCCCCCTTGCGCCGATCAGCGCGGGGCCAAGCGGGCCGTTCATGGCGCCCCATGCCACGGCTTCCAGCGCAGGGCCGCCGGCGCTGCGGAAGGACAAGCGCAGGTGATTGTCGCCCATGGTCGAGGCGCTGTCGATCAACTGGTCGGCAAAGGCGAAGCGCGGCGCGGGGGCAGCCTGCCCGAAGGGACCTGCGTCTTCCAGGCGGCGATACATCTGGGGCGTGGCCCCCGTGCATTCCATCAGGCCCGAGATGCGCAGATCGCGCGCGCCTGTCCGCTGCGCCAGATCGGCGGCGATCAGGTCGGACAGGCGGGCCATGGCCGCGGGGATCATCGCCTCGGCCACGGTCAGGCCGGCGGCCATCATGTGACCGCCGCCCTTGATGAGCAGGCCTTCGTCAGCCAGCCGGTGGATCGCCCGGCCCAGATCGACGCCCGGAACCGACCGGGCGCTGCCCTTGCCGATGCCGTTTTCCACGCCGATCACGACCGAGGGCAGGTCGGTGGCCTCTTTCACGCGCGCAGCCACGATGCCGACGACGCCGGGATGCCAGCCGGGGCCCGCCGCCCAGGACAGGCGGGCATCGCCACGGGCCTCGACCTGGGCCAGGGCTTCGTCGCGCACGGCGGCTTCGATGGCGCGGCGGTCGCGGTTCAGCATGTCCAGTTCGGCGGCCAGGCGCCCGGCCTCGCGCGGGTCGCGGCAGGACAGGCACAGCGCGCCCAGATCGGCGCGGCCCACGCGGCCGCCTGCATTGATGCGCGGCCCCAGCAGGAAGCCCAGGTGAAAGGCGCTTGGCGGGCCGTCAAGACGCGCCACGTCGGACAGCGCCACAAGGCCGGGCCGCTGCCTGCGGGCCATGATCGCCAGACCTTGCCGGACAAAGGCACGGTTGACGCCGACCAGCGGCGCCACATCGGCCACGGTCGCCAGGGCCACCAGATCCAGCATCGCCATCAGGTCGGGTTCCGGCCGGCCCTGCGCGCGCAAGACGCGGCCCGCCTGAACCAGCGTCAGGAAGACCACGCCTGCCGCGCAAAGGTGGCCCAGCGAACCGTCCTCGTCCGCGCGGTTCGGGTTCACGACCGCAAGCGCGGGGGGCAGCGTCTCTCCGCCAAGGTGGTGATCCAGCACAATGATGTCCGTGCCAGCCGCAGCGGCCAGGGCGTCATGGCTCAGCGTGCCGCAATCGACGCAGACGATGAGGTCGTGACTGGCCGCAAGGGCCGCCATCGCGGGCGCGTTCGGGCCATAGCCTTCGTCGATGCGGTCGGGGATATAGAGCGTCGCGTCACGCCCCTGGCCGCGCAGCCAGTCCAGCAGCAAGGCGGCCGAACTGCCCCCGTCGACGTCATAATCGGCAAAGATGGCGATGCGTTCGCCCTTGACGGCAGCCGCCACCAGCCGGTCCGCCGCAACCCCCATGTCGCGCAGGGACAGCGGGTCGGGCAACAGGTCGCGCAGGCGCGGCGTCAGGAAACCCTCGGCCCCTTCCGCCTCGACCCCGCGTTCGGCCAGGACGCGCGCGACCGCCAGGGGCAGGCCGGTGCGCTGGGCCAGACCCTCGGCCAGGCGATCCGCCGTCCCGTCCGGGCCGACCCATCGCCGATTGGTCAGCGATTGCTCGATTCCCAGAAACGTCACGGCAGCACCTTCTTCGTTGTCGAAATACCCTGGGGCGAAGCCCCTCTTACCTGATCGGGTTGCGATAGATCATCCGCCGCACCGATCCGGTCTTCGACCGCATCAGGATCGTCTCGGTCTGAAGATAGTTCGGCTCGCGCTTGACGCCCGCCACGATGGAGCCGTTCGTCACGCCGGTCGCCGCAAAGATCACGTCGCCCGTCACCAGTTCGTCGCGCGAATAGATGCGGTCCAGGTCGGTGATCCCGGCCTTGCGGGCGCGGCCCTTTTCGTCGTCGTTGCGGAACAACAGCTTGCCCCACATCTGCCCGCCCATGCATTTGAGCGCGGATGCCGCCAGCACGCCCTCGGGGGCGCCGCCCGATCCCATGTACATGTCGATGCCGGTCAACTCGGCCTCGGCGCAGTGGATCACGCCGGCCACGTCGCCGTCGGTGATCAGCCGGATCGCCGCGCCGGTGGACCGGACCTCGGCCACCAGATCCTCGTGACGGGGACGCTCCAGGATGCAGACGGTGATGTCGCTGTCCTCGACCCCACGCGCGCGCGCCAGGGCGCGCACGCGTTCGGACGGGGACATGTCCAGGCTGACCACGTCGGTCGGATAGCCCGGCCCGATGGCCAGCTTTTCCATGTACACGTCCGGCGCGTGCAGCAGGGTGCCGCGTTGCGCCATGGCGATCACGGTCAGGGCGTTCGGCATGTCCTTGGCGGTCAGCGTGGTGCCTTCAAGCGGATCCAGGGCAATGTCCACTTCGGGGCCTTCGCCGGTGCCGACTTCCTCGCCGATATAGAGCATCGGCGCCTCGTCGCGCTCACCCTCGCCGATGACCACGACGCCCTTGATGTCCAGCATGTTCAACTGGTCGCGCATGGCGTTGACGGCGGCCTGGTCGGCCGCCTTCTCGTCGCCGCGCCCGATCAGCCGGGCCGAGGCATGGGCCGCAGCCTCGCTGACGCGGGCCAAGCCCAGCGAAAGCATCCGGTCGTTGAAATCCTTGGGCGCGGTCATGTCCATCCCTCGTTGCGACAGCTTGGGACGGGTCTTACGCCCCGCCCGCCGCAGCGGCAAGCCTGTCGGCGCTAACGCCTAGGTCTCAGCCAGATCAAGCGCCAGGGCATGGATGCGCCCCACGATGTCGCCCAGGGTGCGGTGGACAAGGCGGTGCCGCTGCACCCGGCCCAGGCCCGCGAAGGCGGGGCTGGCCATGCGGATGCGAAAATGGGTCTGGCCGCCATCGCGGTATCCGGCATGGCCCCGATGGCTTTCGCTTTCGTCGATGACTTCGAGCCGGGTGGGGCCAAGCTCTGCAAGCCTTTCGCGCATTTCATCCGCAATCATCCGTCAAGACCTTTCATGTCGCGTCAAAAACCCTAAACTGCCGCCTCCGAGTCGCAAAGGTGCCCCAATGAGCAGGAACGACCCCTTCGGCTTCGACATCTCGGCCGCGAAGGACAAGAAACGCAAGAACAAGGGCCGTCGCGGCATGTCCGGCGCCTTCGAGACATCGACCCGCACCTGCGACAAGCAGGGCTGCGACGAGCCGGGGCAGTATCGGGCCCCCAAGAACCCCCGCAACCTCGATGACTATTTCTGGTTCTGCAAGGATCACGTCCGCGAATACAACGCGAACTGGAACTATTTCCAGGGCCAGTCCGAGGAGGAGTTCCAGCAGTTCATCGACAACGCGACCGTCTGGGAACGTCCGACCAAGCCCTTCGGCCGTGCCGCGCAGGAAGACAAATGGGCGCGACACGGCGTCAGCGACCCCTTGGAGATCCTGGGCGCCAACGGCACCGCGCCCGAGGCCCGCGCCAAGGCCAGCCGCAAGCTGCCGCCCACCGAACGCAAGGCCCTGGACATCCTGGAAGCCAAGGACAGTTGGACCCGCGCCGAGATCCGCAAGCAGTACAAGTCCCTGGTCAAGGATCTGCATCCCGACATGAACGGCGGCGACCGGTCCGACGAGGATCGCCTGGCCGAGGTCGTCTGGGCCTGGGACCAGGTCAAGGACAGCCGGTTCTTCAAGGATTGACCGGGCAGGGGGCTGCCGCCCCCGTCCTTCGGACTCCCCCGCGGGTATTTTGCAACGGAGAAGCGATCAGGCCGGCTTGCGGCGGACAAGCGCGGCTGCGAGCGCGAGAAGCGCGATCAGGACGGCAGGGGAGTTGCCCCATTTCATCCAGGGCGTTTCGGGCAGGGCGGCGGGCAGGGGCGCGTCGATCTTGCCCTGAACGCCCAAACCCAGCGACTGCCGGATGCGGCCATGCGGGTCGATGACCGCGCTGATGCCGGTATTGGCCGCACGGATCAGCGGCAGGCCGGATTCGATTGCGCGCAACCGGGCCTGGGCCAGATGCTGGTAGGGGCCGGAGAACTGGCCGAACCAGGCGTCGTTCGTGGCCTGCAACAGCCATTCGGGGCGTTGGCCAAGGCCCCGCAGATGTTGCGGAAAGATCGCCTCATAGCAGATCAGCGGCTGGAAATCGGGGGCACCGGGTGCCGACATGATCGCCGGGCCTTGGCCTGCGGAATAGCCGTTGCCCTGCTGCGTCGCAAAGGCGGTGATGCCGACTTGAGCCAGCGCGTCGCCCCAGGGGATGTATTCGCCGAACGGAACGAGGTGGAACTTGTCATAGACCTGGCCCACCGTCGCGTCCGGGTTCAGCGTAACCAGACTGTTGTAGAAGCGGCTGCCGTCACGCCGCTGGATGCCCATCACCAGCGGCGCGCCTGCCGCCTGGGCCATGGCGGGCAGAACCGGGCCTGCATCCTCCAGCAGGAAGTTCACGGCGGTTTCGGGCCAAATGACCAGATCGCGCGCGCCAGGTTCCGCCGACAGATCCAGCAGGCGCTGGAAGAACACCGCCGCCCATTTCGGGTCCCATTTCAGGTGCTGTTCCGCATTCGGCTGGACGATGCGGAGGATGGTTGGCCTGTCAGAGGGCAGGGGCTGCGCCAGCCGTGCCAGTCCCGCCCCCCACAAGCCGCCCGTCAGCGCCAGCGCCAAGGCCGTGGCCGGCAGCAGGCGCAGCAGCGAGGGAAGCACGGCAAGGGCCAGCGTGATCAGGCTGAGGCCGATGGCCCCCGTCCAGGCGGCGGTTTGGGCCACAGGCGTGTCGATCCAGACATGTCCTGTCAGAGACCAGGGCAGGCCGGTGAAGATCCAGCCGCGCAACCAGTCCGATAAGACCAGGGCCGAAGCAATGGCCAGGGCCCGGCGGGGAACACCGGTTGCAAGACGCGCGGCCAAGGCGGCGGGGACTGCCCAGAACAGCGCACCGCCCAAGGCCATCAGGACAAGCGCGAAAGGGGCCATCCAGCCATAGATCGCGGCCTCGACCAGAAAGGGCTCGACGATCCAGGCCATTGACAGGCCGAACCAGCCGACTCCGCCTGCCAGCAGGGGCCAGAAGGCGTTGCCTGGGCCTGCGGCGCGGCGCACCAGCAGCGCCAAGGCCAATGGGGTTGCGATCCAGATGCCAAAGGGTTGCAGGCCAAACGCCGCGATCAGGCCAAGCGCCAGGTCAACCCAAAGCCGCCGAAGCCGCCCTTGTGGCACCGGGACGCGCATCGGTGGCGGTCAGGCGTCCGCTTCGACGTTGGCCTGGGGTTCCGCGGCAGGCGCCTCGTCGGATTTCTTGCGACGGGTGCGCTTGGGCTTCGGGGCCTCCTCGGCCACGGGTTCCACGGGATCCTCGGCCTTCTTGCGGCGGGTGCGCTTGGGCTTCTCGGCAGGCTCGGCCACGGGTTCGGAGGCTTCCGGCGCGGCTTCGGCTTCGGCCTTCTTGCGGCGGGTGCGCTTGGGCTTGGGCGTTTCCTCGGCGGCCACCGGCTCGGCAGCAGGGTCTTCGGTGACCGGAGCTTCCGGGACAGGCGTCTCGGCCCCGGCTTCGGGCGCGATGACTTTGGCCGGCGCGGCCTGGACCGGATCGGCGTCCGACGGGGCTTCCTCAACCGAGGCCATTTCGACCGATACTGCCTCGACAGGTGCGGCTTCTGTTTCGGGCAAGCCGGCTGCTGCCGCTTCGACGGAGGCTGCGGCGTCGGGCCGCGCTTCGGCCTTCTTGCGGCGGTTGCGGCCGCGGCGCGGCTTGTCGGCCTGGGCAGGTGCAGCCTCGGCTGTCTCGACCGGCTTCTCGGCGCGGTCCTCCGGCTCGGCAGCGAGCGAGGCGAGCGCGGGGCGCAGTTCGACCAGCATGAATTCGGGAACGTGATCGCCCATGCCCATCACGGCAGGGCCGCGATGATCCTCGCGACGGCCCCGGCGATCGCGCGAGGGATCGCGGCGGTCGTCGCGACGGTCTTCACGCTTGTCGTCCCGGCGGTCGCGCTCTTCCCGGCGCGGTTCCTCGCGCAGGGCTTCGGCGCGTTCCTCACGCGGTTCGCGGCGTTCCTCGTCGCGGTTCCGGTGTTTGTCGCGGCCGCGGTTCTTGTCGCGGCCATTGCGACGATCCTCGCGTCCTGCATTGCGATCGGTCTCGGACAAGGTGAATCCTTCTGGCAGCGGCGCGCGGGGCAGGGTCTGTTTCACAAGATTTTCGATGGCCGACAGGTATTTGTCGTCCGCCGGAGTGGCAATGCTGAAGGCGCTGCCCAGACGTCCGGCGCGGCCGGTGCGGCCGATGCGGTGGACGTAATCCTCGGCATGGGAGGGCAGGTCGTAGTTGAAGACATGGCTGACGGCCGGAATGTCCAGGCCGCGTGCGGCCACGTCGGATGCCACCAGCAGGCGCAGCTTGCCGTCGCGGAAATTGTCCAGCGTGCGGGTGCGGTGGCTTTGGTCCAGGTCGCCATGGATGGGCGCCGCGTCATAGCCGTGCTTGGCCAGCGACTTGGCGACGATGTCCACGTCGGTCTTGCGGTTGCAGAAGATGATCGCGTTCGTCAGCTTTTCGCCTTCGCCGTCGATCAGGGCCCGCAGCAGGTCGCGCTTCTGCTTGGCGGCCAGATCCCGGCGCGAGGGCGCCAGTTCCACCAGCTTCTGGGTGATCGTCTCGCTGGTGGTGGCCTGGCGCGCGACCTCGATCCGCTCGGGGGCGTGCAGGAAGGTGTCGGTGATCCGCTCGATCTCGGGCGCCATGGTGGCGCTGAAGAACAGCGTCTGGCGGGTGAAGGGGGTCAGCTGGAAGATCCGTTCGATATCCGGGATGAAGCCCATGTCCAGCATCCGGTCGGCCTCGTCCACGACCATGATCTGCACGCCGGTCAGCAGAAGCTTGCCGCGTTCGAAATGATCCAGAAGCCGGCCGGGGGTGGCGATCAGCACGTCCACGCCGCGGTCGATCAGCTTGTCCTGTTCGCCGAAGGATACGCCGCCGATCAGCAGCGCCTTGGTCAGGCGGGTGTGTTTCGCATAGGTGTCGAAGTTTTCGGCAACCTGGGCCGCCAGTTCGCGCGTGGGGCACAGGACCAGCGACCGGGGCATCCGGGCGCGGGCGCGGCCACGGCCCAGCAGCGTGATCATGGGCAGGGTGAAGCTTGCGGTCTTGCCGGTGCCGGTCTGCGCGATGCCCAGCACGTCGCGGCCTTCCAGCGCGGGCGGAATGGCGCCGGCCTGGATCGGCGTCGGCGTTTCATACCCGGCTTCTGCAATGGCTTTCAGCACATTGGGGTCAAGCTTCAGGTCAGAGAATTTGGTCATTCAGGGCTTTCCAAGACTTGTGCGCCACATGTCCGGCGCGATGCGTTCCATTGCCGCGTTGCCCGGATGGCTGGTGCGGCCTGCAATGGGACGCAAGACTCGCACGCCCCTTCAGTCGGCCCGCCGGATGCGGAGCCATGCAGGGACTTAGACCAAGTGGACCGCAACGTCAATGTTTCGGCCCGGAAACGTTGCGAAAAATGCAGGTTTTCGGGCTTTGTGTTGACCAGGACCCGCCCCAGGCGGTAACCCGCGCGGGACAGTCAGGAAAGCGATGATGAACCTATTCACCGATCTGCGCGGCGTCGTTCTGGCCGCGCTGGAGCAGATGACGCAGGCGGGCGAGCTGCCGCAGGGCCTGGATTTCGCCAATGTGGCCGTGGAACCCCCGCGCGATCCCGCCCATGGCGACATGGCCACCAATGCCGCGATGGTGCTGGCCAAGCCAGCCGGCATGAAGCCGCGAGAGATCGCCGACAGGCTGGCGGCCCGCCTGACCGACCCGCGCATAGCGGCGGCCGAGGTCGCGGGGCCGGGCTTCCTGAACCTGCGCCTGTCCCCCGCCGTCTGGCAGGGGGTGGTGGCGACCGCCCTCCGCGAAGGCGCTGATTTCGGGCGTTCCGACATCGGGGCGGGGCAAAAGGTCAACGTGGAATTCGTCAGCGCCAATCCCACCGGCCCGATGCATGTGGGCCATGTCCGGGGCGCGGTCTTCGGCGACGCGCTTGCGAACCTGCTGGCCTTTTCGGGCCACGATGTGACGCGCGAATACTATATCAACGACGGCGGTGCGCAGGTCGATGTGCTGGCCCGTTCCGCCTATGAACGCTATCGCGAGGCCAACGGGCTGGAGCCGGAAATCCGCGAAGGGCTTTATCCCGGCGACTATCTGATCCCCGTGGGCGAGGCGCTGAAGCAGAAATACGGCGCCAGCCTGCTGGACAGGCCCGAAGCCGACTGGCTGGCCGAGGTGCGCGATTTCGCGACCCTGGCGATGATGGCGATGATCCGCGAGGATCTGGCGGCGCTTGGCGTGCGCATGGATGTTTATTCCAGCGAAAAGGCGCTGTACGGCACCGGCAAGATCGAGGCCGCGATCGAGCGGCTGCGGTCGCTGGACCTGATCTATCGCGGCGTGCTGGAACCGCCCAAGGGCAAGCTGCCCGAGGATTGGGAGGAGCGCGAGCAGCTTTTGTTCCGGTCCACCGCCCATGGCGACGACGTGGACCGGCCCATCCAGAAGTCGGACGGGGCCTGGACCTATTTCGCGCCCGACATCGCCTATCACTGGGACAAGATCCACCGGGGCTTTGATCAGTTGATCGACGTCTTCGGCGCCGATCACGGCGGCTATGTCAAGCGCATGAACGCGGCGGTCAAGGCGCTGTCGAACGGGCGCGTGCCGCTGGACATCAAGCTGATCCAGCTGGTCAAGCTGTTCAAGAACGGCGAGCCGTTCAAGATGTCCAAGCGCGCGGGCACATTCGTCACCCTGCGCGACGTGGTCGAGGAAGCGGGCGCGGATGTCACCCGCTTCATCATGCTGACGCGCAAGAACGACGCGGCCCTGGACTTCGACTTTGCCAAGGTGCTGGAACAGTCCAAGGACAACCCCGTCTGGTATGTCCAGTATGCCAGCGCGCGGGTTCATTCGGTGCTGCGCCGGGCGACCGAATCAGGCATCGACGTCAGTGATTCGGTCTTGGCTTCCGCGGATCTGACCCGGCTGTCGCATCCGGCGGAACTGGATCTGGCGCGGAAAGTTGCCGAATGGCCCCGGCTTGTCGAACATGCGGCCCGCGCCCACGAACCCCACCGGGTTGCGTTTTTCCTGTATGAAATCGCCTCTGACCTGCATTCGCTATGGAACCGCGGCAATGACGACCTGTCGTTGCGCTTCGTGCAGGATGGCGATCCTGCCACGTCCCAGGCAAAAATTGCGCTGGTTCGCGCAGTTGGCGTTGTTATTTCAAGTGGTCTTGCTATCCTTGGTGTCACGCCGGTCAAGGAAATGCGCTGAAGTCACAAAGCGCCCCGACCGGTCGGAACGGGCAGTCAAGTTCAGGTCGGATCAACCGGCAGGCAGGCAGGCATGGCAGTGATGGATTTCCGCGAAGGCGGCTATGTGTTCTCGCGTCACAAGGTGAAGCGCGAATTCTCGTATGATCAGGGCGGTTGGGACGACCGGCCGCAGGGCGCGCGAATGGCGGCCGACCCCCAGGGCGACGACAGCCTGACCACCCGCTTCGCGCGGCTGACGCATTACCTGGGCGCGGTCGCATCCGTCGCGCTGATGGTGGGGCTGATGGTCTGGGGCTGGCAGCTGGTGTCGCGCGATGTGTCGGGCGTCCCGGTGATCCGCGCCATTTCCGGCGACGCGCGCACCACCCCTGCCGATCCCGGGGGCGAACTGACCAACTATACCGGCTATGCCGTCAATACGGTGGCCGAGGGGACCGACCATCAGCCGACCCAGCAGGTCGCCATCGCCCCTGCGCCCGTGGGCCTGTCGGATGAGGATGTGGCCATGGGCCAGTTGGGCGCCACCGCCCGCGAGCCCGTCACCACCTCGGAGGTTCCGCTGAGCTTTGCGGGCGACCCGATCGTGCCGCTGTCCGACAGCGAGGCCCGCGCCCTGGCCGAGGCCGAGGCCCAGCGGCTGGCCATGGCCGACAGTGCCGTCCAGGAAGCCACCATCATCGACGCCCCCGCCAGCGAAGGCCCGGTCAACGAGGCGCTGACCGATGAAAACGGCGCCCCCGCCCAGGCGGCCGCCATTGCCGAGGCCCTGGTCCAGGCCCAGGCCGAGGCCAATCCGGGCGTGCTGACCGCCTCGACCCGGCCCACGCCGCGTCCGCGCAGCACCCGCGTCGCCTCGGCCGGGACCACCGCGACCGATGCGCGCCCCATGGCGCAGGATCGTCCGGCCGAAGCGCCCGCACCCGCACCCGAAGCCGCGCCCGCCGTGGCGCAGGCCAGCGGTCCGCAGGTGCAGCTTGGCGCCTTTGACAGCAGCGCCATCGCCTCCAGCGAATGGAACCGGCTGATGAACAAGCATGTCGTCTTTGGCGGCAAGCAGCAGGTGATCCAGCAGCACCAGTCGAACGGCCGCACCTTCTGGCGGCTGCGCGTTGCGGGCTTCGATTCCCTGTCCGAGGCACGCCAGTTCTGCGCCGCGCTGAAATCGGCGGGCACGGACTGCCTTGCCCTGAACTGATGCCTGCCAACGCCACCATCCTGGGCGGCATCGCCGGGACGGAACTGACCAGGGCCGAGCGGGACTTCTTCCGCGCGGCCGACCCCTGGGGCTTCATCCTGTTCGGCCGCAATGTCGAAAGCCCCGACCAGCTGCGCCGCCTGACGGATGCGCTGCGCGAGGCCGTGGGCCGCGATGCCGTCATCACCGTCGATCAGGAAGGCGGCCGGGTGCAGCGCCTGCGCGGTCCCCATTGGTTCGACTGGCCCGCGCCGCTGGATCAGGCCGCCGCCGGGCCGCGCGCCATGTGGCTGCGCTATCACCTGATCGGGCGGGAACTGCGCGCGGTCGGCATCGACAGCAACTGCGCCCCCACGCTGGACGTGGCGCAGGACGATACGCATCCCTTCCTGCGCAACCGCTGTTTCGGTACCGATCCCGCGACCGTTGCCACCCTGGGCCGCGCCGCTGCCGACGGGATGCTGGCCGCCGGCGTCTTGCCGGTGATGAAGCACATGCCGGGCCATGGCCGTGCCGTCGCCGACAGCCATCACGGCCTGCCGACCGTCACCGCGCCCGCCGATGACCTGGACGCGATGGACTTCGCCCCGTTCCGCGCCTTGCGCGACCTGCCCATGGGCATGACCGCGCATATCCGCTTTACCGCATTGGACGATGCGCCCGCCACCGCATCGCCGCGCATGATCGCCCTGATCCGCGACCGCATCGGCTTCGACGGTCTTCTGATGACCGACGACATCACCATGAACGCCCTGTCCGGGACCGAGGCCGAACGCGCCACCGCCAGCATCGCCGCAGGCTGCGACCTGGTGCTGCATTGCAATGGCACGATCCCCAGCATGGAGCAGGTGGTCGCCGCCGCCGGCCCCCTGAGCCTGGATGCGCAGCGCCGCGCCGATGCCGCCCTGGCGCTGCGTCGCGCACCGCAGGACGCCGATCCCGATGCCCTGATGGCGGAATGGCGCGACCTGACGGCAGCCGTCGCTTGACAGGGAAGCCGCAGGCGCGGATTCTGGCACGCCCGGAAAGACAGCCGAAACCGTGACCGCACCTGACATCCCCTATCTGCGCCCCGTTCCCGACGGCGACAGCGTCGCGCAACGCCGCGCGGACGAATCGCTGATCGTCGATGTGGATGGTTTCGAAGGCCCTCTGGATCTGCTGCTGACGCTGGCGCGGACGCAGAAGGTGGATCTGATGCGGATTTCGGTCCTGCATCTGGCGGAACAATACCTGGCCTTCGTTGACCAGGCCCGCGCCCTGCGGATCGAACTGGCCGCCGATTACCTGGTCATGGCGGCCTGGCTGGCATTCCTGAAATCCCGCCTGCTTCTGCCCCCCGACCCCGAGGCCGAGGGGCTGTCCGCCGAGGACATGGCCGCGCACCTGGCCTTCCAGCTTGAGCGTCTGCAGGCCATGCGCGAGGTCGCGGCGCAACTGATGGGGCGTGACCGCCTTGGCATCAGCCGCTTCGCGCGGGGGACGCCGGAAACCGTGGCGAAACGGCGGCGCACCGAATGGCAGGCGGGGCTGATCGACCTGATGCGCGCCTATGCGCGGCTGAAGACCCGCGACGAATTCCGCCCCTATGCCTTCGACCGGCAGGATGTCTTCACGATGGAACAGGCCCTGGACCGCTTGCGCAGCCTGATCGGCTATGCGGGGGATTGGACGGAACTGGCCGACTTCCTGCCCGAAGGCTGGGGCACGGGGGGCGAACGCCGGCGGTCGGCGACGGCCGCGACCTTTGCGGCATCGCTGGAACTTGCGCGCCAAGGCCGGATCGAGATACGGCAGGCGGCTTCCTTTGCCCCGATCCAGTTCCGCCGCAAGCCCGACGGGGACCAGCCGTGACCGATTTGCCGCCCCCGACGCTGGACCAGCAGGAACGCATGGTCGAGGCGATCCTGTTCGCGTCCTCGGCCCCCGTCACGGTGCGCGACCTCGCGCAGCGCCTGCCCAGGGGCTGCGATCCGGCCGAGGCATTGGCGGGGTTGCGCCGGACCTATGCGGATCGCGGCGTGGTGCTGGAACGGATCGGCGACGGTTACGCCCTTCGCACCGCGCCGGACCTGTTCTTCCTGATGCGGACGGAAACCGTCGAACAGCGCCGCCTGTCGCGCGCCGCGATCGAGACGCTGGCGATCATCGCCTATCACCAGCCGGTCACCCGCGCCGAGATCGAGGAAATCCGCGGCGTGGCCGTGTCGCGCGGCACGCTGGACCAGTTGATCGAGATGGAATGGGTCCGTATCGGTCGCAGGCGGATGACGCCGGGACGACCCGCGACCTTCGTGGTCACGGAAACCTTCCTGGACCATTTCGGCCTGGAATCCGCCCGCGACCTGCCGGGGCTTGCGGAACTGCGCGCGGCGGGGCTGCTGGAATCGCGCCCCCCTGCGCCGGGGCTGCATGTGCCCCTTGCCTTGCTGGACGGGGATGACGATATGTCAGCTACGGCACCCGCCGACGACCTGTTCGAGGACGAATGACCCGATGAGCCTCCAGTCCATCATCAATACGCTGACCCGCATGGTTTCCCGTCGTGCCCTGAACTGGGGCATCAACAAGGGCATCGACCGCATCGCGAAATCGGGCGGCAAGCCCGCCAAGGTGTCGTCCAAGCAGGCCAAGGACATGCGCACGGCCGTCAAGCGCGCCCGCCAGGCCGCCCGGCTGACCCGCCGCATCGGGCGCTGACACTCGCCTTTGCCGCGCGGCCGCGATAGGGCTGCGCGATGGATGACAGATTCGAGATTTTCCTGGTGGCGACGCCGGGGCTGGAAGCACCCTTGGCCGCGGAAGCCGCCGGCTTGGGCTGGCAGCCGTCGGTGCAGCCGGGCGGCGTGACGATCACCGGCAGCTGGCCCGATGTGTGGCGCGCGAACCTTTGGCTGCGCGGCGCCACGCGCGTTCTGGCCCGCCTGGGCAGCTTTCGCGCCCTGCATCTGGCGCAACTGGACAAGCGGGCGCGGAAATTCCCCTGGGCCACCGTGCTGCGGCCCGATGTGCCGGTCCGCGTGGAAACCACCTGCAAGGCCAGCCGCATCTATCACGCGGGCGCGGCCACGCAGCGGATCGAACGCGCCATCGCCGAGGAACTGGGCGCGCCGATCGCCCCGGACGCCGGTCTGGTCGTCAAGGCGCGGATCGAGGATGACCTGGTCACCCTCAGCCTGGATACGACGGGCGAATCGCTGCACAAGCGCGGCCACAAGGAAGCCGTCGCCAAGGCCCCCATGCGCGAGACGATGGCCGCCATGTTCCTGCGCGGAATGGGCTTTGACGGCAGCCAGCCGGTGCTGGATCCGATGTGCGGGTCGGGCACTTTCGTGATCGAGGCCGCCGAGATCGCGGCAGGCCTTGCCCCCGGCCGCAGCCGCAGCTTCGGCTTCCAGCAGCTTGCCAGCTTCGATCCTGCCGCCTGGGACGCCATGCGGGGTGCCGTTGCGCCCCGACCCGCGCCCGCGCAGTTCTTCGGCAGCGACCGCGACGCAGGCGCCATCCGCATGAGCCAGGCCAATGCCGAACGGGCAGGGGTCGGCGCATTCACCCGGTTCGACTGCCGCGCCATCGGCGACCTGCAACGCCCCGACGGCCCCCCCGGCATCGTCATGGTGAACCCGCCTTACGGCGCGCGGATCGGCAACAAGGGGCCGCTGTTCGGATTGCACGCCGCGATGGGGCAGGTGTTCCGGGAACGTTTGGGAGGCTGGCGTGTGGGGATCGTCACCAGCGAAGGCGCCTTGGCCAAGGCGACCGGCCTGCCGCTGGAATCGGGGCCGGTGGTCGCGCATGGCGGGTTGAAGGTGCGGCTGTGGCAGACGGGGGCGCTGTAAGCCGGGGGCCAGCCCCCGGACCCCCGGGATATTTGCGCCAAAGTGAAGGGGCCTAGCGGAACTGCTTGGCCAGCTTCAGCCCTTGGCCCTGATAGTTGGACTTGATGCCCGCGCCATAGAGACAGTCCGGGCGGGCCGCCATGCGTTCATAGACGAGCCGGCCGACGACCTGACCATGTTCCAGCACGAAGGGCGCCTCGTGGCAGCGGACCTCCAGCACGCCGCGCGCGCCGGTGCCGGTTTCGCCGATGCCGAAGCCGGGATCGAAGAAGCCCGCGTAATGGACGCGGAATTCGCCGACCATCGCCAGATAGGGCGCCATCTCGGCGGCGTAGTCGGCCGGTATCGCCACCGATTCGCGGCTGACGAGGATATAGAAGGCGCCGGGATCCAGAATCAGGCGGCCATCGGTCGTATGCAGTTCGTCCCAGAAATCGCGGGCGTCATAGGCGCCGATCCGGTCAAGGTCGATCACCCCGCTGTGGGGCCGGGCGCGGTATCCCACCAGATCGCCGCTGGCGGGCTTCAGATCGACCGAAAATCCCAGGCCGTTGTCGATCAGGGCCGGGCCACCCACCAAGGGCTCGCGGGCGTTCAGCTCGCGCAACTGGGCGTCCGACAGAACGGCCTGACCCCGCCGCAGCCGCAACTGGTTCAGCCTCATGCCGGGACGGACCAGGACCGAAAAGCTGCGCGGGCAGATCTCGGCGAAAAGGGGCCCTTCATAGCCTTCGGGCAGGCGGTCGAATTCGGTGCCGTCATCGGCGACCAGCCGGGTCAGCAGGTCAAGCCTGCCGGTCGAGGATTTGGCATTGGCCACCGCCGTCAATCCGGCAGGCAGCGCCACCCGTTCCATCAGCGGCACCAGATAAACGCAGCCACGTTCCAGGACCGCACCGCCACTCAGGTCCATCTGGTGCATCTGAACGTCGGCCAGGCGGTCCATGACCCTGTTCCCGCGCCCCGCCAGAAAGCTGGCGCGCAGCCGATAGGCGACCGATCCCAGCCGCAGATCAAGGCTGGCGGGCTGGATCTGTTCGGGGATGATCGCGGGATCCGCCGAGATCGCGCCCGACCGGATCAGGTCGCGGATGCCGCTGTCGGGAAGAACGCCGTTCATGCTGGTCCTTTCATGCGAAAACGCCCACCCCCGGCAGGGGATGGGCGTTTTCGAAATGGTCGGGCCGGCGAGATTCGAACTCGCGGCCTTCCGCCCCCCAGACGGACGCGCTAACCAGACTGCGCCACGGCCCGACGCGCACCGTATAGAGCGATCCTGCGGCGCTGCACAAGGGCTGCAATGCGGAAATCTGCGCCATAAAGGCCCAGCCGGTCAGCAAAACCGTGCCAGGGCATCGCGCAGCCGCGACAAGGACGCGCGATGATGGGGCGCGGTCGCATCGCTGGGGTGCAAATCGCGCAGCCGGGCGTTCAGCGCCACCATGTCGCCAAGCCACCCGGCGGGCGGGCCGTCATGGAAATGACCGTGGTGGCGGTCCGATGCGGCGTGCGGGACGGCCATGGGCCGCCTGCGCATCCTGGATCGCGGTTCGTGCCGGGGAAGGCTGTCGAAATCGTCCTCGACGCCGTCGGGTTCGGGAATGTCGCTTTCGGCCAGAGTTTCGATGGCATCGTTCAGGCGCGCCATGCCGCGTTCGCGGACCGATGCGCCGCGGTCGCGGGCCAAAAGCTTCTTGGCGCCCCGGATCGTCAACCCCTCGTCCCGCAGCACGGTGCAGAGACCCGCCGCCAGACGCACGTCATCGGGGCGATAGTAACGCCGCCCGTCCGGGCGCTTCATCGGCTTCAGCAAGGGAAACTGGGTTTCCCAGTAGCGCAGGACATGCGGTGCCACGCCCAGAAGCCTTGCGACCTCGCCAATAGACCGGAATGCGTCTGCGCCTTTCGTCATTCAGTCAGAACGTCCTTAACCCTTGTTTCCGGCAGCGACGCGATCCTTCATCAGATGCGAAGGGCGGAAGGACAGCACGCGGCGCGGGGTGATCGGCACTTCCTCACCGGTCTTGGGGTTGCGGCCGATGCGTTCGTTCTTGTCGCGCAGGCTGAAGGTGCCGAAGGACGAAATCTTCACCTGCTCGCCCCGAACCAGGGCGTTGGAGATATGTTCAAGAACCGATTCGACCAGTTGGGCGGACTCGTGCCGGGACAGGCCCACGTCCCGAAAAACGGCCTCTGCGAGATCCATCCGAGTCAGCGTCTTGTCACTCATGACTTTTCCCCTTTGATTTCACTAGGATGGTTGGAATTCTTCCCGCTGTCAACGAGAAGGGGGCTTTTTCGTTCCCCCGCGTCACGTGAAGATGGGGCGTCCGGCATTGCAACAAAACCCGCCGATCCTATCTTTCTGCCCTGAGACAAGGAGGCGGTCATGGCCGGTGGATGGGCGCGCGACGATGCGGTGAACGACCAGATCGAGATCAGCACGGCCGAGGCCGTGGCCCGCGCCCGGCTGCGCGCCGGACAGGGCAAGGCTGTTCGGGACAGCGCCATGACCTGCATCGACTGCGACGAGCCCATCCCGCAGGCGCGGCGTCAGGCGCTGCCGGGGGTGCAACTGTGCCTGGATTGCCAGCGCGACCGGGACAGGGCATGGCGCCCCGCGGGCGGCATCAACGGCGCGGCAGCAAGGATTCGCAGCTGAAGTAAGCCCCTACCAGCGAAGGACGACCGATCCCCAGCTGAGGCCGCCGCCGATCGCCTCGGTCACGATCACGTCACCGGGGCTGAAGCGGCCCTGGCCGTCGGCCACCGACAGCGCCAGCGGGATCGAGGCGGCCGAGGTGTTGCCGTGGTCGGCGACCGTCAGCACCACCTTGTCCATCGGCAGGCCCATCTTCTGCGCGGTCGCCGTGATGATGCGCGCATTGGCCTGGTGGGGCACGAGCCAGTCCACCTGGGCAGGGGTCAGCCCGGCCTTGTCCAGCGCGATATGCGCGGTCTTGGCCAGCTTTTCGACGGCATGGCGGAAGACCAGGTTGCCCTGCATCCGCAACTGTCCCGCCGTGCCGGTGGTGGACACGCCGCCATCCACATACAGCAGGTCGCGATACTGCCCGTCGCTGTTGAGGTCGCTGGCCAGGATGCCCCGGTCGTCGTTGGTCCCGGCGCTTTCCTGCCCCTCGAGGACAAGGGCGCCGGCGCCGTCGCCGAACAGGACGCAGGTGCCGCGGTCGGTCCAGTCCATGATGCGGGAAAACGTCTCGGCCCCGATGACAAGGACGCGCTTTGCCAGCCCGCCGCGAATCATCGCGTCGGCATTGGCCAGCGCAAAGACGAAGCCCGCGCAGACCGCCTGGACGTCATAGGCAAAGCCATGCGTCATGCCCAGCCCGTGCTGGATCATCGTGGCCGAGGCAGGGAAGGTGTAATCGGGGGTCGAGGTCGCCAGCACGATCCCGTCGATGTCGTCGGGCCGCAGCCCGGCCTTGTCCAGGGCGGCCCGGGCCGCGCGCAGGCCCATGTCGCTGGTGGCCTGGCCTTCGGCGGCGAAATGGCGCCGTTCGATCCCGGTGCGGGTGCGGATCCATTCGTCGCTGGTGTCCAGGCGTTCCTCGAACCAGCTGTTCGGGACCACGCGTTCGGGAAGATAATGGCCGGTGCCGCGCACCACGGAACGAATGGTCACGATGCGGCCTCGGCGCCGGGAGCGCTTGCTGCGGCTTGCGCCACGCGCGCGGCCAGGCGGTCCTGGAAGCCGGACCTTGCCAGCGTGAAGGCCAGCTTGATCGCCGCCGACACGCCCGTCGCATCGGCCGATCCGTGCGATTTGATGACGGTGCCGTTCAGGCCCAGGAAAATCCCGCCATTGACGCGGCGGGGGTCGATCCGCTTTTGCAGGCGCTTGAGAGAGGTCATCGCCAGAACGGCGGCAAACTTGGACATGATGGAATTCGCGAAGGCGTCCTTGAGAAGCGTGCCGACCAGCTTGGCCGTGCCCTCGCCGGTCTTCAAGGCGATGTTGCCGGTAAAGCCGTCGGTGACGATCACATCCGCGCGCGAAGAGGGCAGGTCGCCCCCTTCGACAAAGCCGACATAGTCGAACCGGCCTGCCTCGGCCGCGGCCAGGATCAGATCCTGGGCCTGCTTCAGTTCGGCGCGGCCCTTGTGTTCCTCGGTCCCGACATTCAGCAGCCCGACCCGCGGACGGTCGAGGCCCAGGCCGTTGCGGGCATAGGACGCCCCCATCAGCGCGTATTGCAGCAGATCGGGCGCGTCGGCGCGGATATCGGCGCCCACGTCCAGCATGATGTTGAAGCCCTGCGGGTTGGTCGAGGGCCAGAGGCAGGCGATGGCGGGACGGTTCACGCCCGGCAGCTTGCGCAGGCGCAGCATCGACAAGGCCATCAGCGCCCCGGTATTGCCGCAGCTGACCGCGGCCCCCGCCTCGCCGGTCTTGACCGATTCGATGGCCGACCACATCGAGGTGCCGTCGCCCTTGCGGACGATCTGGCTGGGCTTGTCTTCCATGGTGACAACGCCACCGGCGTGGCGGATGTCGCAGCGGCCGGCAAGCACCTTGCGGCGGCCGACAAGACGGCGAAGCTCGGCCTCGTCGCCATGCACGATGAAGCGTATGTCGGGGTTCACTGCGGCGCTTTCGGCCATGCCCGCGACAACCGCCGCAGGACCGCGATCGCCGCCCATGGCATCGACCGATATCACCACGACGTCCCCCCGGTCAGGGGTCGGCGCCGAGGAGAGGGTCACGTCACGGTCGGTCATCTGGCGCGAATGCCAAGCCCGGTCAGGCCGCGTCGTCGTCCAGGTCGATCGTGTTCGCCTGCGCCACGACTTCGCGGTCGGCATAGTGGCCGCAGGACGGGCAGACGTGATGCGGGCGCTTCAGTTCGCCGCAGTTCGAGCATTCGTTGGGATTGCCGGCAACCAGGGCATCGTGGGAGCGGCGCATGTTCCGGCGGGACCGGGTAACGCGATTCTGAGGGACAGCCATGTCACAACCTCGGGCTAGACGGGATGCAACGCGCGGGCGTCTGGCGCATCCCAGGGATTTGAATTCGAAAATGAACCGCGCAGATACGCCATGACGGCCCCGCCCGCAACCCCTTGCGGCGGGGCAGGCAGGGCTAATTGCACCGGATGACCCGGTTTGCGCCAGTCTCGGGCGTGCCGTCCGGCGACAACACCCGCTTGATGTGACCCTTGCGCAACGGTCCGGGATCGAATCGCCTAGTCCGTGTCGCGGCTGCGCAGCAGCTTGTCCAGATCGGCAAAGGGACGGCGCGTGTCGGGGGCGTCCTCGTCCGGCGCCGCTTCGAACGCGACACCCTCGGCGCGCGGATATTCGGGCAGGGCCAGGGCCAGTTCCTCGATCATCACGGCGCCCAGGTCGATGAACTGGCCCAAGGGTTCCAGCGTGTCGTCGGGCATCTCCACCTCGTCCCCTTCGGGGGTGGAGATATGGGGGGAATAATGACGCTCGACCTCTTCGTCCAGGGCGGTCTTGACGGGCTTCAGCGTGACGACGCAGGGCTGCGTGACACGGGCGCGCAGCCGGCCGGTCAGCACCCAGGCCTCGCCCGCCTCGGCGCGGATTTCCCCGGCGAAGGACAGGCGCGACAGGGCAGGGATGCCCAGTTCGGTGGCGATGGCGGCACAGCGTTCCGCATCGGGCACCAGCGAAAAGGGCGTCGGCGCGCGCGGGTTCAGATGCGCCACGCGCAGGCGTTCCGGCTGTTGGGCGGGCTGGTTGGCGGGGGCGGTCATGGCGGGCCTTTGTCTGCTGTCGGTCGGGGTTCCGCACCGGCAGGCGGCGCCAAATCCCCGACGGGATTGTCATTCTTGAGCGCGGTGCCCGAGTTTGCTAAGCCGGGCGGGCCGCGTCAACAGCGCCTTGCAAGGGAAAGACGGAATGACAGCCATCCGGCATCTAATGGTTCTGGCTTTCGTGGCCCTTCTTGGCCTTGCGGCCTGCGCGCCGGTCTATCGCAACCACGGCTTCATCCCCGCGCCCGAGGATCTGTCCCAGGTCGTCGTGGGCCAGACCACCGTGGACGAATTGCAGGGCCTGATCGGCCGCCCGTCCGCCCAGGGCCTGCTGACGGGCTCGGGCTGGTATTACGTCGGCTCCCGCTGGCGTCATTTCGGCGCGCTGGAACCGCGCGAGATCAGCCGAGAGGTCGTGGCCGTGTCCTTCGCGCCCAGCGGCGTCGTCACCAATGTCGAACGCTTCGGGCTGGAACGGGGTCGGGTCGTCACCCTGTCGCGCCGCGTGACCGAGGGCAGCGTGACCGAAATCTCTCTGATCGGGCAGCTTCTGGGCAACCTGGGCAATTTCCAGGCGGGCGATTTCATCGACTGACGGCTGCGGGTGCGGTGCGTGCCAGCACGCACCCTAGAGCGTCTGGACGATCCGGTCGGCCAGCATGTGCAGGTCGTTGCGGTATCCCGTCCGCGCGGACGGCTGGTCGGGATCCGAGGTCATGGCGATGGCAGCCGCAGGCTGGCGCCCCGTCGCGGGAAAGACATAGATCATCTGCCCGCCATAGCCCCAGCCGTAACGCACGGGGCGGCCGCTGGCCTGGCCGATGAACCAGCCATAGCCGTATCCCTGCCCGCTGAAGATCGACGCGGTGCGCGTCCGCCAGCTTTCCTCGACCCACCCGGCGGGCACGACCTGCCGACCGCCCGCCTGGCCGCCGCTGGCATACATCGCGCCGAAGGCCAGCAGGGACCGCGTGCTCATCGCCATCTGGTTGCCGCCCAGATAGATGCCCTGCGGGTCGCGTTCCCAGTCGGTGATGCGGAAGCCCGGCACCGGGTCCAGCCAGTCCCGCGCCAGATCCAGCGTGGACCGCCCCGTCACCCGCGTCAGGATGGCGGACACCAGATGCGTGGATGCCGTGGAATATTGCATCCGCCCGCCCGGATCCTGCGTGAAGGGCGCGGCCAGGGCGGCACGCACCCAGTTGCGGCTGCTGACCCAGGCCCCGTAATTCGCGCCCGACTGGCGCTCCAGCCCCGCCTGCATGGACAGAAGGTGGTCCAGCGTCACGGTTGCCAGCCGCGGATCGGGATCGGCGGGCAATTGGTCGCGCAGGATCGGCGCGATGGGCTGGCCGGGGCCTTCCAGCAGGCCGCGTTCGATCGCGATCCCGGCCAGGGCCGAGATGATCGACTTCGAGGCCGACTTGATGTTCGTCGGGCTGTCCGGGGTGAATCGGCCATAGCCGCGGGCCGCGACCTCGGTCCCGCCCGACCAGACGGCGACGGCGCGCAGGTTTTCCAGCCGTCCGGCGTCGTCAAGGATCGGCGTCAGGCGGGATTGCGCCAGGGCAGGCGCGGCAAGCAGCGGCGACAGGCTGGCGGTCAGCAGAAGGGTGCGTCGGTTCATCTGCCCTATATGCGGCGCCCTGCGGTTGCGGCGGAATCACGGTTGCGTCAGCTTGGGCTTGTCCGGGGGGCGCGGCGCGATTAGGGCAGGGGCGTTCCCCTTGCCGCTGCGAAAGGCCCCGCCATGACCGCGCTTGACGATCTTGCCCCGGTTCCCTTCCACGACGCCGACGCCCCGCAGCGGGCGCGGATGCTGTCGCGGCTGGCGGATACGGAACTGGCCGTGGCCCTGGTGGCGGAACCCCAGGGCGATCAGGTCGAACTGCGCATCTTCCCGCTCGAAACCGGCCCCGTCGCGCTTGCCTGCGATACCGAGGATCGGCTGGCGGGCTTTTTCGGCGGCCCCGTGGCCTATGCGGCGATGCCGGGGCGGGTGCTGGCGGGCCTTCTGAAATCCGAAAACGCGGGCCTGCTGGTCAATCCGGGCCTGCCGTCGGAGATGCTGCTGGACGCGGCGATGCTGGACTGGCTGACCGGCGCGCTGTCGGCCGCGCCCCAAGCCACCGATGCCCGGTTGCGCCTGACCGCCCCCGCGCCCGCCGTGATCGAGGCCCTGGCGCAGCCCCTGGCCGAACGCTTGGGCGACATGCGCGGGCTGATCGCGGGTGCGGCGCTCGCGGGCACGGGTGACGGCCATGTCGTCCTGGTCGCAGGCGCCGATCCGGCCCATCAGCCCGCCATCGCCAAGGCCCTGGCCGAGGCGCTGGCCTTTCTGCCGGAACAGCCTGGCGGCGTGGATGTCAGCTTCACCGATGCGGCGCTGCCCCCGCAGGTCCTGCGCTTCGACCTTTCCCAGCCCGAAGCGCCTGCCGCACCGCCGCGTCCGAAAGGTCCGCCGATCCTGCGCTGATCGGCCAAGCACGGTTGCGTGATCGCCGCCAAGCTGCCAGAACCGGACCATGAAGACGCAACACAAAGCCCTGTCCGTCCACCTGCTGACCGCCACCGGCGCCGTGCTTTCGATGCTGGCCATGCTGGCCGCGGTCGAGGAGAAATGGGCGCTGATGTTCCTGTGGCTGGTCGTGGCCCTTGTGGTTGACGGCATCGACGGTCCCCTGGCGCGGAAATACGACGTCAAGATCCATTCGCCGAACTATGACGGCGTGCTGATGGATCTGATCATCGATTATCTGACCTATGCCTTCATCCCGGCCTATGCGCTGTTCAAGTCGGGGCTGCTGTCGGGCTGGACCGGCTGGCTGGCGATCATCGCCATCGTCTATGGCAGCGTGATCTATTGGTCCGACACCCGCATGAAGACCCGGGACAATTCCTTTTCCGGCTTTCCCGGCTGCTGGAACATGGTGGTGCTGGTGCTGTTCGCGACCGATCCGCACTGGACGGTGATCCTGCTGATCGTTGCCGCCCTGACGGTGGGTATGTTCCTGCCGATCAAGTTCATCCACCCGGTGCGCACCGAACGCTGGCGGGCCATATCGCTGCCCATCGCGATCCTGTGGTGCGTCTTTGCCGCCCGCGCCGCCTGGGTCGATTTCCACCCCGACAGCTGGGCCAACTGGGGGCTGGTGATCACCTCGCTTTGGCTGATGCTGGCAGGGGCCGCGCAGCAGTTGATGCCCGAACGCGCCCAAGGGGGACGCCCATGATCCATGCCCTGAAACCGCTGGCCGCCCTGGTGCTTCTGGCCCTGCCGGCAAGCGCCCAGGACGCCATCACCCTGGGCATGGTGCTGGAACCCCCCAATCTGGATCCCACCGGCGGGGCGGCGGCTGCGACCGACGAGGTGGTCTATGCCAATGTCTTCGAGGGGCTGACCCGCTTCGGCCCGAACGGCGCCATCGAACCCGGCCTGGCCGAAGGCTGGGACGTGGATCAGGACGGCCGCGTCTATGTCTTCCATCTGCGCGACGGCGTGACCTTCCACGACGGCGCCGCCTTTGATGCCAGCGACGTGGTCTTCACCCTGGACCGCGCGCGGGCGCCGGATTCGACCAATGCCCAGAAGGCCCTGTTCCAGGGGATCGAGGCCGTCGAGGCCGTCGATCCCCTGACCGTCCGCATCACCCTGACGGCGCCGGACGGGAACTTTCCCTTCAAGATGGCCTGGGGCGACGCGGTGATGCTGGATCCGGCAAGCGCTGACGGCCTTGCCACGAACCCGGTCGGCACGGGTCCCTTCCGGCTGGACCAGTGGGTGCAGGGCGACCGGATCGTGCTGTCTGCCTTTGACGGATATTGGGGCGCCAGGCCCGCGCTGCAAACCGCGACCTTCCGCTTCATCCCCGATCCTTCCGCGGCCTTCGCGGCGATGATGGCGGGCGACGTGAACGCCTTCCCGAACTTCCCCGCGCCCGAGACGCTGCCCCAGTTGCAGGCCGATCCCCGCTTCAAGGTCATCGTCGGCACGACCGAGGGCGAGACGATCCTGGCGATGAACAACGCCCGCGCGCCCCTGGACGACATCCGGGTCCGCCAGGCCATCGCGCACGCGATCAACCGCCAGGACATCATCGACGGCGCGATGTTCGGATACGGCACCCCCATCGGCAGCCATTTCGCGCCCCACCATCCCGATTACGTCGATCTGACCGGCCTGTCCGCCCATGATCCCGAAAAGGCCAAGGCCCTGCTGGCCGAGGCGGGTACCGGCCCCGTCACCCTGCGCCTGGCCCTGCCGCCCACGCCCTATGCCCGGCGCGGCGGAGAGATCGTGCAGGCGCAACTGGCCGCCGTGGGCATCCAGACCCAGATCGCCAACATGGAATGGGCGCAATGGCTGGAAGCCGTCTTCAAGGGCGGCGATTTCGACCTGACCATCATCAGCCATACCGAGCCCCTGGACATCGATATCTATGCCCGGCCGGATTATTACTTCGGCTATGCCCGGCCCGAATTCGTCGCGCTGATGGACCGGTTGCAGGCGGCGGTGACGCCGCAGCAGCGCGGCGACCTGTACCGGCAGGCGCAGGAGATGATCGCGAACGATCACGTCAACGCCTTCCTGTTCCAGCTTGCCAAGACCGGCGTGGCGGACGCCCGGATCCAGGGCTTGTGGGAAAACGCGCCCACCCAGGCCAATGACCTGACGAAGGTGCGGTGGACGAACTGACGCCTGCCAGGGGGGCAGCCTGAACCTGCCTTGACCTGGGGGGCACCGCATCCTAATCCCCCCTTGTCGAAAAGATTCGAGACCGGTTCAGTTATTCCGGTCACTGCCTTGGCAGGATCAAGTCGTGCCCGCCACGAACCCACGGCACCATCGCAACCATGGTGCTGTCATGTCCGGGGCCTTTTGTCCGTTCAAGCAGTGCCGCATCGCATCCGGACGAACATGGACAAGAAGACCCTTATCATCGCCCAAATCATCATCACCTGCCTGATGGCCTTTTCGATGTCCGGCGTCATGTCGGCGGTTGGCCTAGGATTGACGCGGGAATGGCTTTACGCCTGGCCCGGGCAATTCGCCATGGCCTGGCCGATCGCCTTCGTGCTGACCCAGGTGGCCACCCGCATCGCCTTTCCGCTGGCCTTCCGGCTGCGCCGGTTCCTGTGACCAGGCGGCAGGGCCAAGGCGCGACGGGGAATTTCCCCCCGCCGCCTGCACCCTGCAGGGCGGCAGGAAGGGCAAAGCCGCCGCCATTTCCGCAATTCCCTCTTTTCATCGGGGGTTTCCGGCGGCATAGTCCCGGCCATGACCCGGATGCTGGACATTCCCGTTGCCCCGACCGCGCCCCATGGCGCGCGTCTGGCCGTGAACCTCCGCGGTCTGCTGCTTCTTACGCTGCGCTGAGCGGGTCTCCGGGCCGCCGCTCAGCCAGGACGTGCCCGGGCAAACCCAGCGACAGAACCTCCGTAAGAAAGCACATCCCATGACCGACAAGAACCGCGTCGTCATCTTCGACACCACGCTCCGCGACGGCGAACAGTCGCCCGGCGCCACCATGTCCCACGAGGAAAAGCTGGAAATCGCCTCCATGCTGGACGAGATGGGCGTGGACATCATCGAGGCGGGCTTTCCCATCGCCTCGGAAGGCGATTTCGCCGCCGTCAGCGAGATCGCGAAGCAGTCCAGAAACAGCGTGATCTGCGGCCTGGCCCGCGCGCAGCTGCCCGACATCGACCGCTGCTGGGAGGCCGTGCGCCACGCCCGTCGTCCGCGCATCCACACCTTCATCGGCACCTCGCCCCTGCACCGGGCCATCCCGAACCTGGACATGGACCAGATGGCGGAACGGATCGAGCAGACCGTGACCCATGCCCGCAACCTGTGCGACGACGTGCAATGGTCGCCCATGGACGCGACCCGCACCGAA
Source organism: Paracoccus sp. SY (assembly GCF_002901215.1). Classification (NCBI taxonomy): domain Bacteria; kingdom Pseudomonadati; phylum Pseudomonadota; class Alphaproteobacteria; order Rhodobacterales; family Paracoccaceae; genus Paracoccus; species Paracoccus sp. SY. Next base: position 33,825 of record NZ_NWMQ01000015.1, on the reverse strand, counting down.
CACGACTATCTGTGCCGCGTGGTCGAGATCGCCATCAAGGCGGGCGCGACCACCATCAACATCCCCGATACGGTGGGCTATACCGCGCCGCGCGAATCGGCCGCGCTGATCCGCATGTTGCTGGAACGCGTGCCGGGCGCCGACACGGTGGTCTTCGCCACCCATTGCCACAACGACCTGGGCATGGCGACCGCCAATGCCCTGGCTGCGGTCGAGGCGGGCGCCCGCCAGATCGAATGCACCATCAACGGCCTTGGCGAACGCGCGGGCAACACCGCGCTGGAAGAGGTCGTGATGGCCTTGAAGGTGCGCCATGACATCATGCCCTTCACCACCGGCATCGACACCACGAAGATCATGGGCATCTCGCGCCGGGTGGCGCAGGTTTCGGGCTTTCCGGTGCAGTTCAACAAGGCCATCGTCGGCAAGAACGCCTTCCTGCACGAGTCCGGCATCCACCAGGACGGCGTGCTGAAGAACGTCGAGACCTTCGAGATCATGCGCCCCGCCGATATCGGGCTCAATGAAACCAACATCGCCATGGGCAAGCATTCCGGCCGCGCCGCGCTGCGCGCCAAGCTGTCCGACCTGGGATACGACGTGGGCGACAACCAGTTGAAGGACATCTTCGTGCGGTTCAAGGCGCTCGCCGACCGCAAGAAAGAGGTCTATGACGAGGATATCGTGGCCTTGGTCCAGGACGCCACGGCCAATACCGGCGACGACCACCTGCAGGTCAAGCACCTGCGCGTCGTCTGCGGCAGCGACGGGCAGTCGGCCGACCTGACGATGATCGTGGACGGACAGGAAAAGACCGTCCACGCCACCGGCGACGGCCCGGTCGATGCCTGCTTCAACGCGGTCAAGCAGATCTTCCCGCATAACGCCACGCTGAAGCTGTATCAGGTCCATGCCGTGACCGAAGGCACCGACGCCCAGGCCACCGTGTCCGTGCGGATGGAGGAGGAGGGCCGCATCGTGAACGGCCAGGCCGCCGATACCGACACGATCCTGGCATCCGTGAAGGCCTATGTCGGCGCCCTGAACCACCTGATCGTGCGCCGCACGCGGGCGGGCAGGGACGGCAAGGAAATCAGCATGTATTCGCACTAGGCCGGACGGGCGGAGGAGTGGCCTCCGCCCTTCATTCCGATCAGGTGCCGGGTCCGATTGCGGCAACCTGCCCGAAAAGACACCCGCAATGCGTGTTCTGCCTCGTTGACGGACACGTCAATCGGTGCGACATCGGCATCACCCGGATCGACGGTCGCGGCAATGCGGACGGGTTCGGCAGCGCAAGTATAGTTCCGCCCTTTTTCAATAGTTTGCGTCTGTTTGGCGCATGTTCACGAGGTTTGTGATGCGGGTTTTTCGTCTCGCTGCGGCTTTGGCCGTGACAATGGCTGGTGCCGCTGGGGCCGCCACGCTGCACGAAGGCACCGGTGCGGATGCATTTTCGGGTGACTGGAAGAATCCGACGGTGGTGGCAGCGGGGATCGACACGATCTCGGGCAGCTGGAACGGTCAGAACGACTATGACATGCTGTCCTTCACCTCGTTGAAGAAGGGTGCGCAGACCGTTACGCTCAGCTTCTCGCCCATGAAGCCGATCGGGGATACGGACTGGTCCTTCTCGGCCGGGGGCAGCCTTTATTACAAGACCTCGGCGCCCCAATACAGCGCATGGGAAGGAACCCAGTTCGAATCGGTGAACATCCAGCACTGGAACCGCACGAAGGACTTCACCTATTCGCTGAATCTCGGCGACGATTTCGGCGGCGTGCTGTACCTGTCGCTTTACGGGACGCATGGCAGCCTGAACTACAACATCTCGGTTCCGGGCAATGCCTTGAGCCTGCCCGAACCTCAGCCCGCGCCGGTTCCGCTGCCCGCCGGTGCGGCGCTGCTGCCGGGGGGCCTTGCGGCCCTGGCGGTCCTGCGCCGTCGCAAGAAGCGCTGATCCCACCCGTCCCCGACCCGTCGAAAGGCGCCCGCGACCAGCGTGGCGCCTTTTTCATGCGCCCGTCTTCTTCGATGCTGCCTGCAGGCAATCGCGCATCACGGGAACGGGGCTTTCCCGCCGCGCCCCGGGCTTCTATATGGGGGCACCGCCGTGCAGGCGAATCCGCGCGGCGATGGCGCTTGGCGACGGGCAAGAATGGGGACAGCCGGTGAAACCGGCGCGAAAGGATACGGGCATGGCATTCGGCGGTTTGTTTTCGACCGACATCGCAATCGACCTCGGGACGGCGAACACGCTGATCTATGTCAAGGGCAAGGGCATCATCCTGAACGAGCCCTCGGTCGTGGCCTATCACGTCAAGGACGGCAAGCGGCAGGTCCTGGCCGTGGGCGAGGACGCGAAACTGATGCTGGGCCGCACCCCCGGTTCCATCGAGGCGATCCGGCCGATGCGCGAAGGCGTCATCGCCGATTTCGACAGCGCCGAGCAGATGATCAAGCACTTCATCAAGAAGGTGTTCAAGCGCAGCGGCTTTTCCAAGCCCAAGGTCATCGTCTGCGTGCCCCATGGCGCGACCCCGGTTGAAAAGCGCGCGATCCGCCAGTCGGTCCTGTCGGCGGGCGCCCGCAGGGCCGGGCTGATCGCCGAACCGATCGCGGCGGCCATCGGCGCGGGGATGCCCATCACCGAGCCCACCGGCAGCATGGTCGTGGACATCGGCGGCGGCACGACCGAGGTCGCGGTCCTGTCGCTGGGCGACGTGGTTTATGCCCGGTCCGTCCGCATCGGCGGCGACCGCATGGACGAGGCGATCATCAATTACCTGCGCCGCAACCAGAACATGCTGATCGGCGAATCCACAGCCGAGCGCGTCAAGACCAGCATCGGCACCGCCCGGATGCCCGACGACGGGCGCGGCGCCACGATCATGGTGCGCGGCCGCGACCTGCTGAACGGCATCCCCAAGGAAATCGAGATCAGCCAGGCCATGGTGGCCGAGGCCCTGGCCGAACCCATGCAGGCCATCTGCGAGGCCGTGATGGTCGCGCTGGAAGCCACGCCCCCGGATCTGGCCGCCGATATCGTGGACCGGGGCGTGATCCTGACCGGCGGCGGGGCGATGCTGGGCGACCTGGATCTGGCGCTGCGCGAGCAGACGGGCCTGTCGATCACGCTGGCCGACCAGCCGATGAACTGCGTCGCCCTGGGCACCGGCAAGGCGCTGGAATACGAAAAGCAGCTGCGCCACGTCATCGACTACGACAGCTGAGGGGCCGACCTGTCGGGGGCTGCCTGAATGGCACGCAAGCGTCCAGATTTCACCACCCCCGTCCGGCGCGTCCTGATCGCGCTGCTGGCGCTTGTGCTGATCGCGGTGTTCCTGTTCTGGCGCATCGACAGCCCCCGCGCCGAACGGATGCGTGTCGCCATCATCGACCGCGTGATCCCCTCGTTCGACTGGGCCATGGCGCCCGTCACCCAGGTCAGCCAGATGATCGGCGGGTTCCAGTCCTATGCCCGGATCTATGAACAGAACCAGGAACTGCGTCGCGAATTGCAGAAGATGCAGGCCTGGAAGGAAGCCGCCGTCCAGCTGGAACAGGAAAATTCCAAGCTGATGGCGCTGAACAACGTCCGCATCGACCCCGCCCTAACCAGCGTCACGGGCAGGGTCATGGTGGACAGCGGGTCCGCCTTTCGCCAGTCGGTGCTGCTGAACGTCGGTGCCGACGACGGCATCGTCGAGGGCTGGGCCACGATGGACGGGCTGGGTCTTGTGGGGCGCATTTCCGGGGTGGGCAAGCGGACCAGCCGGGTGGTGCTGCTGACCGACCCGTCTTCTCGCATTCCCGTCACCATCCAGCCCTCCGGCGAACGGGCGCTGCTGACGGGCGACAACACGCCGCTGCCGTTTCTGGACTTCATCGAGATGCCCGACAATGTGCGGCCGGGCGACCGTGTCGTCACCTCGGGCGATGGCGGGGTCTTTCCGCCGGGGCTTCTGGCCGGGCAGGTCGTCCAGGGCAGCGACGGGCGGATGCGGCTGCGCATGGCCGCCGATTACGGGCGGCTGGAATTCCTGCGCGTGCTGCGGTCCCACCCGGCGGAAACGGTGGTGGATTCGGGCGCGGTCATCACGCCGGGCGACCAGGGCTTCATCGGCCCGCAGATCCCCGCATCCCCGGTCGAGGCCGCGGCCATGTCCGACCCCCTTGCCGCCGGAACGGATTGATGAACCGGCAGGTGCTGATCGGCACGGTGCTGTTCTGCGCAGCGATGGCGGTGCTTCTGTTCCTGCGTCTGCTGCCGCTGTCGGCCGGGGCCGCGCGCCTGCCCGGCCCGGACCTGGGTCTTTGCCTGGTGCTGGCCTGGGTGCTGCGCCGCCCCGACCAGCTGACGGCCCTGGCGATCGTGCTGGCCTTCGTCGTTCAGGACATCATCCTGCTCAATCCTCTGGGACTGTGGCCCGCCATCGTCCTGATGGGGACCGAGGCCGCACGCTTGCGTGAGGCCCGTTGGCGGGATGCGCCATTCATGGTTGAATGGCTGCGCATCGCGGTGCTGATCGGCGCCATGATGCTGGGCTATCGTATCGTGCAGGTGCTGTTCATGATGCCGGTTCCGGCCTTGGGTCTGGTGATCCTGCACTACATCGCCACCATCGCGGCCTATCCCCTGGTGGTGCTGGGCGCGCGCGCGCTGCTGGGCCTGCGCCGCATCACCGATATTGAGGTCGAGCAGATGAGGGCCGCGCGATGACCAAACCCCCCCGCCCCGGCGACACGGATGGCCGCAGCATCACGCGGCGGGGCCTGATGCTGGCGGGAATCCAGTTGGGCGTGGTCACCACCCTGGCGCTGAAGCTGCGGTCGATGCAGGTCGAGCAGGCCGAGCAATACCGAATGCTGGCCGACGGCAATTCCATCAAGATCCGCCTGCTGGTGCCCGCGCGCGGCCTGATCCACGACCGCAACGGCATCGTGATCGCCGGCAACGAACAGAATTATCGCGTGACGCTGACGCGAGAGGAGGCGGGCGGCGATGTCGAACCCGTGCTGCGAAGGCTGGCCCGCCTGATCCCCATCAGCGAGGCCCGCATGGCCGAGCTTCTGGATGAATTCGCCAAGCGCAGCGCCGTCACGCCCATCGTCCTGGCCGACCGGCTGACCTGGGAACAATTCAGTTCCATCGCCGTCAACGCGCCGTCGCTGGCCGGGGTCACGCCGGAATCCGGGCTGTCGCGCGTCTATCCCCGTGCGGGCGATCTGGCGCATGTGCTGGGCTATGTCGGTCCCGTCAGCGATTACGACCTGTCCAAGATCGAGGATCCCGATCCCGTCCTGATGCTGCCCGAATTCCAGTTGGGCAAGGTCGGCTTCGAGGCGCGGATGGAGGACGTCCTGCGCGGCAAGGCCGGTCAGCGCCGGGTCGAGGTGAACAGCGCCGGCCGCGAGATGCGCCAACTGTCCCGCCAGGAAGGCGATCAGGGCGCGACCGTGCAGATGACCATCGACGCGCAGTTGCAGAACTATGCAGCCCAGCGCATGGGCACCGAAAGCGCCGCCGCCGTGGTGATGGATTGCCAGACGGGGGATATCGTGACGATCTGTTCGTCCCCGTCCTTCGATCCGAACAAGTTCGTGCGCGGGATCTCGTCTTCGGACTACAAGGCGCTGATGAACCATGACCACCGCCCGCTTGCCGACAAGACGGTGCAGGGGGTCTATCCCCCGGGATCGACCTTCAAGATGGTCACCCTGATGGCCGGGCTGGAGGCCGGGGTCATCAATGCCGGGACGCGCTTTTATTGCCCCGGCCATACCGAGGTCGGCGGACGGCGGTTCCATTGCTGGCGGCGGGGCGGGCATGGCAGCGTGGACGCCGTCACCAGCCTGTCGCACAGCTGCGACGTCTATTATTATGAACTGGCCCAGAAGGTGGGCATCGACCGCATCGCCGCCATGGCCCGCAGGCTGGGCCTGGGCCAGCGACACGACCTGCCCATGTCCGCCGTGGCCGAGGGCATCGCCCCCGACCGCGCCTGGAAGCAGGCCCGCCACGGCCAGTCCTGGCAGGTGGGCGACAGCCTGAATGCATCCATCGGGCAGGGCTATGTGCTGGCCTCGCCCCTGCAGCTGGCGGTGATGACCGCGCGCATCGCCACCGGGTTGGAGATCAGGCCGCGGCTGGTCCGCGCCATCGACGGGGTGGCCCAGCCGGTTCCCGAGTTCCCGGACATGGGGCTGAACCCGGCCTTCCTGCGCGTGGCCCGCCTGGGCATGGACGAGGTGATGAATTCCGCCAGCGGCACCGCCCGGCGGTCGCGCATCATCCGCGAAGGCTGGCGCATGGCGGGCAAGACCGGCACCAGCCAGGTCCGCAACATCACCGCCGCCGAACGCGCGCGGGGCGTGGTGTCGAACGACCAGTTGCCCTGGAACCGCCGCGACCATGCGCTGTTCGTCTGCTATGCGCCGTATGAGGCGCCGCGCTATGCCGTTTCGGTGGTCGTCGAACATGGCGGCGGCGGATCGGCGGTGGCGGCGCCCGTTGCCCGCGACATCCTGCTGTTCGCGCTGAACGGCGGGTTGCCGCCGCTGGACGCCGTGCCCGACGATCAACGCGCCGCGATGAAGGAACGTCACGACGCCATGCACCTGTTCGCGCCCGAGGCGCCCCGGCTGACGCGGGCCTGACGCCATGTCCTATCTCGACTACAAGGTCGCCCAGACGCCCACCGGCATCCGCAAGATCCTGCATCTGAACTGGCCGCTGGTCTTCCTGATCGCCGCCGTGGCCAGCATCGGCTTTCTGATGCTGGTGTCCGTCGCGGGGGGCCGCGTGGACACCTGGGCCGAGCCGCAGATGTACCGTTTTGCCGCCGGCATGGTCATCATGATCGCGCTGGCCTTCGTGCCGATGTGGTTCTGGCGCGGCATCTCGGTCCCCGCCTATGTCTGCTGCTTCCTGCTGCTGATCGCGGTGGAGCTGGTGGGCACCATCGGCATGGGCGCGCAGCGCTGGATCGACATCGGCCCGATCCGCCTGCAACCGTCCGAGCTGATGAAGATCGCGCTCGTGCTGCTGCTGGCGGCCTATTACGACTGGCTGCCCGCGCGGCGGGTGTCGCGGCCCTTATGGGTGCTGATCCCGGTGGTGCTGATCCTGGCGCCCACGGGTCTGGTGCTGATCCAGCCGGACCTTGGCACATCGATCATGCTGGTGGCGGGGGGCGGCATCGTAATGTTCGCGGCGGGCGTGTCCTTGTGGTATTTCGGCGTGGTGATCGCGGCCGCCGTGGGGCTGGTCGTGGCGGTGCTGGAAAGCCGGGGCACGGACTGGCAGCTTCTGAAGGATTACCAGTTCCGCCGCATCGACACCTTCCTGGACCCGACCGCCGATCCCCTGGGCGCGGGCTACAACATCATCCAGAGCCAGATCGCCCTGGGATCGGGCGGCTGGTCGGGGCGGGGCTTCATGCAGGGCACGCAGTCGCGGCTGAACTTCCTGCCCGAAAAGCACACCGACTTCATCTTCACCGTCCTGGCCGAGGAATTCGGCTTTGTCGGCGCCATGTCGCTTCTGGCGCTGTACACGCTGATCATCGGCTTTTGCCTGTATTCGGCGCTGACGAACCGCGACCGCTTCGCCGCGCTGATCACGGTGGGCATCAGCGGGACGTTCTTTCTGTATTTCTCGATCAACATGGCCACGGTGATGGGGCTGCTGCCCGCCAAGGGGTCGCCCCTGCCGCTGGTCAGCTATGGCGGGACGTCGCTGATGATCCTGATGCTGGGCTTCGGGCTGGTGCAGGCCGCCCATGTCCACAGGCCGCGATGACGATGCGCGTCCTGTTCGCCGCCCCCGATGCGCTGTGGCCCGCCTGGGCGCCCGCCCTGATGCGCCTTGCCCCCGAGATGCAGCTGGTCCGCGCCGACGACGCCGTCGATCCGGCCCGCATCGACGCCATCATCTTTGCGCCGGGCGGTACCCTGGACGACCTGTCGCCCTTCGTCAACGCGCGGCTGATGCAAAGCCTGTGGGCCGGGGTCGAACGCATCGTGACCAATCCGACGCTGACCCAGCCCCTGGCGCGGATGGTCGATCCGGGGCTGGCGCGCGGCATGGCGGAATATTGCACCGGCTGGGCCTTGCGGGCGCATCTGGGGATGGACCGCTATGCGCAGGACGGCGAATGGCGAAACGGCCTGACCCCGCCCCTGGCCTGCGACCGGCAGGTGACGATCCTGGGCATGGGCGAACTGGGCCGCAGCGTGGCCGCCATGCTGGGCGGCATCGGCTTTCCGGTGTCGGGTTTCAGCGCGTCGGGCCGGCCGGTGCCGGGGGTGCGGGTCTTTGGTCCCGACGACCTGGACCGGGCCTTGGCTGCGGCCGAGATCCTGATCGCCCTGTTGCCCGATACGCCGCAGACGCGCGGGCTTCTGGATGCCGATCGGCTGGCGCGGCTGCCGCAAGGGGCATGGCTGATCAATCCGGGGCGCGGCACGGTCCTGGATGACGAGGCGGTCCTGGCCGCGCTGGACAGCGGCCATCTGGGTCACGCCGTGCTGGACGTGTTCCGCGCCGAGCCGCTGCCCCGCGACCATCCCTTCTGGTCCCATCCCCGCGTCACCGTCACCCCCCATATCGCCGCCGAGACGCGGGTGGAAACCGCCGCCCCCGTTGCCGTGGAAAACCTGCGCCGCGCGATGTCGGGGCAGCCGGTGCTGTATCTGGTGGATCGTGACAAGGGCTATTGAACCGAAACCCGTTGTCATTTGTTAACGCGCCGGTAAGGTCAGCTATTGCGACATTCCGGCAAGGGCAGGTATGTCAGGGGGACAACTGGAAAGCCGGTGCTTCATGACCAAGGACGATTCCCTGCGCCGCGTTCTGATGACCGGGACGCGCGACCTGCATGATCGTCTGGATCAGGCGGTCGGCACATTTGCCGACGACGGCGCCTATCGCGCATTCCTGTCCGGCAGCTATGCCTTTCGCGCGGCCGTCGAACCCGCGCTGACCGGCGACGACTGGCCGTTGCAACCGCTGGCCCCGGTGATCGCGCAGGATCTGGCGGATCTGGACCAGCCCCGCCCCGCGCTTCCCCATGCGCCGGTGCTGGCAGGCCCCGCCGCGCAGGCCGCCGCCCGCTATGTGCTGGAGGGTTCCGCCCTGGGTGCGCGGCTGCTGGCACGGCGCGCGGCGGATCTTGGCTTCACCTCGGTCCATGGCGCGCGCCACCTGGCGGCGCAGACCGAATCGCCGCATCGCTGGCGGCAGTTCCTGGACTGGATGGAGCGCGCCGACCTTCCCGCAGGGCCTGCCCTTGCGGCAGCGCGGGCCGTATTTGGGGTTGCGCTCTGCGCCTATGGCGTCAAGTCTGCGACATGAACGAAAACGCCGCATCCGACGCGTCCCTGGTCGGCAAGCCCATCGACCTGACGAATTGCGATCGAGAGCCGATCCATATCCCCGGCAGCATCCAGCCCCATGGCTGCCTGCTGGGCTGCGACAATGCGGGCCGGGTCGTCCTGTATCATTCGGACAATGCCGCCGCCCTTCTGAACCTGGCCCAGGCACCGCTGGACCAGCCGCTGACCGAGGTGCTGGGGTCGGAAAACGTGCATCGGCTGCTGAACGCCCTTGCCGTGTCGGGACGAAGCCCCCGTCCGTCGCTGATCTTCGGGATGACCGTGAACGGGCGGACGCTGGATGCCACCATCCACCGCTTCAAGGGCCGCACGATCATCGAATTCGAACCGGCGTCCGAGCGGTTGGGCACGATCATCAGCCTGTCGCGGACCGTCATCGAACGGCTGCGCGTCATGAGCGACGCCGAACGGCTGATCCAGCAGGCGGCAATGCTGATGCAGGCACAGTTGGGATACGACCGGGTGATGGTCTATCAACTGGGCGAGGACGGCGCAGGCAAGGTGGTGGCCGAGGCCAAGCTGGACGAGCATGAAAGCTTCCGCGGCCAGTATTTTCCCGCCGGCGACATCCCCCAGCAGGCACGGGCCCTGTATCTGCGCAACCCCATCCGGGTGATCGGCGACGCGTCCTTCGTGCCGGTGCCGATCTGGGCCGGCGATTCCCAGGACGAGCCGCTGGACCTGTCCTATGCCCATCTGCGCAGCGTGTCTCCGATCCATTGCGAATACCTGCGCAACATGGGTGTATCCGCATCCATGTCGGTCTCGATCATCATCGACGGCGCCTTGTGGGGGCTGATCGCTTGCCACCATTATTCGCCCAAGATCCTGACCATGGCCGACCGTGCCGCCGCCGAAATGGTGGGCGAGTTCTTCTCGATGCATCTGGACGCCCTGACCCGCCGCCAGACCCGAGAAGCCGAACTGGCCGCCCGCAGCGCGCTTGACGACCTGTTGGTCGATGCCCGCAAGAACGAGGATGCGACCGCCGCCCTGCATGCCCGCCTGCCGGAACTGGCAAAGCTGATCCCTGCGGACGGCATCGGGATGTGGCTGGACGGCTGCTGGACGGCGCTTGGCCATGCGCCCGCCGAACGCCACATCGCCCCGATCCTGGCCCTGGCCGAAAGCCTGCCCGAAGGCCAGGTCTTCTCGACCGACAACCTGGCCGGGCTGGTGCCGGTGGATGCGTCGGCGGCAGGGATCGCGGGGCTGATGGTCGTGCCGCTGTCGCGGCGCCCGCGCGATTTCCTGTTCTATTTCCGCAAGGAGGCCGTCCAGACGCTGGACTGGGCGGGCGATCCGAACAAGACCTATGTCACCGGCAAGTTCGGCGACCGGCTGACGCCGCGTAAAAGCTTTGCCATCTGGAAGGAAACCGTTCGCGACCGAAGCCACCCCTGGTCCGAAAGCGACCGCCGCTTTGCCGAGGCGCTGCGCATCGCCGTGGTCGAGGTGCTGCTGTTCAACAACGAGCTTCTGGCAGACGAGCGTACCCGTGCCGCCGTCCGCCAGCGGGTGCTGAACCAGGAACTGAACCACCGGGTCAAGAACATCCTGGCGGTGATCCAGTCGCTTGTCAGCCGCAAGCCCAAGGACGGCGAAGCCCTGGCGGATTACGCCAATGCCCTGCGCGGGCGCATCCAAGCCCTTGCCTTTGCCCATGACCAGGTGATCCGCGACGACCAGGGCGGGATGCTGCACGACCTGCTGGGGGCGGAACTTGGCCCCTATGCGGACGACGGCAAGCCGATCCGGATGGACGGGCCGGCCGTGGTCCTGGACGGGCGGGCCTTTTCCGTCATGGCGCTGATCTTCCACGAGATGGCGACCAATGCCGCCAAGTACGGCGCCCTGTCGCAGCCTGGTGGCCATCTGTCGGTGGACTGGCGCATCGACGCGGACGGCCATTGCCGCATCCGCTGGACCGAGGACGGGCTGCACGGGGTGACGCCCCCGGAACGGACAGGCTTCGGTTCCGCGCTGATCGAGCAATCGCTGCCCTTCGATCTGGGGGGCGAGGCGCGGATCGCCTATCGCCCGCAAGGGATCGCCGCCGCCTTCATGCTGCCCGCGGATTTCCTGCACCCTGCCGATCCCGGTCCTGCACCATCCTTGCGCCCCGCCGTCCAGGCTGCCCCTGCCGTCCAGGCCGCCACCGCCTCGGCCCTGACCGGGCGGCGCGTCCTGCTGGTCGAGGATCAGACCCTGATCGCCATGGCCCTGGAAAGCGAATTGCAGGACCACGGCCTGCAGGTCACGGGACGTGCCGCCACGGTCCAGGCCGCCTTGGCGATGATCGACAGCGACGCGCCTGATCTGGCCGTTCTGGACGTGAACCTGGCGGACGAGGATTCGCTGCCCGTGGCCGAAGTCCTGCGCGACCGCGCCATCCCCTTCGTCTTTGCCACCGGCTATGGCGGGGGGATCGGCCTGCCCCAGGGCTTCGGGGCCATCCCCATCGTCGGCAAGCCCTATCAGGTGGGCGACATCCTGCAAAAGCTGGCCGAGGCCGAACGGCAGGGCAGGTGACAGGGCGGACAGGTAATCCCTGGCCGCAACCCTGCCATGTTTGCGCAACTTTCGGGACGTTCGGCATTCTCTTTCCGCAGCATTTGGGTTAGCGCAGCCCGTCCGGCATCTTCCGCGATGCTGGCCTTTCCCTGACAAGCGGACGATGAACCATGACTGATCAGACCATCACTGCGCCCGCCACGGCGCGCGGCACGCCCGTCAACTCTCCTGCACGGGTGCTGCTGGCCAGCCTGATCGGCACGACGATCGAATTCTTCGATTTCTACGTCTATGCGACGGCTGCCGTGCTGGTCTTCCCGACCCTGTTCTTCCCGGCCGAGGACGCGACCACCGCGTTGCTGGCATCCTTCGCCACGTTTTCCATCGCCTTCTTCGCGCGTCCCTTCGGCGCCATCGTCTTCGGCCATTTCGGCGACCGCATCGGCCGCAAGGCCACGCTGGTCGCGGCGCTGCTGACCATGGGGGTGTCCACCGTTATCATCGGCCTTCTGCCGACCTATGCCCAGATCGGCGTCGCGGCGCCCGCGCTTCTGGCGCTGTGCCGGTTCGGGCAGGGCTTCGGCCTGGGCGGCGAATGGGGCGGGGCGGTCCTGCTGGCCACCGAGAACGCCCCCGAGGGCAAGCGAAGCTGGTATGGCATGTTCCCCCAGCTTGGCGCCCCGGTCGGGCTGTTCCTGTCGTCGGGCTTCTTCTGGGTGCTGCTTCACTTCATGTCGCAGGAAGACCTGCTGGCCTGGGGCTGGCGGCTGCCCTTCCTGGCCTCGATCATCCTGATCGTGCTGGGCCTGTGGGTTCGCCTGTCCATCACCGAGACCCCGGAATTCGCCGAGGCCGTCAAGCGCGACCAGCGGGTGTCCGTCCCGGTCGTGGAACTGTTCCGCAACCACAAGCGCAGCCTGGTCCTGGGCACCTTTGTCGCGCTTGTGACATTCGTGCTGTTCTACATCTGCTCGGCCTGGCTTTTGTCCTATAACGTCAAGGTGCGCCAGGTCACCTTCATGGACGCGCTGCTGATGCAGATCTATGGCTCGGTGATCTTCGGGCTTGCGATCCCGCTGGCGGGCAAGGTCGCGGATGCGATCGGACGCCGTCCGTTCCTGGTCGTCGTCACGGTGCTGATCGGCATCTTCTCGTTCTTCCTGGCGCCGCTGATGGGCGGGGGGCAGGGCGGGCTTTACCTGTTCGTGACCCTGGGCATGTTCCTGATGGGCCTGACCTATGGCGTCATCGGCGCCGCCCTGGCCGCGCCCTTCCCGACGCGGGTGCGCTACACGGGGGCCTCGATCACCTTCAACTTCGCGGGGATCTTCGGGGCCTCGCTGGCACCCTATGCCGCGACCTGGCTGCAGCAGACCTATGGCCTGGCCCATGTCGGCTATTACATGCTGGCGGCATCTGTGATCACGCTGATCTGCATCCTGGCATCGGGCCGGGACGAGGTCTGAATGGCCGAAGGGTTGCGCGGGCGGCAGGCGGCCACCGTGCTGATCGGCGCCGCGGGCGTGGCGCTGTTCTGGCTGCTGCACCTGCCGCTGCCCTTCCTGTTCGGACCGATGATCGCGTCGCTTGCCGCCGCCCTGCTGGGCGCGCGGCTGGCGGGGCTGGGGCAGGTGTCGGTCGCGGCACGGTCCGTGCTGGGCGTGGCCATCGGCGCCTCGGTGACGCCCGCGCTTGTGGCGCAACTGCCGTCGATGCTGGCCTCGGTCGCGATCATCCCCTTCTATGTCGCGGCGATAGGCCTGGTGGGCGTGCCGTTCTTTCGCCGCTTCTGCGGCTTCGACCTGGTGACGGCCTTTTATGCCGCGATGCCGGGCGGCGCGGCCGACATGACCATCTTCGGGGCCGAGGCGGGCGCCAATATCCGCCAGGTCTCGCTGGTCCATGTCACGCGGCTGCTGGTCATCATGGTTGTCGGGCCGCTGGTGCTGGTATCGGTCTATGGTGTTGAACTGACGCACCCGGTGGGACGGCCCGCGGCCGACATCCCCCCGTCCGAACTGGCGGTCATGGCGGCTGCCGCCCTGATCGGCTGGAAGGTCGCGGAACGCCTTGGCCTGTTCGGCGCGGCGATCCTTGGCCCGCTGATCCTGGCCATGGCGCTGTCGCTGGCGGGCATCCTGCACATGCGCCCCCCGCGCGAGGCGCTGCTGGCCGCGCAGTTCCTGATCGGCATCGGCATCGGCACCAGCTATGTCGGCGTCACGCTGCGCGAATTGCGGGAAACGGTGGCGGGTGGCGCGGTCTTCGTCCTGATCCTGGCGGTGATCGCGGGCGCGGTGACGGAATTCGTGACCCTGACCGGCCTTGCCCCGCCGGTCGAGGGGTTCCTGGCCTTCATGCCGGGCGGTCAGGCGGAGATGTCGATGCTGGCGCTGATCGCGGGGGCCGATCTCAGCTTTGTGGTGGTCCACCACATCACGCGGGTGATCCTGGTCCTGACGGGCGCGCCGATCCTGTTTGCGCTGGTCCGGCGCCGCCGCCCCTAGGTGACCTCAGGCCAGGGTCCGGCGCATGGCGGCGATCAGGTCATGGAACCGATCCCCCTGCACGATGACGTGATCGTGCAAGGCCCGCGCCGCGCCGTCACCGTCGCCGTCCCGGATCGCCATGACAATGGCGTCGTGTTCCGCAAACGACCGCCCCATGCGGTTTCGGACCTGCAACTGCATCCGCCGATAGGGTTGCAGCATGGCATGCAGCCGCGCGGCTTCTTGCACCAGGAAGGCGTTGTGCGTGGCGCGATAGATGCAGTGGTGGAATTCCGAATTGCGCGCGTAATAGGCCTCGACCTCGCCCGCCTCGGCCAGGCGGCGGCAATCGTCGTGGACCCCCTGGAAGGCGTCCAGTTCCGCCTGGGTGATGCGGCGGGCGGCCAGGCGGCCGCAGCTTGCCTCGATCTCGGCCATGACCTCGAAGCGTTCGGCGAGTTCCTCGGGCGACCACTGGCTGACGAAGGTGCCACGCTTAGGCATGACGCGCACCAGCCCCGATGCTTCAAGCTGCTGGAACGCCTCGCGGATGGGGGTGCGGGAACAGTCGAATTCCTGCTCCAGCGCCTCGGGGTCCAGGCGGGTGCCGGGCAGGTATCGGCCTGCCACGATGGCGTCTTCCAGGGCGCGCCTGATGCGCAGGGTGTTGGGAACGCTGGTCAAGACTTGCCTCCTTGCCGGCTCAGCCTAGCAAACAAGCACGAAACATTCATCATCCATTCTGTTATATACATCACACCTGCGTGGGCGTATAACGTCGTTAATCCGAGGATTCGTGTGGAGGCGGATCCCCAAGTTCATGCAGGAAGGGGAGAACCGCATGACACCACATCTGATTTCCATCTATGCCTTGGTCCTGATGTTCGTCGTGGCGACCATCTGGCCGATCAACATGGGCGTTCTGGCCTTTGTCGGGGCCTTTCTGGTCGGCACGCTGCTGGCCGCGCAAACGACCAAGGACATCCTTGCGGGCTTTCCCAGCGGGCTGTTCCTGACCCTTGTGGGCATCACCTGGCTGTTCGCCCTGGCGCAGAACAACGGCACGATCGACTGGCTGGTGCGCATGGCGGTGCGCGCGGTCAAGGGCCGCATCGGGGCGATTCCCTGGATCATGTTCGGCATTTCCGCGCTGCTGACCGCCGTGGGCGCGGTCAGCCCCGGCGCGGTGGCGATCGTGGCGCCCATCGCGCTGGGCTTTGCCTTCCGTTACCATATCAACCCGCTGCTGATGGGCCTGATGGTCGTCCATGGCGCGCAGGCCGGGGGCTTTTCGCCCATCAGCATCTATGGCGGCATCACCAACGGCGTGGTTCAGGAGGCAGGCTTGCCCTTGTCGCCGCTGACGACCTTTGCGGCAAGCTTCTTCGTCAACGCGGCGGTGGCGGCGATCCTGTTCATGGTCCTGGGCGGGCGGGCGCTGATGACCGCCCGCGACACCATCGAGGCCATGCCTGTCCCGCATGTGGAAATCGCCCGCGCCGCCACCGGCCCGCAGATCTTCGGCGACAGCGAAGCGCAGGCCCTGACCAAGCGCGTGAGCCAGGAGGCGGGCGGCGATTCCAACCGCCTGGTGGCCGAGGTCGAGGAAGGCAACCAGCCCGACGGCACGCCCTATCAGATCTTCACGCTTCTGGGCCTTGTCCTGCTGGCGATCCTGGTGCTGGCCTTCAACCTGGACATCGGCTTTGTCGCGCTGAGCATCGGGCTGGCGTTGGCGCTGTGGAACCCGACCATGCAGAAGCGTGCCATGGCGCAGGTCGCCTGGCCGGAAATCATGCTGATCACCGGCGTCTCCACCTATGTCGCGGTGCTGCAGGAGATGGGCACCATCGACTTCGTGGGCGACAGCGTGGCCGGCATGGCCTCGCCCCTGCTGGCGGCGCTGATGCTGTTCTTCATCGGCGCGGTGGTGTCGGCCTTCGCATCCTCGACCGCAGTCCTGGGGTCGCTGATCCCGCTGGCGGTGCCGTTCCTGCAAGGGGAAAGCGGCGTGGGCGCCGTCGGCTTCATCGCCGGGATGGCGGTTGCGTCCACCATCGTCGATGTCAGCCCGTTTTCCACCAATGGCGCCCTGGTGCTGGCGAATGCGCATGGCGTGGACAAGCAGGCCTTCTTCCGCAAGCTGCTGAACTATGGCGCCATCGTCACCGTGGTGGCGCCCGTGGTGCTGTGGCTGATCTTCGTCGTGCTGCCGGGCTGATCCCCCGGCACCCTTGAAAGGAGAGAACGCGTGACCAGGACCGTGCAGACCCCCCGGACGACCCGCTTCGGCGACCTGTTCGACATGCTGACCGACCGCGGCCGCGCCCTGTTGCGCTGGCGCGACCCGGCGGGGCGGGTGACCGCGCCCCCCGGCCTGCCCGAGATGGGCGAGTTGCTGCTGTCGCGCCGGGGCGAGGCGTCGGGCGTGGCCCTGGCCCGCGCCCTGGTCACCGCCTTCGAGGACGCGGACGAGGCCCGGCGCCTGGAGTTCCTGGCGACCCTGGCCGACCGCTTCGGTCCCGATCCCAAGGCCATCGGCAAGGCGCTGGAGGACATGCAGCGCGATCCCGGATCGGCCGAGGCGATCGAGGCGCTGCACATCGCCTCGGAGCCCCGCCGGCAGGAACTGCTGCGCCGCCTGAACCTGGCGCCCGGCGGCACCGCGGCCCTGGTGCGGATGCGAGAGGAACTGCTGCGCCACCTGAAGGACAACCCCGCCCTGCGCCGCGTGGACAGCGATTTTTCGCATCTGTTCGCGTCCTGGTTCAACCGGGGTTTCCTGGTGCTGCGCCATATCGACTGGAACACGCCTGCCGCGATCCTGGAAAAGATCATCCGCTATGAAGCCGTCCATGCGATCCAGAACTGGGACGACCTGCGCAACCGCCTGCAACCGACCGACCGGCGCTGCTATGGCTTCTTCCACCCGCAGCTGGTCGATGAACCGCTGATCTTCGTCGAGGTGGCGCTGACCCGCGCGATCCCCGACACCGTGGCGCCGCTGCTGGATCTGGACCGTACGCCCATCGACGCGGACGGTGCCACCACGGCGGTGTTCTATTCCATCTCGAACACGCAGAAGGGACTGGCGGGGGTGTCCTTCGGCAACTTCCTGATCAAGCAGGTGGTCGAGGAGCTGAAGGCCGAACTGCCCGACATCCAGACCTTCGTCACCCTGTCGCCGGTGCCGGGCTTCGCCGCCTGGCTGGCCCGAGAGCGCGAGGACGGAAAGATGCTGGACGACGATCTGCGCGCGGCCCTGAAGCCCCTGGACCAGCCGGGCTGGCATGTGGACCGGGACACGGCAGAGGCCCTGCGCGAGCCGCTGCTGGCTGCGGCCGCCGTCTATTTCCTGCAGGCCCGCGATGCCAAGGGCCGGGCGGTCGATCCCGTCGCGCGGTTCCACCTGGGCAACGGCGCCTGCCTGGAACGGCTGAACTTCGGGGGCGACGTCTCGGCCAACGGCCTTCGGCAATCGCATGGATTGATGGTCAATTACCTGTACGATCCCGACCGGATCGAGTCCAACCACGAAGCCTTTGCCGAACGCACCGAAATCGCCGCATCCGACGCGGTCCGCCGCCACCTGCCCGCCGGGCAGGCCACCACCAGGAAGGAAAAGCCATGAACGCCAACCTGTTCGACATTCTGGAAACCGGCATCACCGATCCCGATGCCACCGCCATCGAGACGGCCGGGGGCGAGCGCATCAGCTATGGCGATCTGGTCGCGCGCACCGGCCGGATGGCCAATGCGCTTGCGGGCCTGGGGGTGAAGCCCGGCGACCGCGTGGCGGCGCAGGTCGAAAAGTCGGTCCAGGCGATCATCCTTTATCTGGCGACGGTGCGTGCCGGTGCGGTCTTCCTGCCGCTGAACACGGGTTATACGCCGTCCGAAATCGACTATTTCATCGGCGACGCCACGCCCGCGATCCTTGTCAGCGACCCGGCCAGGGCCGACGCCCTGTCGGATGCGGCGGCGCGGGCGGGCGCGCGACTCATGACTCTGGACGCGAATGGGCAGGGCAGCCTGACGGATGCCGCGGCAGACCAGCCGGCCGATTTCGCCACCGTCGCGCGCGGTTCGGACGACCTTGCCGCGCTGCTCTACACGTCGGGGACGACGGGGCGCAGCAAGGGGGCGATGCTGACGCATGGCAATCTGGTGTCCAACAGCATGGCCCTGCGGAATGCCTGGCGTTACACCGCGCAGGACGTGCTGATCCACGCGCTGCCGATCTTTCACACGCATGGCCTGTTCGTCGCCACCAACGTGACGCTGTTTTCCGGCGCCAGCATGATCTTCCTGCCGAAGTTCGACCCCGACCGGATCATCGCGCTGATGGACCGGGCGACGGTGCTGATGGGCGTGCCGACCTTCTATGTCCGCCTGCTGGGGGACGACCGGCTGAACCGCGACACCACCGCCCCCATGCGCCTGTTCATTTCCGGCAGCGCGCCGCTTCTGGCGGAAACGCATCGCGAATGGCAGGCCCGCACCGGCCACGCGATCCTGGAACGCTACGGGATGACGGAAACCAACATGAACACGTCCAACCCCTATGACGGCGACCGGATTGCCGGGACCGTGGGGATGCCCCTGCCGGGGGTCGAGATCATTGTGACCGATCCCGAAACCGGCGCCGAACTGCCCGGGGGCCAGATCGGCATGATCGAGGTGCGCGGCCCCAACGTCTTCAAGGGCTATTGGCAGATGCCCGAAAAGACCGCGGCCGAACTGCGCGGCAACGGCTTCTTCATCACCGGCGACCTGGGGAAATTCGACGAGCGTGGCTATCTGCACATCGTCGGGCGCGGCAAGGACCTGATCATCACCGGCGGCTACAACGTCTATCCAAAGGAGATCGAGTCCGAGATCGACGCCCTTCCCGGCGTTGTCGAATCCGCGGTGATCGGCCTGCCGCACCGCGATTTCGGCGAAGGGGTGACGGCAGTGATCGTCCCCAGCGCCCGGGACGCCACCGACGAAGGCAAGATCCTGGCAGCGCTTGACGGGCGGCTGGCCAAGTTCAAGCAGCCCAAGCGGGTGCTGTTCGTGGACGAACTGCCGCGCAACACCATGGGCAAGGTGCAGAAGAACCTGCTGCGCGATCAGTTCGCCGACCTGTATCGCTGAACGGACTCCGGCATCATGGCACGGGGCGGGCGCGGCTCGCCCCGTTTTCCATTCAGTGCTTTCTTTTTCTTGTCAGCTGGTCCATCTGCGTCTAATGACACGTAATAACATATCATTTTGTGGAGCGAGAATGATGGATCAATCCTGGCAAATGGCGGCGGCGGCCTTGGTGGCTGCGCTTGCCTTGGGTACCCCGGCAGCGGCGCATGATCACAAGGACGGCCATGCCCATGCCCACGATCACTCCCATGCGGACAAAGCGGTCCAAGACGGCTATTTCGACGACGCGCAGGTGCGGGATCGTCCCCTATCCGACTGGGAAGGGAACTGGCAGTCGGTCCATCCCTATCTGGCGGACGGCACGCTGGATCCGGTGATGGCGCACAAGGCCGAACACGGCGACAAGACCGCTGCCGAATATCGCACTTATTACGAAGTGGGCTACCGGACGGATGTGGACCGTATCGACATCGACGGGAACATCGTCACCTTCCATCGGGGCGGCAATTCCGTCCAAGGCCGCTATCAGGCCGACGGGCACGAGATCCTGACCTATGCCAAGGGCAATCGCGGCGTCCGCTTCATCTTTGAAAAGGTTCAGGGCGACGAGGCCGCGCCGCAGTTCATCCAGTTCAGCGATCACCGTATCGCGCCCGAGGCGTCCGATCATTTCCACCTGTATTGGGGCGACGACCGCGCCGCCCTGCTAGCCGAGGTGACGAACTGGCCTACCTTCTATCCTGCCGCCTTGGACGGCCAAGGCATCGTGGCGGAAATGCTGGCGCATTGATGGCGTAGGGTGCGTGACATCACGCACCCTAGGGCGCGCGGGCAAGCAGGTCGCGAAGTTGCGACGGGAACAGTTGCAGGATCAGCGTTTCCGTCATGGCCGTGCCCTTGTGATCCACATAGGCGCGCAGGTCGATGGGGGCATCACTCGTGTCAGCGAAGGACAGGTCGAATAGGGCGCGCCAGTGATCGGTGCCCACCACCGGATAGACGGCGGTATTCGACACCTGCGCCTGTGCCGTCGAGACGGCGATGGACAGCCCGTCATCGCGGGACAGGCCCGCAAGGTTTTGCCCCGCGAAGTCGCAGACGACCTTGACCACGCCCTTGGGCCGGGGCTGGCCCGGCACCCCGCCCGCGCCGAGGCGGGTGGCGGTGAAATGAGCGATGGCGCTGGTGGCCGGGTTGTCGCGGACCCAGTCCAGGCGATAGGCGAAATCGTGTCGCTGGCCCCTGGCCGTCGGCGCGGCGGGCTGCCAGAAGGCCACGATGTTGTCATGGATCTCGTCATCGGTGCGCAGTTCGGTCAGCACGACGGATCCGTCGCCCCAATCGCCCCTGGGCGTGATCCAGGCGCTTGCGCGGCGGTCGTAGAAGACGCCGTCGTCCTGGTATTGCGCGAAATCGCGTTCCCGCTGCATCAGGCCGAAGCCCCGGACCCCGGGCGCGGCAAAGCTGTTCACCATCGTTCCGGGCGGGTTGTTCAGGGGCCGCCAGATGCGTTCGCCATTGCCTGCCAGGATCTCCAGCCCGTCGGAATCATGCACCTCGGGCCGCCAGTCGGGCGAGACATGGGGCGTGTTCTTGCCGAACCAGAACATCGAGGTCAGCGGCGCGATGCCCAGGCGGTCCACCGCATCGCGCAGGAAGACCGTCGCGGTGATGTCCTGGACCACGCCGTCGCCGCGGCGCGATTCGATGCGATAGGCGCCGGTCGCGCGCGGGCTGTCCAGCAGCGCATAGGTGGTCAGGTCGCCGTTTTCCGCAGGTTCCAGCCAGAAGCGGGTGAACAGGGGAAATTCCTCGGGTCCATCGGGGATCGCCGTGTCGATGGCCAGGCCCCGCGCCGACAACCCGAACTGCCCGCTGTATCCCGAGGTGCGCCAGTAGGATGCCCCCAGGAAGGCCATCCAGTCGATTTCCGTCCGGGCGTCCTGCACCCGAAACCCCGCGAATCCCTTGGTGCGCGTCAACTGGCGGGCCGGGTTGCCTTCGGGAATGTCGAACAGGTCCAGCGAGAAGGGAACCTCGGTCGCCATGCCGTCCTCGACCGTGAAGATCCGCACGGGGTTGCGGAAATACATGCCGGGAAAGAACGCCTGCACGGGCGAGGTATTCCCCTGGCTCCGCCACAGGCTGCGCTCGGGACGGAAACGGACCTGGTTATGGCGGTCGTAATCCACCTGGTCCAGGATCTCGGGATCGGCGATCTCCTCGGGGGCATGGAGTCTTTGGGCCATGTCGCGGGCCATGTCCCGCAGCCAGTCAAGGGAAAAGGGCTGGCTGTCGCCCGCCGCGCCCTGTGCCAGCGCCAGATGCGGAAGCAGGAAGAAGGCCCCGCTGCCCAGGGCGGCTTGCAGGATATGGCGGCGGCTCAGGTGGTCGGTCGGCATGGAAACCCGGATGAGAAATCGTTGCGCGGCATCACATGTTTGCTTCCGGCGCAAATGCAAGTGCAGGCCGAATGGTCGGCGATCCCTTGCCGCCGAATTGCCCGACCCGTGCCATCGGGGGACACGTATCGCCGGCGGCCTTTTGCGTTACCGAATGAAGTCAGCGCCATTCGATTGGTTCAGGCGCCTGTCTTCGACCACCCGCCGGTTGATGCCCAAAGCTGCTGAACGGGGCAAAGGCCGACGGGTCGATCTTGTCGTTGCCATGTTCGAGATCGGTGATTCGGTCGCTGCCGCCGTCGCCGGCTTAGTTGGGCGACAGGCTGCGCGACCCGGCGCGCGATCTTCTGCGCCGGGCTGATCCCCTGCCAAAGGGCTTGGCAGCCTGCATGACCCATGCGACATCTGCCGCATGGGACGTTTTGTCTGGATGATTTGCCTTCTTCTGGCCGCGCCCGCGGCTGCCGAGGGGCTGCGCGTGGCGACCTATGATCCCGCCCTGACGCGCAAGGGACCGGGCCTGCTGTTGCGCGACATCCGGCGCGAGGATCCGCAGGTGCTGGCGGCGGCCGAGGTGATCGCGGCGGCGGCGCCCGACGTGATCCTGCTGACCGGCATCCACTGGGATCACGACGGCCTGGCCCTTGCGGCCTTTGCCCAGGTCCTCGGGCAGGCCGGCCACCCGATGCCCCACAACTTCGCCGCCCGTCCGAACAGCGGAATGCCGACCGGCCTTGACCTGGACGGCGATGGCCGGACCGGGGGGCGGGCGATGCGCAGGGTTTCGGCCAGTTCACGGGGCAAAATGCCATGGCCGTCCTGTCGCGCCTGCCGCTGGGCCAGGTGACGGATCATACCGCGGCCCTGTGGCGCGACCTGCCGGGCAACCTGATGCCCCCCGCGGCGCCCGATGATCAGCGCCTGTCGTCCACGGCGCATTGGGACGTCCCGGTTCTGACCGACGCGGGTCCGCTGCACCTGCTGGCCTGGTCGGCGACCCCGCCGGTCTTCGACGGGCCCGAGGATCTGAACGGCCGCCGCAACCATGACGAGGCGGCCTTCTGGCTGCACCATCTGCCACGCGCGCCCTTTGTGCTGCTGGGTAATCCGAACCTGGACATCGTCGATGGCGAAGGGCGGGCGCAGGCCATGACCGCGCTGCTGGACCACGCCCAGGATCCGCAACCCAGGGGGACGTTCCAGCCGGAACAGACGGGGGCCAATGCGGGGCAGGGCGGCGATCCCGCCCTGGACACGGCGGTCTATGATCCCGCCGGACCGGGCAACCTGCGGGTCGATTATGCCTGGCCTGCCAGGGGGCTGCGGATCATCGACAGCGGCGTGGTCTGGCCTGCGCCCGGCGAAGCCCTGGCAGCGGCGGTCGAGGTCGCGTCCAATCACCGGCTGGTCTGGGTGGACATCGACCTGGATTCGATGGCGGCCCAAGCCCGTCGGTGACCTGCGGCGGGAATATGGACCCGCCAAAGCGGCTCGGGATCGGGTCGGCAGCATTCCGTCAGGAATGGGCGAGAGATGCAAATCCCGGCCGCGGCAATACCGCCCGCTTCAGGTATTGCATGGAACGCCGGCGATCGTCACGAAGGTCCGGTTTGTGCGGGTCGAACCTCAGGATCCTTCTGCCATAGGGATCTTGCCGTTGCGCAGTCTTCAGGCCGCACCTCCCTGGTCCGCTGGGTAAGTTTCCCCCGCCATCCTGGGTGCAAGAGCCGCCCCGCGACATCAGGCGATCAATACTTCGGTGCCTTTTCATCCGCGCGTCGCTGTTCCGACAGGTTCAGCAGCACCTCGGCCCGGCCGAATTCGCGGGCGGCGTCGCGGCGGGCGGCCTCGAACCGGGGCTGCATCCGGGCAACCTCGGCCTCGGCCTGGCGCAGTTCGCGCGCGCTGCGACCCGCCTGGGCGTTGGCGATGCGAGCCTCGGCCACGGACAGGGGGGCGCCGCTGCGATAGCTTTGGTCAAGGGCGGTGCGCATCGCCTCGGCGTGGCTTTGCGTCTGCTTCATGTGCAGGCTGAAGGCCGCGAACCGCTTCAACTCGCGTTCCGCCTTGATGCGGGCGATCCGTTCCAGTTGCGCCAGCTTGTCGCTTTCCCGTGTCATCCGGCCCTCACCACCCCGCCCTTGCCTTTTCGCGCATCTTTTCGGCGAAGCGGATCGCGGCGGCGACGGCGGCGAACTGTTCGCGGCGGATTTCCTGGCCGATCTCGACGGTGGCGTGGATCGCCCGCGCGCAGGGCGGGTCCGAAAAGATCGGCACCTTGCCCTCGCGCGCGCGTTCGCGGATCCGGGCCGCGACCTCGTCCGTGCCCTTGGCCAGGCACACCGGCGCCCGCCCGCTGCCACGTTTCCATTCCAGGGCCACGGCGTAATGGGTCGGGTTCACGATCACCACGTCGGCTTTGGCGACATCGGCCAGCATCTGGTTGGTGGCGATATCCACCGCGCGCTGGCGGCGGGCGGCCTTGAAATGCGGATCGCCTTCCGAATCCTTGTATTCGTCTTCCATTTCCTTGCGGCTCATGCGGTTCTTGCGGCGGTGGTCGAACCATTGCCAGCCCATGTCCAGGCCCGCGAACAGGACCGAGATCGCCAGCGCCAGGGCCAGCACCCGCCCCAGCAGCACGCCCAGATCGGCGATCCAGCGGTCCCCTGCCAGCGGGCTTGCCGCAAGGTGGCCCATAAGGTTCCGGAACAGGAACCAGCCGCCCACGCCCACAAGCGTCACCTTGCCCAGCGAGATGCCGAAGTTCACCAGTCCCGACTTGCCGAATTTCTGCGCCGCCGTCTTCATCGGGTTGATGCGGTTCAGATCGAAAGCCAGCTTCGTTGGCGCAAAGACCAGCCCCCGCCCGCCGATCAGCGCCACCACGATCACCAGCGACGGCACGGCGGCCAGCCCCAGCACCGCCCAGCCGGCATATTGGCCCAGGGCCACGGCCACTGCCCCCGTCGTGCCGGGCGTCCAGCCTTCGGACCCCAGGGCACGCGTCGCCATCGTCATCCAGGCCTTGACGGCAAAGCCCGCACCCACCGCGAAGGCAATCCAGGCCCCAAGATACATCGCCGCCACGTTCAACTCGGCCGAACGGGGGATGTCGCCCTTTACGCGGGCACGGCGAAGCTTCTGTTCGGAGGCCTCGAAGGGCTTGTCGTCGCTCTCCTCGCTCATGGCGCACCCGGCAGCATGTAACCCAGGACGGCATCGGCCCACAGCCCGATCAGAACGGGCGCCAGCAACGCTAGGGCCGCCAGGGCCAGCATGATCGCGGCGGGCGAGCCGATGAAGATCACCGGCAGGGAGGGCATGACGCGGTTGATGACGCCGGACAGCGCCTGGAACATGAAGCCGCCCAGCGTGAAGGGCGCGGCCAAAAGCATGGCGATCCAGAAGCTGCGGGCCACCAGGCGGATCGCCTCGGCGGCAAGGCCGTCCGCGTCGGGCCAGCCGCCGGGGGGCCAGATCGCCAGGCTGTCGGCCATCAGCTGCACCAGCATCACCGGAAGGCCCAGCACCATCAGCACCGCAAGCCCGGCCAGATGGACCAGGTTGCCGATCGGATGGGGCGCGGCCTCGTTCTGGCCGCCGACCAGTTGCGAAAGCGATGCCGTGGCCGCGATGGCCGATGTCGCGATGTCCAGCGACAGCGCCAGCAGCCGCAGGCCCATGCCGGCGGCCAGCCCGATCAGCGTTTCGCCCGCCGCCTGCCCCAGCGTCGCCAGGGTGTCGCCCGGGGCGGGAACCGGCGGTATCAGCCCCGCCAGCATCGGTGTCACGGCCATGGCGGCCGCGGCGCGGACGCGGACCGGGATCACCCGTTCCCCCAGGCCCGGCAGGACCAGGACAAGGGCCTGCACGCGCAGATAGACCAGCACCCAGGTCCAGCTGAGGCCCGGCAGCAACTGGGACAGTTGGTCCCACATCAGCCGACCTCGATGGTGCCGACAAGGCGCAGTTCGGCGCCGGGGTCGATTTCCTCCAGCCCCAGGACCGGCATGGCGATGCCGTTCGATCCCAGAACCGCCCGCAGCATCCGGCGGCGATGATCGGGGGCCACCAGCACCGTCTGCAAGGCCGGCTCGACCGCCGCCATGGCACGGCGCGCGGCTTCCAGCAGCTTGCGCGACAAGGCGGGCGTGATCGCCCCGCCACCCGCGCGGCCGGTCTCGGCATCGGCGCGGACGAACTCGGCCTCCCATGCCGGATGCAGTTGCAGGGCCGAGACGGCGCCCGCCGGGTCGCTGTATTGCTGGGTAATCTGGCCGCGCAGCCGCTTGCGGACCAGTTCATAGACCGTCTCGATCGAATCGATGGCCCGGAATTCGGCCATGGCATCCACGATCAGCGGCAGGTTCCGGATCGAGACCTTTTCGTCCAGAAGCGCGCGCAACACCGCCAGAAGCGTCTCGGGCGAGACCTTGTCGGGGATCATGCCGTCGAAATAGCGCCGGTTGCGTTCGGCCCGCGCGGGATCGGACAGGGACTTCAATTCCTCGATCTGGCGCTGCATGGCGCCAAGGGTCAGCAGCGCCGAAAGGTTGGCCTTCACGACCTCCATCAGATGCGTGGACAGAACCTCCATGGGGGTGACGACGGTTGCCCCCTGGGTCGCCGCCTCGTCCTGACTGTCGCGGTCGATCCAGCGCGCGGGGCTGAGATAGACCGGCTCGCGCACCGGGTCCCCTTGCAGGCCCTGCAGCACATGATCGGGTCCAAGCGCAAGGATCGCGCCCGGACGCAGGCTGCCGCGCCCGCGCACGACGCCGTGGATGCGGATCTGATAATCGCCCGGATGAAGGTCGTCGGTGTCGGTGATGCGCACATCGGGAAGGATCAGCCCATAGGCGCGGACGATATGGATCCGCAGGTT
Organism: Paracoccus sp. SY; assembly: GCF_002901215.1. Classification (NCBI taxonomy): domain Bacteria; kingdom Pseudomonadati; phylum Pseudomonadota; class Alphaproteobacteria; order Rhodobacterales; family Paracoccaceae; genus Paracoccus; species Paracoccus sp. SY. Next base: position 6,994 of record NZ_NWMQ01000015.1, on the reverse strand, counting down.
GGTGATCCGGCTGCCAAGGCCGCGCGCCTGATCGAGCGAGATCAGCACCAGCTCGCTGCCGATCTCGACGCTGATCTCGTCTGTGTCCAGAACGTCGCCGATCCGGGCGGCGTGGCGGGGGGCCGTGGTATCCGCTTGGGGTTCCGGCAGGGCCGGAGGGATCGTGCCCTTTCGGTAAAGCCGCCAGCCGCCGAAAGCCAAGGCGCCCGCGATGGCCAGGAACAGCAGGCGCGGCATTCCCGGAACGAAGGACATCAGCAGCATCGCGGCGGCGACCACGGCGGCGGGCTGCCAGCCGCGGATCAGCTGATGCGACAGCATCCGCGCGGTCGTGTCGGTGGCCCCGCCCCGCGACAACAGCAGGGCCGCCGCCATCGAGGTGATGACGGCGGGGATCTGGCTGACCAGCCCGTCGCCGATGGTCAGGTGGGAATAGGTCGCCATCGCCTCGCCCACGGGCATTCCATGCGCCACGATGCCGATCCCCAGGCCCACCAGCAGGTTGACCAGAGTGATGACGATGCCCGCGACCGCGTCGCCCTTGACGAATTTGGACGCGCCGTCCAGCGAGCCGAAGAAGTTGATCTCCTGCTGGTCGCGCGCCCGGCGGGCCTTGGCCTCCTGGTGGTCGATGGCGCCGGCGTTGAGATCCGCGTCGATGGCCAGCTGCTTGCCCGGCAGCGAATCCAGCGCAAAGCGCGCCGCGACCTCGGCCATGCGGCCAGAACCCTTGGTGATCACGATGAAGTTCACGATCGAGATGACGGCAAAGACCGTCAGCCCGACCATCAGCGAGCCGCCTGCGACGAAGCTGGCAAAGCCGTTGATGATATGGCCCGCCGCATCCGTGCCGGTATGGCCCTCGGTCAGAATCAGTCGGGTGGAGGACACGTTCAGCGACAGCCGGATCACCAGTGTCACCAGCAGCAGCATCGGGAAGGCCTGGAAGTCGGTCGGCCGGTCCACCAGCGAGGCCATGACAAGGATCAGCGTCGCCGCCGCGATGGACAGCGCGATGCCGAAGTCCAGGACCGAGGACGGCAGCGGAATGACCATCGACAGGACGATCACCACCAGACCGCCCGTGACCAGGACCGAGGTGTCGATGGATTTCAGGCGGCTGCTGGCGCTGCTCATGGCGCGGCTTCCTGGACAGGCGCGGGATCCAGGATATCAGGCAGCGCCCAGGCGTCGCTGGTCAGCAGGCCTGACCGGCGCAGGAAGACCAGCGCCTGCAGCCGTGCCTCGGGCGGCATCCGCATCAGCCGCGCGCGATAATCGGGGGGCAGGGCCTCGCCCTCCAGAAGCCAGTCCGTCGCGTCATCGGCCAGGGCCGCGGCATCGGGCAGCAGGGCCGGTTCAGCCGGGGCGCTGCCTGACAGCGCGATCACCATCACCATCGCCCCGATCATCACGCCGCCTTCTTGAGATCGCGCAGCGCGGCCTCCAGCGTGTTGAAGCTGGGCCGGACGTGATCGGGCACGGTTTGGCGGCCGACCTCGACGCACAGGTTGGTGGCGTGCTGGTGCAGGCCTGCGATCAGCACCGACTTGATCACGTCGAAGAAGGCCAGATCCTGCTTGAGGACGCCGCCCAGTCGCCCCGCCAGGGGGGCCACGAAGCCATAGGCCAGGAACACCCCCAGGAAGGTGCCGACCAGGGCGCCGCCGATCATGCCCCCCAGCACGGCGGGGGGCTGGTCGATGGCGCTCATGGTCTTGATCACGCCCAGGACCGCCGCCACGATGCCAAGAGCGGGCAGGGCGTCGGCCATGCTTTGCAGCGCGTGGGGGACATGCATCGCGTCCTCGCGCAGGCCGGCCAGACGGCGCGACAGCATGTCCTCGACCTGGTAGGGATCGTCATAGTTCAGGCTGGCCGACCGCAGCGTGTCCGCGATCAGCGAGACGACCTCGTGATCGGCCAGAAGCCGGGGATAGGCGGTGAAGATGGACGATTCCGTCGGATTCTCGATGTGCTGTTCCAGGGCCACTGGGTTTTCGCGCGCGATCTTCAGAAGCTGGAACATCAGGCACAGCACGTCCTGATGGTCGGATTCGGTCCATTTCGGCCCCTTGAAGGCCTGGATGATCCCTTTCGGGGTATGTTTCAGCGTGTGGCTGTCATTGGTCAGCAGATAGGATCCGATGGCCGCCCCCCCGATCATCATCATCTCGAAGGGCAGGGAATGGGTGATCACGCCCATCTTGCCCCCGGCCAGGATATAGCCGCCAAAGACCATGGCGAAGGTGACGACGATGCCGACGATGCCGAACATGGGCTTTCTCTCCTAGTCGTTCTGGACGCTGCGCGCGCCCATCTGGGCGGTCAGCAGCGCGGCCTGGCGCGGCTCGACCGAGGCGATGATGCGGGCGCCCGTTTCGGGCTGGACGCGCATCAGGATCTCGGCTGCGAAATCGGGGGGCAGGTTGGTCAGGACCGCGGCGGCCTCGGCGGGCTTCATCTGGTCATAGACGGCGACAAGGCGGTCGATGTCCTGGCGCACGGCCTCGGACGCGGTGTCGCGGCGCGACTGGATGCCGGATTTCTGCTGGCGAAGCTCGGTGGCGCGGGCCTTCAGGGCGGCTTCCGCGGTGGCGATCTCGGCCTTGCGGGTGTCCAGCGCCTCCATGTAGCGCTCGATCCGCAGGGCGCGATCGCGCAGTTCGGTGGCCAGGGCCACGGCTTCCGGGACATCGGTGCAGCCTTGCAGCAGGTCCCCCGAACTGGCCGAGGCCGCGAAGAACCGCGACAGATCCCCCGCCTGCCAGATGGCCGCGCCCGCAGGCACCGCAAAGGCCAGCGTCAGCATCATCAGCGCGGATCTACGCATCGGCGGCCACCACGCGCTTGCGCAGCCGGCGCATCGGGATGACCGGGGCCGGCGCCGACACGGGCGACTGCGCCTGGGCCTGGGTGATCTTCTGGCGCAGATCCCACAGGGCACGTTCCTTGCGGGCCGAAACGATCTCTCGCGACAGGGCCTCGGCGGCGGCGGCGGCCTCGGTCTTGGCGTCGCGGACGGCGCTGTCCAGCCGGTCGACCTCGGCCGCCATGACCGCGATCGCGCCGCCCAGGCCGGTTTCCAGGTCGTTGAGCCGCCGCAGCCTGCGCGACAGGATCATGCAGAAGGCGCCAAGCCCCAGCGATGCCGCCAGAAGCGCGGCTTGAAAGGCATGTTCCAGTATCATTTGAAGCGAAACTCCGTAATCAGCAGGTCCTTGATCGCCTCGGTTCCGAGGACATAGCGGGATCGGGTCAGCAGTTCGGCGCGGATGATCTCCAGCACGCCGCGCTTGTCATAGGCGGCGGGGTCGATCCCGGAGAGAAAGCTCGTGAAGGCGTCCGACACGCGCGGCATCAGATGCGCCACCTGGGCCTGATGGGCGCTGTCGGTCTCGATGCTGGCCGAAAGGACCAGGCTCTGGCCCGATCCGCCGGGGATCTTCAGGTCGATGGCGGGAACGGGCACGAAGACCACAGCGGGAAGGGCGGGCGCTTCCTCTTTCGGGGCAAGGATCGCTGCGGGCGACCACAGCCCCAGATAGGTCGAGGCGAAGCCGCCGCCCGCCAGAACCGCGGCCGCCAGGATCGGGATCAGCTTCTTCTTGCCGGACGGCTTGGCGGCGGGGTCGATGGTCGCATCGGTCATGGTGATTCTCCGTCGTGACAAGACGGAATTAGCACCCCGCGACTAACCAAATCTTAACGACGCCCATGCGATCACCATCGGGACAAGGGAACCTGACGCTGATTCGAAAGGGCCGGTTTTGCAAAAATTGCAGGACTATTGGACAGAGCGAAGCTCTCAACAGAAAGCCGTCCTGGTGGCGGCGTTTCTGGCGACATTCATGGCCATCGCGGGCTTTGCCTGGATGGCCAACCGCCCCTCGATGAGCCTGCTTTACGGGGGCCTCGATTCGGCCCAGGCGGGCGAGGTGGTGGCGGGGATCGAACGGGCCGGCGTGGCCTACGAGGTGCGCGGCGATTCGATCTGGGTCGATGCCGCCAGCCGCGACAAGCTGCGGATGGATCTGGCGGCGCAGGGCCTGCCCGCCGCCGGCGGCGCGGGTTACGAACTGCTGGACGGCATGTCGGGCTTTGGCACCACCTCGCAGATGTTCGACGCCGCCTATTGGCGCGCGAAGGAGGGCGAACTGGCCCGGACGATCCTGGCGCTTCCCAACGTCAAGACCGCGCGTGTCCACCTGGCGATCGAAACCGGGCGGGGTTATCGCCGCGACGGGCAGGGCAGCGCGTCCGTGACCATCGCCACGAACGGCCAGGCCATCAGCCGAGAGCAGGCGGCGGCGCTGAAATACCTCATTTCCTCGGGTGTGCCGGGGATGGCGCCGGAAGCGGTGACGGTTATCGACACCCGCAACGGCATCGTCGCCGCCGGCGAGGACGAGGCGGGCGCAGACCGCGCGGCCGAGATGAAGCGCAATGTCGAACGCATCCTCGAACCGCATGTCGGCATCGGCAATGCCATCGTGGAACTGAACCTGGACGTCGTCACCGAAACCGAGTTGCTGACCGAGCAGCGTTTCGACCCCGACAGCCGCGCGCTGATTTCCCAGGTGACCGAGGAAACCACCGACCAAAGCAACTCGACCGGCACGGGCGCGGTGACTGCGGCCTCGAACCTGCCCGACGGCGATGGAGGGGGGGGCGACCGGTCCGAGGCCAATCGCCAGGAAACCCGCCAGCAGGCGAATTACGAAGTGACCCGCGTCACCCGCGAAGTGTCCCGCCAGCCCGGATCGACGCGGCGGCTGACCGTGGCGGTGCTGGTCAACGGCGTGGCCGCCGAAAACGCCCGGGGCGAAACCCAGATGGTGCCACGGCCGCAGGCGGAACTGGACGTGCTGCGCGAACTTGTCGCCTCGGCCGTGGGCTATGACGAGACGCGGGGCGACCAGATCACCGTCAAGTCGCTGCCCTTCACCGGCCTGGGCGAAGGCGGAACGGCGGCCGCGCCGGGCTGGATGGACCGGCTGGAACTGAACGGCCTCGCACGGATCGCGTTGATCGGTCTCTTTGCGCTGGCCCTGGTGTTCCTGGTGCTGCGCCCGATCCTGAAGGGACGCGCGCCCCGACCCGCGCTGGATGACAGCCGCCCGCTCGCCGAGGCCCCCGCCCTGACGGGAACGGTCCTGCCTGCCGCGGAGGTCATCGCGGAACCCGTCGCCCCGATCGTGCCCCCGCGCGCGCCTGAACAGCTTGCGCTGCCCCCCGGCGACCCCGTGGCCCGGCTGCGCAACATGATGAAGGAACGCCATGACGAAAGCGTCAAGATCCTGACCGGCTGGATCGACAACAAGGAGAATGCCCTTTGAGCCTCGCCGTCTTCAAACTCGAATCCTTCGGTGCGCCGGCCCAGGGGGCCTTGACCTTCGGCCGCGACGCCGTGGACCAGGCCTTTGCCGACGGGCTGGCCGAAGGCATGGCCCGCCAGCAGGACGAACAGGTCCGCACCCTGAATGCCGGGCTGGACCGGCTGGCCCGCGCCCTGGCCGATGACGAGGCGCGCCGGACCGAACTGCGCCGCGAGGCGGTCGAGGCGCTGGCGCCGATCCTGGCGCAGATCCTCGACTGCCTTGCCCCTGCGGGCGAATCGCGCCGCCTGGAAGCCGCCCTGACCGAGGAGTTGCTGCGCCTGTCCCGGTCCGCCCCGCCGCTGCGTGCTTCCATCACATGCGGGCCGTCGCTGCGCGCGATGGTGGACCGCTGCCTTGCCGAATGCGGGCTTGAGGGCATCGAGGTCACGGCTGGCGAGGCGGAGCGGATTTCGCTGTCGCTGCAGGGGGGTCGGATCGAACTGGATCCCGCAGGCGTGACACAGGACATCCGCAGGCTGGTTGCCGAAATCAACGGGGACGAGACATCATGGACGCATTGAATCATCTGATCGACACCGACGCCATCCAGGTCGAGGTGACGGTCCGGCTGGGCCGCACCCGCCAGACCGTCGCGCAGCTTTCGTCGCTGCGGGCCGACGACATCCTGCTGTTGGATCAATCCATCGACGAAGGGGTCGAGATCTGCGTGGGCGACAAGGTCATCGCACGGGGCGAACTGACCGCCGACGCCACCGCCGAGGACCGGCTTTGCGTGCGCATCCTGCCCGCGCCCGGCGCCGCATGATCCGCAGCACCGCCTTGGCGGCACTGGTGGCAATGCTGCCCGCCGCCGCCCTGGCGCAGGACGGGTTCGGACAGATCGCCCAGCAGGTGGGACAGGGCCTGGGCCAGAACGCCGTGCTGCTGGTAGGGGCGCTGACGGCGCTGTCGCTGGCGCCGGCCATCGCCATCATGGTGACCTGCTTTCCCTTCATCGTCACCGTGCTGTCGATCCTGCGCCAGTCGATCGGCCTGCAATCCTCGCCGCCCAACATGCTGATCGTCAGCCTGGCGATGTTTCTGACCTGGTTCATCATGGACCCGGTCCTGCGCGAGGCCTGGGCGGTCGCGGGCGCACCCTTGCAGGACGGCTCGATCACCCTGGGCGAGGCGATCCGGCGCGGGATCCTGCCCTTCCAGGACTTCATGGCCGCGCGCACCGATCCCGACACTTTGGCCGGCTTGGCCGAGATCGCGCCCGGCAGCGGCGACCGCAGCACGCAGCTGTCGGTGCTGATCCCGTCCTTCATGCTGTCGGAAATCCAGCGCGCCTTCGAGATCGGCTTCCTGATCGCGCTGCCCTTTCTGATCATCGATCTGGTGGTGTCGGCCGTGCTCATGTCGATGGGCATGATGATGGTGCCGCCGGTCGTGGTGTCTCTGCCTTTCAAGCTGGCCTTTTTCGTGGCCGTGGATGGCTGGTCCATGATCGCGGGGGCCTTGGTGCGCAGCTATCAATAGGTGGTCCGGGGTTGCGTGGCTACGGCGTTCCGGGCAAATCCGGGCCGGGACGTCAGGAGGCCGGGGCATGGCGGCAGGATCCAAGGAACAGCCGGGGACGCGGCCGCGGATGAGCGTGGATCTGCGCGGCA
>NZ_NWMQ01000149.1:0-1091 GCF_002901215.1 Paracoccus sp. SY | reverse complement strand
CCAAGCATCCGCATCCTGCTGGCTTTGCAGGAACGGCCGGAAGCATCATGCGAGGATGCGAGCCGCATTGCCCAAGAGCAGCTTGAGGCAGTCCAAAGCCGGATTGCCCGCCTGCTTCTTTTGCAGGATGAACTGGCCCGAATGGTCAGCGAATGCAACCGAGGCAGGGTATCTGAATGCCGGGTGATAGAGGCTCTAGCTACCGTGTCTTCTAAGCCAGACGCTACTATGTAAGAATAAAGTTTCTCAACATTAAGGCACATTCTTGATGTTATAATGGGCTACCTCGCCCGCTTCTTCAAAGCTGATGTTCACGCGATGCCTGTCAGACTTCTCCATGATGCGTGTGCAGACAGTTCTTGTGGTTGCTCAGCGCCTCGATGACCTTGCAGTCCGAGATCGTGCCCTGAGCGCATTGGGTCAGCATGCGCTCCAACTCCTGCTGCAGGGCCTGAAGGCGCGTGATGCGGTCCTTGACCGAGACAAGCTGGCGCGTGGCGATGACATCGGCGGCAGCGCAAGACATGTCGGGCTGGTCTGAAAGACTGAGCAGTTCCCGGATGTCGTCAAGCGAGAAGCCGAGGTCGCGGGAGTGGCGGATAAAGGCAAGCCGTTCCTGCGCCTTCACGCCGTAGAGCCGCTGGTTGCCGGCGCTGCGTTCGGCTTCGGGCAGCAGGCCAATCTCTTCGTAGTAGCGGATGGTCGGCACCTTGACGCCGGTGGCCGCGCTCAGTTTTCCGATGCTCAGCATGAGAAACCTCTTGAACCTCTAGTTGCTAGAGCTTCTATCTTCCCGACTCGATGAAGAAAAGACTTCAAGTGGGAAGCAAGATGGCGGTTGAAACAACAGAGCGGCGCGAGTGGACCGTGACAGGCATGGACTGCGCTGCCTGCACGACAAAGGTGACGCGGGCGGTGGAGCGGTTGCCAGGCGTCGGTGATGTCAAAGTCGCGATGATGGCGGAACGGCTGACGCTGACTCTCGAACCAAACACGACAGAGCCGGAGATCATCGAAGGCATCATCCGCAAGCTGGGCTTCGGGATCGCGCCCAAGGGCCAGCAGGCGCCGCGCAAGAAGGCATTCGTGTT
>NZ_NWMQ01000148.1:0-1126 GCF_002901215.1 Paracoccus sp. SY | reverse complement strand
CGGGGCATTCCCTGCAACGTGGTGATGCCGCGCACCGCGCCGCAGGCCAAGAAGGACACGGTGCGCCGCTATGGGGGCGTGATCACGGAATGCGAGCCCTCGACCTCCTCGCGCGAGGCGACCTTTGCCGAGGTGCAGGCGCGGACGGGGGGCGACTTCGTCCATCCCTACAACGACCCGCGGGTGATCGCGGGGCAGGGCACCTGTTCCAAGGAGTTCATGGAGCAGACCGACGGGCTGGACATGGTGGTGGCGCCGATCGGCGGGGGCGGCATGATCTCGGGCACCTGCCTGACGCTTGCGACGCTGGCCCCGGAAACCAAGGTCATCGCGGCCGAACCGGAACAGGCCGACGACGCCTATCGCAGCTTCAAGGCGGGCCACATCATCGCCGACGATGCGCCCAAGACCATCGCTGACGGGCTTCTGGTGCCCTTGAAGGACCTGACCTGGCACTTCGTCAGCAACCACGTGTCGGAGATCTACACGGCGTCCGACGCCGAGATCGTCGAGGCGATGAAGCTGATCTGGAAGCACCTGCGCGTGGTGATGGAACCCTCCAGCGCGGTGCCGCTGGCCACCGTCCTGAAGAACCGCGACGCATTCGCCGGCAAGCGCGTCGGCATCATCATCACCGGCGGCAATGTCGATCTGGACAGGCTGCCCTGGATTGAAGGAATGGCATCATGAACGCACCGATCAAGACGAACGGCGTGAACCTCGACACCCTGGAGGTCGGCTTCGACGTGCCCGCGCTGCCGGGCATGGACGAGGGTGACATCCAGACGCCCTGCCTGATCCTGGACCTGGACGCGCTGGAGCGCAACATCCGCAAGATGGGCGACTATGCCCGCGCCCATGGGATGCGCCACCGGGCGCATGGCAAGATGCACAAGTCCGTCGATGTGCTGAAGCTGCAGATGGAGCTGGGCGGGGCCATCGGCGTCTGCTGCCAGAAGGTTTCCGAGGCCGAGGTCTTCGCCCGCGCCGGGATCCAGGACATCCTGGTCTCGAACCAGGTGCGCGACCCGCTGAAGATCGACCGGCTGGCGCGGCTGCCCAAGCTTTCGGGCGGGCGGATCATCGTCTGCGTGGACGACGTGGCGAATGTGGCGGATCTCTCGGC
>NZ_NWMQ01000147.1:0-1154 GCF_002901215.1 Paracoccus sp. SY | reverse complement strand
AGTCCCGAGACCGGCACGCCTGATACAGCCCGCGCCGAGATCAAAGGCAGCCACGCATGGGGCGTCGGCATACGGGTCGGCTACAGTTTCTGAGGGCACAGAGCTCCAGACATCTCCGAAATCCGCGCCCTTGGCGCCGTAGCCTGCTGCGCTCTCGTAATGACTGGGCTTTCGGCCAGCGTCAGAGTGGCAAAAGGGCACTGCACCAGATCATCCGGAGCCACATCAGAACCGTGTTGCGTGATACATTCGGAAAAAGGGTGCCGCGCCCCAGGAGCATCGGCACCGCATCGCCTTACAAAACCATAGTTGCCGGAACTCATGACCTTTGGGATGTCGCTCCGCCTTCCGACAGCGAAGCCCTACTGGTCCAGGCCCAGCTTGGCTTTCAGCGCATCGATGCGCTTTGAGGCCTCCGCCTTGCTGATGGTGTCGTCAAAGGCGTCGGGATCGTCGGCCTGTTCGCTCAACGTCTTGAGATAGGACGCCTGTGCGCCGGTCATGGGGTCTTCGCCGCTGACCCAGCTGTCGGGATCTTTCTCGGCATTGTCGGTCGGGTGGGATTTCGGGTTTTCATCGGCCATGGGGCACTGCCTTTCTCAGGATGGTGCAAGGAAACACGCGCCTCATGTTCTGGTTCCGTTCGCGTCCATCGAGAAGCCCGGAGGACAGGAGCAGCAAGGCAAGGCTGATGAAGGTGTCTCCGGCAAAGCTGACCTCGGGGTCAGACAGAGAAGAACCGATCAGGTGATGAGGATAAGACCAACCCTCTCAGTGGACGACGGGTATCCGGTCGGTTCGGAGGCGTTGCTCCAGCATCGGTGTCCATCATGAAAAAGCGGCAGCACCCAGGGAGGAGGGAGTGCTGCCGCGGAACGCTGGCCCAGGGAGGAGGAAGGGCCGCGTATGGGTGCGGCAAGGCCCAGGGAGGAGGAGAGGCCGTTGCCGCCAACGATCGGACCATGGGGAGGAGGAAAGGTCCGTCGCGTCGGGTGCCGCAAATGGAGCGGCTATGTAGGGGCGGCACTCTCTGGCAGAAGAATGCCGCCAGTCCCGGCCCTAGGGAGGAGAAGAGGCCGGAAAGGTCTATATCTTACTTCGTGCCCCAGGCGGCTTCGTGAGCCAGGCGGGTGATCATCGCGCGGCTGATGCCC
>NZ_NWMQ01000146.1:0-1195 GCF_002901215.1 Paracoccus sp. SY | reverse complement strand
GGGCTTCGATCCAGGCTGGACGGTGCGCGACGCCCAGGTCTTTCCCTCGCCCCAGGGGCCGGGGGTCGAGATCCTGTTCGAGGCGCCGGATCTGGGCCAGGTCAGCCATTTCGCGGTGCGCGCCGGCAGTTTCGACGTGACCTTGCCGCGGCTGATCGAGACTCCCGACGAGGGCATTGCCTGGTTCCAGATCGGCGAAACCGCCCATGTGCTGATCGCCGGGGCGGACCGGGCGGATGCGCTTCTGGACGCCTCGCAGGAGCTGTCCGACACGCTTTACTGACACCAATCCATCGGAGAACGCCATGCAACCCATCCATCAGGCTGGCCGCAGCGCCGGCTTTGCCCCCGCCGCCGCATTCGACGCGGGCCTGCGCGCGCATATGCTGCGCATCTACAACTACATGGGCCTGGGCCTGCTGGTCACGGGCCTGGTCGCGGTGCTGGTCGCTTCGGTCCCGGCGATCTATGTGCCGATCTTCAGCACGCCGCTGAAATGGCTGGTGATGCTGGCGCCGCTGGCCTTCGTGATGTTCCTGTCCTTCCGCATCGAGACCGTTTCGGGCGCGACCGCGCAGGCGCTGTTCTGGGCCTTCTGCGCGGTGATGGGGCTGTCGCTGGCCTCGATCTTCCTGGTCTTCACCGGCGCCTCCATCGCGCGGGCCTTCTTCGGCGCCGCCGCCATGTTCGCCGGGATGAGCCTTTACGGCTATACCACGAAGCGCGACCTGTCGAAGTTCGGCAGCTTCCTGATCATGGGCCTGATCGGCGTCATCATCGCCAGCATCATCAACATCTTCCTGGGATCGTCGGCCCTGCAATTCGCCATCTCGATCATCGGCATCCTGGTCTTCGTGGGCCTGACCGCCTGGGACACGCAGTCGATCAAGGGCGCCTATGGCGAACATCACAATGCCGAAACGCAGCAGAAGCTGGCGGTGATGGGGGCGCTGTCGCTGTATCTGAACTTCATCAACATCTTCCAACTGCTGCTGAGCCTGACCGGCCAGCAGGACGAATGACGCAAGAAACAAAGGAGAGAAGACGTCATGGATCACAACGACAGGCAAGCCATCGAAGGGCTGTTTCACAAACTGGGCCAGGCCGCCCGGTCCCAGCCCCACCGCGACCCCGAGGCCGAGGCGCTGATCGGCGACCTGATCGCACGCAATCCCGGCGCGGCCTATTACCTGGC
>NZ_NWMQ01000145.1:0-1199 GCF_002901215.1 Paracoccus sp. SY | reverse complement strand
CCGCCCGGAGCCGTGGATGGGACCGGCCGCAAGGATCGAGCCGATTGTCGATCTTGTTCCTGCCGTCAGCGAGGCAAGGAGGGGAGCATCCTGATATTCGCAACCTACCTGCGCCTGCATGTCGGGGTTTGTGCCGCGGCGAGCACGGTGGTTTGCGCGGTGGCGGCAGCGCTCATCAGCCCGCAGGCGCGTCATGACCGGCGTCTGCGGGAGATGCGCAAGGCCTTTTATCGCAACATGCCGCGCTGCCATGCGCCTGGCCCGCTGGCTTTATGACCGGATCAAGGCGCAATACGAGCACCTCCCCTCGGACGAGACCGTCGACCACGTCATTGCCGCCAACGGCTACACCTTCACGGCCGAAGGCCGGCGGTTCGGCTGATCCTCTCATGCCTCCTGCACGAGGTCGATGGCGACCGCTTTCGCCGCCTTCACGAACCGGCGGTCAAAGGTCAGAAACGCGTCCCTGTCCGTCGAGCGGCGAAGATGCAGCGCATCGGCAAAATCCATGCCCCGCTCGACCAAGTCAATCGCGGCCGCCACGATGGACGCGTCTTCAACGGTGACATGAGGAAGGCCGCCAAAGGCGCGCAAGGCGCGCGCCACATCCGCGGGGCCGTGGCCATAAGCGCTGCGCAACACCCATTCTGTTTCCAGCACCACGGTGACCGGCACGAACACGGGCTGCCCGTCCACGATCTCGCGCGCGCGCCTCGATTGTTCAGGATGATCGCCGGTCAGGTAGCGGACGACAATGTTGGTATCAATCGCGATCATGGTGCCTGCGGGCCTCGGCCAGCACCCCGGCCTCCATCTCTTCGAGCGAGACAGGCGCGCCCGTATGCGGCAACATCCCGAACACGGCGTCAGACCGGCTGGGCGCAAAGGCGGGCGCCGCCTTCAGCAACACGCCTTCGGGGGTGTCCTCGACGATGAGCCGGGTTCCTGCATCCCAGTCCCGGCGCCTGCGGATCGCTTTGGGCAGGATGACCTGTCCCTTGGTCGAGACGGTGGTGATTGGGGGATCGGCCTGTGCCATGTCGGGATCCTGTGTAAGACAAGGGTAAGATACGCGTCGCGGCACCGCGCATCAAGAGACAGAGGGTCGCCGGGAAAAGGCTGCGCCTGCCGGAGCTAGAGAGCGACATGGCGGGCGCATCCCTGTTTCTCATAACCGGAGATCTCCGCCATGACCCTCA
>NZ_NWMQ01000144.1:0-1222 GCF_002901215.1 Paracoccus sp. SY | reverse complement strand
ATCAGAAATCTCTTGCTGCGCGGCTGAGCGCTATGCCAAGCAATGTCTTGTTGTGCAGCGGAGAGGGACAATGGCACGCGGGACAGTCAAGTGGTTCAACACCGACAAGGGTTATGGCTTCATTGCGCCGGAGGCCGGGGGCGGGGATGTGTTTGTCCATATCACGGCCGTTCAGCGCGCCGGACTGGACACGCTGCGGGACGGGCAGAAAGTCTCCTTTGAACTGGAGACCGGCCGCAACGGCAAGACAAGCGCGGTCGATCTGCAGGCCTTCTGAGACGACAAAGGTGGTCGCCGCCCTGCCGCAAACGTGCTGCGGGTGCGGGCCTCTTCACAAGATCGGTCGGCATCGCCGGGTCCTGTTAACGGCTCCTTAACCGAAGGTATCTTATGCAAATAGCGCATAAGAGGATCGGGCATGAGCTACCGGATCACCACCTACAGCGCCTTGCATGCCAACCTGTCGGCGGCCAACACGGCCGTAAGGCTGTGCCGGGCCAACATTGGCCGGCTGCCCTTGTCCGACCAGGAACGCAACACAACGATCGACCGGATCAGAAAGCAGATCGGCGAACTGGAGACGCTCATCCTGGAACTCGAGGGACCCAGCGGCAAACACGCCGCGCCCTTCATCAGGACGCGGGTCAGAAAGGCACCTCCGCCCCGCCGGGCCAGCACCCTGTCGGACAACAGGACGTGACAGCGGATCCCGATAACAAGGACCCAGGCGAACACGCGCCCGTGCTTCACGAAAGGGTCCCGGAGGCCTTCTCCGCCCCAGGCACCGACAACAGCACGTCTCGCAAGGCGTAGGATCTTTCAGCCGGGCGGGAACACTCTGAAACCAACCACACACACCCGCTCGGCTGATAAGACCTTTATGTCTGCGTCGGGCGTTGGGGGATAGTTGTTCTTTGGGGCAGGGGGCAGTGCCCTTAGGCATCGGTTCCTGGCGGCTGCGTCTTACCCGCTGTGACCTGTCGCCTGAGCCCTCTGTTCAGCAGGGACCTGCCGGAGTAGAGCAGTGCGGTTACGCGAAGATGGCGAAGCCGAGAAGCGCAGCTTAGTGGGCCTGCGGTGACCCAGCCATCGGGCTGACCACCTCCTGAGAAGCTGTCAGACGGTTGCGGGCAGTGTGGGGGTGATCTCCTCTCTGTGCGGGACAAAACCCGTGACAGATCCCCCAAAATATGGCATGGTGAGAGGTGTAGAGATGGCAGGA
>NZ_NWMQ01000143.1:0-1231 GCF_002901215.1 Paracoccus sp. SY | reverse complement strand
GAAAAAGCCCGCCCCTTTCGGGACGGGCCTTGTTGTCACCGCGATGCGGCTCGGATCACTTGATGATCTTGGAGACCACGCCGGCGCCGACAGTGCGGCCGCCTTCGCGGATGGCGAAGCGCAGCTTTTCTTCCATGGCGATCGGCGCGATCAGCTCGACCTCGAACTTCAGGTTGTCGCCCGGCATCACCATCTCGGTGCCCTCGGGCAGCTTGACGGTCCCGGTCACGTCCGTGGTGCGGAAGTAGAACTGGGGACGGTAGTTCGCGAAGAACGGCGTGTGGCGGCCGCCTTCCTCCTTGGTCAGGATATAGGCCTCGGCCTCGAAGACGGTGTGCGGGTTCACCGACTTGGGCTTGCACAGCACCTGCCCGCGCTCCACGCCGTCACGGTCGATGCCGCGCAGCAGCACGCCCACGTTGTCGCCCGCTTCCCCGCGATCCAGGAGCTTGCGGAACATCTCGACGCCGGTGCAGGTGGTCTTCTTGGTGTCGCGGATGCCCACGATCTCCAGTTCGTCGCCCACGTTGACCGCGCCGCGCTCGATCCGGCCGGTCACGACCGTGCCGCGGCCCGAGATCGAGAACACGTCCTCGATCGGCATCAGGAAGGGCTGGTCCACCGCGCGCTCGGGGGTGGGGATGTATTCGTCCACCGCCGCGATCAGCGCCTTGATCGAGTTCTCGCCGATCTCGGGGTCGCGGCCTTCCAGCGCCGCCAGCGCCGAGCCCTTGATGATCGGAATGTCGTCGCCCGGATAGTCGTAGGAGGACAGCAGCTCGCGCACCTCCATCTCGACCAGTTCCAGCAGTTCCTCGTCATCGACCTGGTCGACCTTGTTCAGATAGACGACCATGAAGGGGATGCCCACCTGGCGGCCCAGCAGGATGTGCTCGCGCGTTTGCGGCATCGGGCCGTCAGCGGCGTTCACCACCAGGATCGCGCCGTCCATCTGCGCCGCGCCCGTGATCATGTTCTTCACATAGTCGGCGTGGCCCGGGCAGTCCACATGCGCATAGTGCCGCGTCGCCGATTCGTATTCCACATGCGTGGTCGAGATGGTGATCCCGCGCGCCTTCTCCTCGGGGGCGTTGTCGATCTGGTCGTAGCCCTTGAAGTCGCCGAAATACCGCGTGATCGCAGCCGTCAGCGTCGTCTTGCCGTGGTCGACGTGGCCGATCGTGCCAATGTTGACGTGCGGTTTCGTCCGTTCAAACTTTGCCTTTGCCAT
>NZ_NWMQ01000142.1:0-1246 GCF_002901215.1 Paracoccus sp. SY | reverse complement strand
ACGGTCAACTTCTATTTCCACGACACCCGGCTGCGGAACAACCCGCCCAATCCCGACAGCACGGCGCCCGATACCTATAACATGCAGCGCCACGTCTATTCGAAGAACCGGCCGGAAAACATCGCCTTCCTGAAACGGATGCGCAGGCTGACCGACGAATACGACGCCCGCATGATGGTGGGCGAGGTGGGCGAGGGCGGCGACACCTCGATCCGCATCATGGCCGAATACACGGCCGGCACCGACCGGCTGCACATGTGCTACAGCTTCGAGATGCTGAGCCATGACTTCACCGCCCGCCATTTCCGCCACACGATCGAGGGCGTGCACAAGGGCGCGCCTGACAGCCATGCCTGCTGGTCCTTCTCGAACCACGACGTGTTCCGCCATGTCACCCGCTGGCAGCCCCATGCCGAAAGCGCCGAAGCCCTGGCCCGGCAGGCGGCGGCGATGCTGCTCTCTTTCCCCGGCACCATCTGCCTATATCAGGGCGAGGAACTGGGCCAGACGGAAACCGAACTGGTTTATGACGAACTGACCGATCCCCCCGCCCTGCGCTTCTGGCCCGAGATCAAGGGCCGCGACGGCTGCCGCACGCCGATGGTCTGGGACGACAGCCCGAACGCGGGCTTTTCCGATGGAAAGCCCTGGCTTCCGGTCAAGGAACCCCAGGCCGCCCGCCATGTCGCGGGCCAGCAGGGCGACAACGACAGCGTGCTGTCGGCCTATCGCGCGACGCTGGCCTTCCGCAAGGCGCAGATGCCGCTGCGGCGGGGCGAGACCTCTTTCCTGGATCTGGCTGAGCCGATCCTGGCCTTCCATCGCGGCATCGGGGGCGAGGCGCTGACCTGCGTCTTCAACCTGTCCAAGGAACCTGCGCGGCTGACCTTGTCAGACGACGCGGCGCTTGTCGGGCCGTCGCGGGCATCGCTGTCGGGCACGGTGCTGGACCTGCCGCCCAACGGCTTTGCCTGGCTGGACCGCGCCGTGGACCTGCTGGCCTGATCAGTCCGGCTTGCGCCGCACGAACAATTCAAAGGCCAGGTAAAGCCCGGCAGCCCCCGAGATTAGTGCCCAGAAGGGGTTGCCGGTGTAAAGCTCGACCCCGGCCCAGGCCAGCGGCACTACCACGCAAAGGATCCGCACCCAAAGGTGGCGGAAGAAGGGGGCATTGGGGTCAACCAGCATGTCCTGCCTCGTGTCTTTCACTTTGGTTCAAATATCCCGGGGTCCGGGGCAGCGCCCC
>NZ_NWMQ01000141.1:0-1275 GCF_002901215.1 Paracoccus sp. SY | reverse complement strand
CGGAGTTGTCCACTACAATGCCCCCCAATTGTTATCGATCCCACACTTGACCAGCGGCAAGTCTTCAGTCATTCATCTGACGAATAGAGCGCTTAAGGATCTTACGTTGACCTCTGACCAGACCAGAGCAGGCGTCATGGACAGTGTCCTTGATTCGATTGGGCTGGCAATCGCGTCTGGCAAATATCCCGAAGGGACGAGTATCCCCACTGAACCCGAACTGATGGAAGCCTTCGGAGTTGGTCGATCGTCCGTCCGCGAGGCAATCCGTTCCCTTGTCGCGCTCGGCATGGTCGAAACCGCCCCGCGTCGGGGAACGGTGGTCAACCCCAAGTCGAAATGGAGCATGTTGAGCCGCGAGACCATGCGCTGGATCATGGCGGGCAAGGTGCATCAGACGGAGTTGCTGGGTGCGATTGATGAGGCCCGACTGATCTTCGAGCCTTCCTCGGCGGCCTTGGTGGCGCGCCGTGCCACCCGTATGCAGATCATCGGCATCGAGACCGCCTTTGCCCGCATGGAAGACGCAGCCGAGCGTGGCGATGCCGAGGCAGCCGTCTCGGCCGACCGGCAGTTTCACCTCGCGATCTTGCAGGCTACCGGAAATCCTATCCTGGAAGCCTTTGACGCTGCGCTTGATTCGGTGCTGGGGGTCCTCTTCTCCGTGACGGCAAATCACATGGAGAACTTTCGCGCGAACCTGTCGAACCACCTGGCTGTCGTGGAGGCCATTCGCCGCCATGACCCTGAAGGGGCGTTCAAGGCAATGACCGATACGATCGGGTTCACCACAACACGAATGAAGGATGCCGGCTTGATCGAATAGCCGCAGGGCGGTCAGGAACCGCACACTACTGGAGGAGAAGACAATCTTGATGAAGAAACTGATGATCGCTGCAGCGGGTATCGCTGTCAGCGCTGGAACTGCCATTGCCGAATACCCGGAGCGCCCGATCACCATGATCGTGGCCTGGAATGCCGGAGGCGGCACAGATGCCATTGCACGTGTGGTTGCGGCGGGGCTGGAAAAGGAACTTGGCGTCACGGTCAACGTGGTGAACAAGCCAGGCGGCGGTGGCGTGATCGGGCATTCCGAAATGCTGACGACCCGGCCTGACGGCTATACCATCGGCTTTGCCAGCGCGGAAATCGCAAGCTACTATTGGGCCGGCAATGCCCAGTTCAAGGCGACCGACTTCAACCCGATCGGCCTGGTGAACTTCGACCCCAGTGCCTTCCATGTTGCCGCAGACTCCGAGTGGCAGGACCTGCCTG
>NZ_NWMQ01000140.1:0-1283 GCF_002901215.1 Paracoccus sp. SY | reverse complement strand
GGGCACCTCGATTTTTGACCGCTTGCGCTGTTCTTTGGCCGGTTCGACGGCTTGAGGAACACATGACGTGTCTGGGCAGGGTGTGGCGTGTTGGCTTCGCGGGCTTTACGGGCGGAGGACTGCGCCGCCTTTCGGCCCTTACGGGCTGACTTCGGCGCCCCGGATCACGCTGGGCAGGGGTTCAGGCGGCGCAGCTGGACGAGGCGACGCATGTTGTAGGCGAGGTTCTTCATCCCAATCTTGGCCTTCGCCCGCACCAGGCCGATGGTGCGCAACAGCGTGCCGCCCATGTCGTTGGTCTGCGCGCCGAAGACATGCTCGACCCGTGCGCGCACTGCGGATTTCGTGCGGTTGCTGCCTTTAGCCTGTTCGGTAAGCGGCTTGCCTCGCTTGCCCTTGCGGTGGATGTGGCTCTTCAGCTTGCA
The DNA here is from genome assembly GCF_002901215.1 of Paracoccus sp. SY. Classification (NCBI taxonomy): domain Bacteria; kingdom Pseudomonadati; phylum Pseudomonadota; class Alphaproteobacteria; order Rhodobacterales; family Paracoccaceae; genus Paracoccus; species Paracoccus sp. SY. The sequence goes on along the minus strand of NZ_NWMQ01000140.1, from coordinate 858 downwards.
CGCGCGCAGCCTGGCTTCCATCTCTACGGACCGATACGCCGGATCAGCCCAGACCCCTGCGCCAGTGTTGCCCCGCATCAGCAGATGATCCACTGCCTGGCTGTCATGCAGGGCCGCATCGCTGACGTGGTAACGGCGCACCAGCTTGTGCTGGCGGTCCACGTTAACGTGGTTTTTGTAGCCGTAGTGGGATTTCCCGTGCTTCTTGGTCCAGCGGGCATCCACGTCCTTCTGCGATCGCTTGGCGGGCTTTTCGGCCCAGCCCTCGGGCTCCTCGCCGGCCTTGATCGCCCGGTTTTCATCTCGCGTGTTGTGGTTCTTCGGCACCGGCACGATGGAGGCATCCAAGATCTGGCCGCCCCGCGCGATGTAGCCTTGCCGCGCCAGATAGCCGTCGAACTGCTGAAACAGCGCCTCGACCATGCCCGCCTGTGCCAGCCCCTCGCGATAAAGCCAGACGGTCTTTGCATCGGGCACGCGGTCCTCCAGCCCCAGACCAAGGAACCGCATGAAGGACAGCCGGTCGCGGACCTGATACTCGATCTGGTCGTCGGACAGGTTGTAGAGGGCACCCAACACCAGCGTCTTGAACATCACCACCGCGTCCATGGGCTTGCGCCCCGCCCGCGATTTGCGCTCCGCCTCCGGCTTGCGCCAGACCCGCTCCAGCGTCGGTCGGAACTCCTCCCAGGGCACAATGGCGTCGATCTCGACCAGCGGGTCCTTCTTGGCGTCTAGGCTCACGTAGCGGTCCGAAAGATCAAAGAAACCCATCTGCGCCATCGTCACGCTCCAGCAGCCGAATGCCCCGTGCGTCCTACCCCGGCGGCCCGGTTAGCGCAATTTTTCGAGGTGCCC
>NZ_NWMQ01000014.1:0-83561 GCF_002901215.1 Paracoccus sp. SY | reverse complement strand
GCATCCAGGGCCGCGTGGTTGGCAGCCAGCCAGCCACCATAATCCCCTGCCAGAAGCATGGCGATCCGCTGCGACATCGCGGCAGCCGTATCGTTGCGGCCTATCACGCTGTGGGCGTGCTGGCGATAGAACAAGGCTGGTCGCGGATCATGGATCAACGCCGCGCCGGCGCCCGAGGTGACCTGATAGGCCCACCAGTCATGCGACTCGATATCCCGCGCCCGGGCCTCTGGGGCGCAGCGGCGCAGGATCGCGGCGGCGGGCGCATTGAAGACCGAGGTATTGCCCGCCATGATCGCCTGGACCAAGGCATTGCGAAATCCCAGGGGCCGCCGGAAATGGCGGGACTCGGCTGTCGGAACCAGGGCTGCATCGGTGATGATCGTGCGGGCCGCATAATGGGCGGGGCCGTCCTGTCGTGACAGCGCGGCCACGGCGCGGGCCAGCTTGTCGGGAAACCACACATCGTCCTGGTCGCAGAAGGCGATCATGCCGTCTGTCGTGGCCGACAGCAGATGGAGGAAGTTCTGGGTGGCGCCCCGACGCGGTCCGTCGATGATCCGAACCTGCCCCGCAGGGCGCCTAGCCGCGAAATCTGCTGCAATGTCGCGCGTCCCGTCATCCGATCCGTCATCCGAGACGATCAGCCGCCAGTTCCGGTGCGTCTGTGCGGCGATGCTATCCAGTTGCGCTTCGATGAAGGATGCGCCGCGATAGCTGGCCAGAAGGATCGTCACGCAATGGTCATGGGCTGGAAAGGCAGATCGATCCACCGGCTGTGTCCTTGGTCGGGCAGGGCCGGTTTCTGCCCTGCCGCCCGCGCCGATGCAACCGTCAGCCCGCCTGCCGGGCGATATCCTCGATCAGCACGGCCTTGACGGACAGGTCGGTGCTGGCCTGCGCCGCCTTCTGCAATCGTTCGCGCAAGGGGGCCAGCCGGGCCTCGGACGTGAAGTTGCCGTCAAATCCGCCTGTATTGGCATGGATCAGCAATTCGCGCAGCAGCGCGTCCCGCAACCGGTGTTCCTGCTGCTTCATGGCAGGCAGGTCGGCGCCGCCCGTCTCGATCGTCAGGGTCAGGATCATCACCCCGCCCATGTCCCCGTTCCGCATCAAGGGCACGAAGAACTGGCTCGGGAAGGTGAACCAGCCCTCGGCAGGGGCGGCCGTTTCCCCATGGGCGCCCTGGCCCCCGCCATGATCGCTGGCTGCGGCATGATCATCGGCGGGTGGCGGTGCCGGGTGATCCGATGCCGGCTTGGCATGGCCGTCGGGGGCGGCGGCGTCTTCCGCCGCACCGTGATTGCCGGACGTCGCCCCGGTTGCGGCATGACCGGCTTCCTGGGCAGGGCGCAGCATCTCTCCGGCAGCGACGCCGCCCACCAGGGCCAGAACGGGGATCAGAAGGGGCAAGAGCTTCTTCATCGGCGGATACCTCAGTAGGGCAGGATCACATCGACGATCTGCTGGCCAAAGCGGGGCTGCTGCACATCGGTGATCTGCCCGCGCCCGCCATAGGAGATGCGCGCGCCCGCGATGCGGTCATAGGCGATCTCGTTGCTGCGGTCGATGTCGGCGGGGCGAACGAAGCCGCTGACGGTCAGTTCGCGCAATTCATAGTTCACGCGGACTTCCTGCGTGCCCTCGATCTGAAGGGTGCCGTTGGGCAGGGTGTCGATCACCGTTGCGGCCACCCGCAGGGTCAGCTTGTCGCGGCGGCTGATGTTGCCGCTGCCCTTGTAGGTCGAGGACGATTCGGCCTCGGCCAGGTTGTCGAAGCTGGCGCCTTCGGGCAGTTTTTCGTTCAGGCGCTGCGGGATGCCGATCATCTGCGGGATCGACACGCTTTCGCCGGACTGGCGGCTGCGCCCCGAAGTGTTGGTCATCTGCGCCTCGTCGTCGATCTCGATCACTACGGTGAGGATGTCGCCGCGCGTCGCCGCCCGCCTGTCGCTGATCAGGGACGAGGTGGTCCCGGCCCACAGCGACGCTGCCGCCTCGGGGCGGCCGGAATCGACGGGGATCTCCAAAGGCGGGTTGGTCATGGCGATGAACTCTTCGCTGTTGCGCGGAGAGGTCAGGCTGGGCGGCTTTCCCAGGTGATCGGCGCGCGCGCAGGCCGAAGCCGCCAGGACGAGGCAGAGCAGGGGAATGGTTTTCATCGGTGTTCCTTACTTCAGCGCCACAAGGCTGCCGTCCGGCTGGACGACGGCGCTGATCGTTGCGCGGGATTCAAGGTTCATGACGCGGATCACGTCGCCCGCCGCACCGTCCGACAGCGTCCGGGCGGTGGTGACGATCCGCAGGGCACCCCGCTGGAAGACCAGCGAATGCATCTGGTTGCGCCCGATCAGCCTGGGCGCCTGCAAGAGCGACGCCTGCAGCGGGCGGCCTTCGTGGATGGTGATGCGGGTCTGCAGCCCGATGGCCTGGGACGGGTCCGAAAGGCCGGGACGGTCGCCGTCGATGGCGCGGATGTCGGCGGCGGTGATGACAGTTCCGGCGGGCAGGGTTCGCGCGGCGGCCAGCACCGCCGCGGATGCGGGCAGGGGCGCCAGGGCCAGAAGAAGAACCAGCCACCGCATCAGCGCACCTGCGTGGTGGCCGCCAGCATCTGGTCGGCGGCGGTGATGACCTTGGCGTTCAGTTCGTATCCGCGCTGCGCCTTGATCAGTTCGGTGATCTCTCGCACGGAATCGACTGAGCTGTCCTCCAGATAGCCCTGGCGCAGCGCGCCCAGGCCGTCCTGCCCCGGCGTCGTCACCTGGGGCGTGCCGGATGCCGCGGTTTCCAGGAACAGGTTCGAGCCGATCGCCTCGAGCCCCTTTTCATTGGAAAAGCCTGCCAGCGTAAGTTGACCCAGCAGTTCGGGTTCGACCTGGTCGCTGAAATAGGCGTAAACCTCGCCCGCCGCGTTGATGGAAATGGTGCTCGCGTCGTCGGGGATGGTGATGCCCGGCACGACCGGATAGCCGTCCGAGGTCACGATCAACCCGTCGGGCGACCGCTTCAACCCGCCGTCGCGGGTATAGGCAGAAAGGCCGGAAGGCAGCGTCACCTCGATATAGCCCTCGCCGTCGATGGCCAGGTCCAGGTCGCCCCCGGTCTGGGTCAAGGCGCCTTGTTGCAGATTGACGCTGACCGCCGTAGAGCGCACCCCCAGGCCCAGTTGCACGCCTGCGGGAATGACGGTGCCGTCGGCGGCGGTCACGGTGCCGGGACGGGTGGCCTGCTGGTAATGCAGGTCGGCGAATTCCGCGCGCCGGGCGTTGTAGCCGGTGGTGGACATGTTGGCGAGGTTGTTCGAAATGACCTCGACACGGGTCTGCTGCGCGCTCATGCCGGTTGCGGCGATCTGCAGGGCTCTCATGGATGGTCCTTTCAGCGGGTCATGCCGGAGATCGCGCTGCGGATGCGCTGATCTTCGCGGTCAAGGAAGGATTGGCCCAGTTCGTAGGCACGCTGGACCTCGATCATGCGGGTGATCTCGAAAACGGAATCGACGTTCGATTCTTCCAGGAAGCCTTGGCGGATACGGGCGTCGTCAACGGGTTCGGGCGCGGCGTCGGTCGTGAAGGTGGTGCCGCCCTGACGGGTCAGTTGCGCATCCTCGGGGGCGGCGAAGACGCCGATCTTGCCGAAGGCCACGCCGTTCGCGGACAAGGTCCCGTCAGCGCCGACCGCGACCTCGCTGGCGCCTGCGGGAACGATGATCGGTGCCATCCCCTCGTCCAGCAGGCGGAAACCGTCGGCGGTCATCAACTCGCCCTCGGCAGAGGGAAGAAAGGCGCCCGCGCGGGTCAGGCGGTTGCCTTCGGGCGTTTCCACCAGGAAGAAGCCCTCGCCCTCGATGGCAAGGTCATAGTTGCCGTTGGTCTGGGTCAGCACGCCCTGGTCCAGATCCAGCATCCTGCCGCGCGCATGGGCCATGGACAGCGTGTCGCCGCTGCGGTCGAGCGCGGACAGGTGTTCGGCAAAGATCACTCCCTCGCGGCGAAAGCCGGTGGTGTTGGCGTTGGCGATGTTGTTGGCCACCACCCGCATTTCCGCCATCAGCCCGGCCTGCCGGGTCAGCGTCGCATAGATCGCGTTGTCCATGGTCAGCTTCCCGCGATCAGGGGAATGATCTGCCCGAGATAGAAATCGGACAGCGCGGTGGTCATGAAGCTCATGGTGACCCAGAAGACGGCCAGCATCAGCCCGACCTTGGGCACGAAGGTCAGGGTCATCTCCTGGACCGAGGTCAGCGCCTGGAACAGCCCGATCACGACCCCCGCGATCAGCGCGACCGCCAGCATCGGTGCCGAGATGCGGACCGCGATCAGCAGCGCCTGGCGCAGCATGTCGAACAGCAGCGTTTCATCCATGGATCACACCGGCATCCGCAGGATTTCCTGATAGGCCTCGACCACCTTGTCGCGGATGGCGACAACGGTTTCCAAGGCGACCTCGGCTTCGGCGATTGTCTGGACCAGGCGGTGCGTTTCCACCTGGCCGGTCATGGCGCCGGTTGCAACCTGGTCCACCTTGCCCATCTGGGCGGCGAAATCCTCGGCCGCGTTCGACAGCGCCTGGACGGCGGGACCGGGCTGGCCCGGCGCCACGGCGGTGCGGGCGGCGGAATAGGCAGTGGCTGCATTCAAACTGGTGAACATGGGCGACCTTTCTAGCGGCGCAGAAGTTCCAGAAGCGACGCGCCCATCTGGCGCGTCTGCTCGAACATTTTCAGGTTGGCCTCATAGCTGCGGCCCGCCTCGCGGGAATCCGCGATTTCGATCACCAGATCGACATTGGAGCCGAGGTAATAGCCGTCCTCGTCCGCCAGGGGATGCGAGGGATCGTAAAGGCGGGGCAGTTCCGATCGGTCGAGCCGCAGCTTCGAAGCCTCGACCTCGCCGGTCGGGCGGCCGAAGCGGGTCGCCTCCTCGAAGGTGACAAGCTTGCGGCGATAGCCGGGCGTGTCGGCATTGGCGATGTTTTCGGCCGTGTGGCGCAGGCGTTCGCTTTGGGCGCGCATCCCGGACGCGGCCAGGTGCAGGGCGGAAACGGGACGGTCCATCACGCCCTCCGCCCGATGCTGGTGCGCATCAGATCCAGCGCCGAGCTGTAGATGCCAAGCGACAGGTCGTGCCCGCGCTTGACCTCGGCCGCCTTCAGCATCTCCTCCTCGAGCGCGACGGAATTGCCGTTGGGCGACACGCCGGTTTCAACGGGCGTCTGGCGCGTCAGGGGCGACCATTCGGGCGTGGCCAGATGGCGCGGGTCCGTGGTTCGCATCGCGGAGAACGCCGCGCTGCGATAGCTGTCGGCGAAGGACGCCACATCCTTGGCCTTGAATCCGGGTGTATCGGCATTGGCCACATTGCGGGCCACGACAAGATGCCGTTCGCTGGCATGGGCACCCAGGGCGCGGGCCATGCGCATCATTTCGATCTTTTCAAACATGAGGCTTCTCCTCATTGGCGATAATCCGGTCTTAACCGCGATTCGTTTAGAAACGGTTGAGAGGGCCGAAATTCGGCGCGATGTGCCAATGGAGCCTGAGCATCGACGGAGCGCCGATCCTTGCGGGAAAAGGCCAGGTGCCTCAGATCGTCGGTTGGATCGGTCCTGCGCGGAAGACCTGTCGATCAAGAAACCAGGAGGCGTCCGATGATGACGGTCACCGGCTGGTGCCAGACGATTGGCGTGAAACGGGCTGCACTGACCGGTGGCATCCTGGAGAAGCGGTGGATCCCACAGCGAACCATTGAGTCGCTCTTTGCGTCTGGAAGCGCGGCACCGGGGATGGGTGCTGACGTCGATGAGGTTGCCGCTGACGCCAAAGCTTCCTTTGCATTGAGGAGGCTGATGCCTCACGACCGGGTGGCTTTGGGGCTGGGCTGTTCTCTCGACGAAAGATTTCGAGCGGCGAACAGTCCCCTCGGATTCGGTCAGGGCTTTTGTCCCAGACCGAGGTTTGCGGACGAAAGGGCGAAGCCAAGCTGTTGAAATCTGGTGACCCCGACAGGACTTGAACCTGTAACCTGCCCCTTAGGAGGGGGCTGCTCTATCCAGTTGAGCCACGGGGCCGCCTTTGCCCTTTTGACCCGTGACAAGGCATTTGGCAAGGTTGTCGCGGGGTCGGACGAACGCTAACATCGGGCAAAGACCTGATCTTCCGGTGCCAGATGAACGTCCCCAGACCCCGCCGCCCCTTGACCCTTCGGGACGTGTCCGAGGCATCCGGCGTGTCCGAAATGACCGTCAGCCGGGTCTTGCGCAACCGGGGCGATGTGTCCGCCGCCACGCGGGAAAAGGTGCTGACCGCTGCCAAGACGCTGGGCTATGTCCCCAACAAGATCGCGGGCGGGCTGGCCAGCCAGCGGGTCAACCTTGTCGCGGTGGTGATCCCGTCCCTGTCGAACCTGGTCTTTCCCGATGTGCTGGGGGGCGTGTCGGCGGAACTGGACGATACCGGCCTGCAGCCCGTGATCGGCGTCACCAATTATTCCCCCGCGCGAGAGGAGATGGTGCTGTACGACATGCTGTCCTGGCGACCGTCCGGGGTCATCCTGGCGGGGCTGGAACACAGCAAGGCATCGCGCGCGATGCTGGCGAATTCAGGAATCCCCGTGGTCGAGATCATGGATATCGACGGCGAGGGCATCGACACCATCGTGGGCATTTCCCATCGCCGCGCAGGGCGGGAAATGGCTGCCCGGATCCTGGCTGCGGGCTATCGCCGGATCGGCTTCGTCGGCACCCACATGCCCGAGGATCACCGCGCCCGAAAACGCCTGGCGGGGTTCGAGGAGGGCTTGGCCGAGGCGGGCGTCGCGCTGGAGGCGCGCGAATATTACCAGGGCGGATCCTCGCTGCTGAAGGGGCGCGAGTTGACCGAGCGAATCCTGACCCGCGCGCCGGACCTGGATTTCCTTTATTTCTCGAACGACATGATCGGGGCAGGGGGGCTGCTGCATTGCCTGGACAAGGGATACGACATCCCGGGCCGCATCGGACTTGCCGGCTTCAACGGCGTCGATCTGCTGGACGGGCTGCCGGTGCGCCTGGCCACGACCGATGCAAGGCGCGTCGATATCGGCAGGCGCGCGGCCCGGCTGGTCGCTGGCAAGGACATCATCCCCGAAGACCGGATCGTCGCACTGACCCCCACCTTCCTGCCCGGTGACACGATCCGTCATGGCTGACGCTTGCGGCAGGGGCTTGGGGTGATTAACTTTGCCTCATGCGTATTCCCTATCTTGACCGTTTGACGAACAAGGGTCCCCGCGTGTCGGTGATCCGCCTGCATGGCGCCATCGGCATGGCCGGGCGCGGCGGCGGCCTGTCGGACGCGGCGCTTGCGCCCGTGATCGAACGCGCCTTTCGCAAGGGCAAGCCCGTCGCCGTGGCGCTGTCGATCAATTCGCCCGGCGGATCGCCGGTGCAGTCGTCGCTGATCGCCGCCCGCATCCGGCGACTGGCCGACGAGACGAAGACCCCCGTTCATGCCTTTGTCGAGGATGTGGCGGCCTCCGGCGGATACTGGCTGGCCTGCGCGGCGGACCGTATCTGGGCCGATAACAGTTCGATCCTGGGGTCGATCGGCGTGATCTCGGCGGGCTTCGGTTTCCAGGATCTGATCGCCCGCTGGGGGATCGAGCGCCGCGTGCATACGGCGGGGCGGTCGAAATCCACGCTGGATCCCTTCCGCCCCGAACGTCCCGAGGATGTGGAGCGCCTGCACAACGTGTTGGAGCCGATCCACCAGGCCTTCAAGGATCATGTGACGGCCTGTCGGGGGGACCGGCTGGCTGCCGACCGCGATCTGTTCACCGGCGAATTCTGGGCCGGGCGGCAGTCCGTGGCCTTGGGGCTTGCCGACGGCATCGGCCACCTGGTGCCGCAGATGAAGGCGCTTTACGGCGACAAGACGCGCTTTGTCGTCCATGCCCCGCGCCAGTCGCTGTTCCGCAGGCTGGGGCTGTCGGCCAGCACGGTGCTGGACGCAGCCCAGGAACGCGCGGCCTTTGCCCGCTTCGGTGCCGGGGGATGAGTGTCCGCATCGTCATCCTGTTCCTGATGGTGATGGTTGCCCTGGCGCTGATACGCGGTCCGGCCTTTCGCCGCAGCATCCGCCGTCTTCTGGGTATCCCACCGTCCCGTCGCAACCGCAGGTAACCGGATTTGTCCCCGTTCAGGTAAGATTCGTTCAACAAGCGCCTGAAACTGCGCAAGTTTCGCATCTCACGGCTGGCTGTAATAAATTTCCTTTCAAGAACAGCAACTTAAGATATTGCCTAAATTTCAGGCAAAGTCATCATCCTGTAACGATTGCTGGTTGGGAACATCCTGCCTCACAGGACTCTCACAGAGTTATCCACAGCGGCGGTGGACAGCTTTGACCTTGTAATCCTTGCCCCGAACTTGCAGCCCGCGACGGGAATCACCACTCTGACGGACATGACCCAGGACACGACCCCCAAGACCGGCCACGCGCTGATCCAGGACTATCTGCGCCAGCTTGACCGCAGCCCCGGCGTCTATCGCATGCTGGATGCGCAGGGGGCGGTCCTTTACGTCGGCAAGGCGCGCGACCTGAAGGCGCGGGTGTCGAACTATGCCCGGCCCTCGGGCCATTCGGCCCGGATCGCGCGGATGATCCGCGAAACGGCCAGCATGATGTTCCTGACCACGCGCACCGAGACCGAGGCGCTGCTGCTGGAACAGAACCTGATCAAGCAGTTGAAGCCGCGCTACAACGTGCTCTTGCGCGACGACAAGTCATTCCCGAACATCCTGGTCGCAAAATCCCATGCCTATCCGCAGATCAAGAAGCATCGCGGGGCGAAGTCGGAAAAGGGCGATTACTATGGCCCCTTCGCCAGCGCGGGGGCCGTGAACCGCACGCTGACCCAGTTGCAGCGGGTGTTTTTGCTGCGCAACTGCACGGACGCGACCTTCGAATCGCGCACGCGCCCCTGCCTGCTGTTCCAGATCAAGCGCTGCAGCGCGCCCTGTGTCGGCCGGATTTCGGAAACGGATTACGGCGCGCTTGTGTCGGATGCCGAACGCTTCCTGCAGGGCAAGACCACCGTGATCCAGGCGAACCTGGCCCGCGACATGGCCGAGGCGGCCGAGAACATGGAATACGAACGCGCCGCCGCCCTGCGCGACCGGATCAAGGCGCTGACCGCCGTGCAATCGGTCCAGGCCATCAACCCCAAGCGCGTGGCCGAGGCCGACATCGTCGCCCTACACATGGAAAGCGGTCAGGCCTGCGTGCAGGTCTTCTTCATCCGCGGCAATCAAAGCTGGGGCAACCGCGACTTCTATCCGCGCCTGGGCGGAGTGGAATCGCCTGCCGAGGTGATGCAGGCCTTCCTTTTGCAATTCTATGACGACAAGCCGCCGCCCCGGATGGTCCTGCTGTCGCACGCGCCGGACGAACCCGACCTGACGCAGCAGGTGCTGTCCGAACGGGCCGCCCGCCGCATCGTCATCGGCGTCCCGCAGCGCGGAGAGAAGTTCGATCTGGTGGAAAACGCCCTGCGCAACGCTCGCGAAAGCCTGGCGCGCCGCATGTCCGAAAGCGCCACGCAACTGCGCCTGCTGGAGGGCGTCTCCGAGGCATTCGACCTGCCCGCCGCCCCCCGGCGGATCGAGGTTTACGACAACAGCCACATCATGGGCACGAATGCCGTGGGCGGCATGATCGTGGCCGGGCCGGAAGGCTTCATCAAGAGCCAGTATCGCAAGTTCAACATCAAGGGGACCGAGATCACGCCGGGCGACGATTTCGGCATGATGAAGGAAGTCCTGTCCCGCCGCTTCACCCGCCTGCTGAAGGAAGACCCCGACCGCCAGACGGAAGCCTGGCCCGACCTGCTGCTGATCGACGGGGGCGCGGGGCAGGTATCCGCCGTGGACGGAATCCTGGCCGATCTGGGGGTCGAGGACATTCCCATCGTCGGCGTCGCGAAGGGCATCGACCGCGACCAGGGGAAAGAGGAATTCCACCGCCCCGGCCGCGCGCCCTTTGCGCTGCGCATGAACGACCCGGTTCTGTATTTCATCCAGCGCCTGCGGGACGAGGCGCATCGCTGGGCCATCGGCACCCACCGCGCCAAGCGCGCCAAGTCGGTCATGGCCAATCCCCTGGATGAAATCGCGGGCATCGGCGCCGCCCGCAAGCGCGCGCTTCTGGCCCATTTCGGCAGCGCCAAGGCGGTCAGCCGGGCGGGCCTTGCGGATCTGCAGGCGGTCGAGGGGATCTCGGCGGCGATGGCGCAGAAGGTTCACGACCATTTCAACGCGCGGGGCTGACCGGCGCGGGGAAGGATGTTCCAAACTTCGCGGCCTCGGGGGAAAAGGAAACGTGAAGCCGGCGCGATCTCTGGCAATATTCTGGAATAACAAAGACTTGCGTTCTCACCGGGACTGGCCCGGCCGGGCCATTCGCCTGCCAAAGACGTTTGCGGTATCATCCCACCGCAGGCTTCAGCCCTGATCGCGTTATGGTTGCCCCTCTCAACCTGAGAAAGAGGCTATCATGACCCGTTTGCCCGAACCCGGCATCCTTGCCCCGCGGTTCCTGCCTGCCGGCCTGCCCAAATCCACTCGGGGGGATGAATTCAAGCCGCATCTGACGGAACTGACCGGGATCGTGACCGACAACAACAGCAATGGCAGCGATCCGGTGTTGTGCGTCAGCGACGCCGAGGGCCGCAACTGGACGGTCGAGCTGGCCTGCCGCGCAAGGAATGCCGAAATCGGCCTGACCAAGGCCGTGGCGATCCCCGGCGATCCGATCCGCGTCATCGGCCACCGCACCCGCCGCTTTGGCGAACAGCGCATCAAGGCCGTCCACCTGACCATCGCGGGCCGCGCCTATCCCCTGTTCGAGGGCGCGATCGGCTGAACCGGGCCGCAATCCGGGGGCGCGGCGCATTTCGATGCGCCGCCCCTTTCAAAGTCCCGCGCCACGGACTAGCTTGCCCCTATGCGCTGGACCGTCCCCAATATCCTGACCCTGCTTCGGCTGATCGCGGCCCCCGCCGTGCCGCTGATGTTTCTGTATTTCAGTCGCCCCTGGGCCGACTGGGCGGCACTGGCGCTGTTCCTGATCGCGGCCGTGACGGACTGGATCGACGGCTATCTTGCACGCAGCTGGCAGCAGGAAAGCCGCTTCGGCGCCGCCATGGACCCGATCGCCGACAAGGCCATGGTGGTGATCGCGATCGTCGTCATCACGGGCTATTCCGGCATGAACCCCTGGCTGATCCTGCCCGCCACCCTGATCCTGTTCCGCGAGGTCTTCGTGTCCGGCCTGCGCGAATTCCTGGGATCGAATGCGCGGCTGCTGAAGGTCACCAAGCTTGCCAAGTGGAAGACCACCACGCAGATGGTCGCCATCTCGGTCCTGTTCCTGGGCACCGGCCTGGCCTATGTCGAACACGGCCGCCCGCCCCGCGTGGGCGAACCGGGCTTGCCGTTTTCCCTGTCCTGGGCGGATCTGGCGACGCAGGTCGGCCTGCTGCTGGTCTGGATCGCGGCGGTCCTGACGGCCTGGACCGGGTGGGATTATTTCGTGAAGGCGCGCCCCTATCTGCGCGAACCTGGCCATGACGCTTGACGTGCTGTATTTCGCCTGGCTGCGCGAACGCATCGGCCAGCCGCGCGAACGGATCGAAACCGACGCCGCCACCGTCCGCGACCTGATCGCCGATCTGGCCGCGCGGGACGACTGGCACGCGGCCGCCTTCGCCGACCTGGCCGCCGTGCGCTGCGCCGTGGACCAGCAGCTTGCCGGCCTGGACGCGCCGCTTGCAGGCGCCCGAGAGGTCGCCTTCTTCCCGCCTATGACCGGCGGCTGATCCATGTCGGCCCGCGTCCAGACCGCGCCCTTCGACCTTGCCGCCGAACTGGCGGGCTTCGGTGCGGGCGCGGGGGCCATCGTCACCTTCACCGGCGTGGTACGCGACGACACCGGCGCCATGGCCGCGTTGGAGATCGAGCATTACCCCGGCATGACCGAACGCGCGCTGTCCGATTACGGCAGCGAAGCCGCCATCCGCTTTGCCCTGACCGACTGGCGCATCGTCCACCGTCATGGCCGCCTTGCCGTGGGCGAGCCGATCATGATGGTCGCCACGGCCGCCCGTCACCGCCACGCCGCCTTCCAGGGGGCCGATTACCTGATGGACTGGCTGAAATCCCGCGCCCCGTTCTGGAAGCGAGAAATCGGCCATGATGGCGCCGCCGCCTGGGTCGATGCCAAGGCCAGCGACGAAGACGCCCTGGCGCGATGGTAGCTTCTTCGTTGCCCAAATACCCATGCCCGGCCGCCGTCCATGATCCGGCCTGACCTGCGCGCCTGGCTTGCCGCCCGGTCCGAATCCCTGGTCGCCGCCGCCATCCTGCTGGCGGGGCTGTGGCTGGCCCTGCGCGGCGGCTGGTTCTTCGCCGCGATTGGGGCCCTGGTGCTGCTGGTCGGCCTGTCGCTGCTGCTGGGCGCCATCCGCCGCCTGCCATTCCGACGCGGCATCACCGCCCCCGGCGTGGTCGAGGTGGACGAAGGCGCCATCCGCTATTACGGCGCCGCCGTGCTGGGAGGAGAGATCGCCCTGCGCGACCTCGTCGAAATCCGCTTGCTGCGCCTGAAGGGCAGGGGTCACTGGCGGCTGCGCAGCACCAGCGGAGAGGCGCTTCTGGTTCCCGTCGATGCCGCAGGCGCGGATGCCCTGGCCCATGCCTTCACGGCCCTGCCGGGCCTGGACATGGGGGCCGTATCGACGGCTCTCGCCCATGTCGCCGATCAGCGCGACGCCGTCCGCACCGTTTGGCGGAGACCGGGTTGAGGCGGGTTGACTTGGCCCCCGCGTCACGTCACCTGTGACCGGCAAGAACCCAGAAAGGCCTCTGTTTCATGTCGATTCCACAACAGGGCGGAGGCCCGATCGAAAGCCGCGACCAGCTTGCAGCCTATATCGCCAGCGGCGAAAAGCCCCGCGACGCCTGGCGCATCGGGACCGAGCACGAGAAGTTCGGCTATGACAAGGCCAGCCTGATGCCCTTGCCCTACGAGGGCGCCTGTTCGGTCCATGCCATGCTGTCGGGCCTGCAGGAACGCTTCGGCTGGAACCCGGTCATGGAACAGGACAAGCTGATCGGCCTGGAACGCGACGGCGCCAATATCAGCCTGGAGCCGGGCGGCCAGCTGGAACTGTCGGGCGCGCCCCTGGAAACCATCCACCAGACCTGCGACGAGGTGAACCAGCACCTGGCCGAGGTGAAGGAAATCGCCGACCGCATCGGCGCGGGCTTCATCGGCCTTGGCGCGGCGCCGGTCTGGGGCCAGGACGACATGCCGATGATGCCCAAGGGGCGCTATCGGCTGATGACCGACTACATGGACCGCGTGGGCACGCTGGGCAAGCAGATGATGTATCGCACCTGCACGGTGCAGGTGAACCTGGACTTCGCGTCGGAAGCCGACATGGTCCAGAAGATGCGGGTGGCGCTGTCTTTGCAGCCCGTCGCCAATGCGCTGTTCGCGAATTCCCCTTTCCTCGACGGCAAGCCCAATGGCTGGAAAAGCTGGCGCGCCCATATCTGGCAGAACCTGGACAATGCCCGCACCGGGATGCTGCCTTTCGTCTTCCAGGACGGCTTCGGCTATGACGCCTGGGTGGATTACGTCCTGAACGTGCCAATGTATTTCGTTTATCGCGACGGCAAGTATATCGACGCCCTGGGCCAGTCGTTCCGCGATTTCCTGGACGGCCGCCTGCCCGCCCTGCCGGGCGAGGTGCCCACCCTGTCGGACTGGGCCGACCACATGACCACCGTCTTCCCCGAGGCCCGCGTCAAGAAATACATCGAGATGCGCGGCGCCGACGGCGGCCCCTGGCGGCGCCTTTGCGCGCTGCCCGCCCTGTGGGTCGGGCTGATCTATGACCAGTCGTCGCTGGATGCCGCCTGGGATCTGGTCAAGGACTGGGACGACGAGACCCGCGAGGGGCTGCGTCAACAGGCCGGGATCCACGGGCTGCAGGCCAGCGTGAACGGCATCCACATGCAGGATCTGGCGCGCGAGGTCGTGGCGATCGCCGAACAGGGCCTGAACAACCGCGCCCGTCCCGGTGCGGGCGGCCTTGTCCCGGACGAGACGCATTTCCTGAACGCGCTGAAGGAAAGCCTGGACAGCGGCAAGGTGCCGGCCGACGAACTGCTGGAAAAGTTTAACGGCGAATGGAACGGCGACCTGACGCCGATCTATCGCGAATATTCCTATTGACCGGGGCAGGCCGGGTCAGAACCGTCCTATCAGGCCCAGCAGCGGGCCTGCCAATGCCCATCCGCCTGCTTGCCGCCGCCGTAGAGGTCGAAGGAAACTGTTGATCCTGTCGGATGGCAGCCTTGACGGGCAGGGGCGCCCGTCCGTGGCGCCCCTTGCCTTGGGTTCAGGCAGCGGCCCGCCGGCGGCGCAGCAAGGCCAGGCCGCCCAGGCCCGCCAGCAGCAAGGGGGCTGCGGCAGGCAGCGGCACCGGGGCAGGGTGCTGGGCATCGACCACGGTGCGTCCGAAATCGGTATAATCGGTGAAGAAGCCGTCCAGGCCCCAATCCAGCATCGGCTGGATCATGGCGAAGGCCTCGTCCTCGCTGAGGGGACGGAAGGTATAGGCATGGACCTTCAGGCCAAGACTGTGGGCGGCCTGGATGAAGGACTCGGTGATGCCGCCATAGCTGACGCCGACGCCGGTCGCGACCGACGCGATCTGCTCCAGCGTCCTGAACCCGTCGCTGCCGTTCACGCCATAGATGCCGTCCTCAATACGCACTGACCCCAACTGCGCGACCTCGGCCTCCATCCCGTTGGTTTCCAGCAGGCTGGTCAGGTTGATGACGGACTGATGGGCGAAGGATTGCAGGATCACCTTGTCGGCCGCCGTGTCAAAGCCGTTGCTTTTCAGCGAAGCGATGATCTTTGCTTCCTTTTCCGCGTCGAAGGGCGCCTTCGCCTCGGGATAGATGCCGACGGATGTGCCATTCGCGGCGTTCTGGGCGTTCAGGAACACCAGCACCTCGTCCAGGGTCGGTACCTTGTAGGGATCGGCCATGCTGGGGGTGAAGCCGGGATAGGTCGAATCGGGCCGCGACAGCGCGCCGGTGGGCTTGACGGTCAGCGTCTTGATCTCGGCCAGGGTGAAGTCCTTGACGTTGTAGGTCCCGTTCCGGGGCTCGAACAGGTCGGCCACATCGGTGGTGCGGGTCAATGTCGTGTCATGCATGGCGACCAGATGGCCGTCCTTGGTCATCTGCACGTCGGGTTCGATGTAATCCGCGCCCAGCTTGATCGCCAGTTCATAGCTGCCCAGCGTTTCCTCGGGCAGATAGCCGCTGGCGCCCCGATGCGCGACGACGATGGGCGCCTCGCCCGTCAGGGTGTTCCAGGTCGCGGCATGGGCTGCAAGGGGCAGGACCAATGCCGAAAGGGCCGCAAGGGCGGCAAGCTGCATCTTCATGAAAGCGTTTCCCAATCTTTAAACCATCATGCCTGCGCAGCCGGCCGGCGCGCAGCTAGGCGAGGATGCCCAAAATGGTTAACGGTTCTGCGACGCTTTTGTTCTGGTTTTATAAAATCCTTCTGTTCTAAGCCTTTCGGCCGCACCGCACGACAATATGAGCGTCCGGCACCTTGCGCCGTGCCCCCCTTGGTGGCAGGCGTTGGGCAAAGCGAAAGGGGCAGGCGATGAAGGCGGATGCGATGGTGTGGGTGCAGCGGGTCATGGGCGCGGTTTTCGCGGTCGGCGTCGTGTCCCTGGTCGGGGCCATCGTCACCCAGGTCGGCCAGGCCGAAGGGCTGCCGCCGCTGCCGATCTTCGTGGGGCTTTTGGGGATCGTGGTGCTGATCCTGCTGTCGGGCGCCTGCCTGGCGATGATCTCGCTGGCGATTTCGGCGCGGCGCGGGGCCGAGGCGTTGCGCCGCATCGCGGGACAGGGCGGGGCCGCGCCGGTGGTTTCCCCGGTGCGGGTCTTCAACCAGCCCTCGCTGCGCGAGGTGGTATCCGAGCCGCAGCCCGAACCCGCCCCGGCGCGTCCCGCCCGTCCGGCAGGCCGGACCCTGGTGGCCGAACGCTGATACGCCGACCCCGGCCCGTGGCAGCCGGAATGTGCAGGAATCTTTAACGTTGTCCCGAATCCCATCCTGCATTTAGCGTGAAGCGATGCATCGGGGGGATCATGCGTAGATTTTTCCTGGCTATTGCCGTCATCGCAGCACCGCTGACGGCGCAGGCGTCGGTCGTGACCGATGCCTTTACCAGCTTCTGGGCCTTGGGGGACAGCCTGACGGACAACGGCAACCTGCCGCTGCCCGTCTTTGCGGCGGGCCGTCCGGGCGCGCCGATCTCGCCCGAGGCGGGCGAGGCGGCTTATTATGCGCCCAATGACAGGCCGCGTTTTTCGAACGGTCGCACCTTCGCGGAATACGTCGCGGCCGAATTCCGGGCCGCAGGGCGGCCGACCGGCAATCTGGCCCGGGGCGGTGCCGAGGCGGCCGAGCCGATCGATCCCGCGGATCCGACGCCCGGCCTGCTGGCGCAGCGTCAGCAACTGGCGGCGGCTTCCGGGGGGTTCGGGACGCGGCCCTTGGTGTCGATCCTGATGGGGGCAAACGACATCTTTGCGGGACTTGCCAGCGGCGATCCGCTTGCAAATGCCATAGGCGCGGCGACCAGGGCTGCCGACGCCGTTGCGGACACGGCCAGTTTTCTTGGCGCCCATAGGGTGCGCGATTTCCTGATCGCCAACCTGCCCGATCTTGGCGCGACGCCTGCCTTTGCCCTGTTCCAGCCCCAGGCCCGGCTGCTGGCCAGTGCGGCCACCACGGCCTATAACGCCCGGCTTGCGGCGAATGTGGCCGCGCTCGAGGCGGGCGGGCTGAATGTCATCAGCCTGGATATCCATGCGCAGCTGAACGGCATCCTGGCCGATCCTGCAGCCTTCGGCTATGGCGACGCGACGCTGCCCTGCCTGTTTCCCAGCCCGAGCGTGGCCGCTGCGTTCGGACAGGCGCCCGTCTGCAGCGACACGGAATCGCTGTCGCGGCTGTTCTTCGACCCGGTCCATCCCAACCTTTTGGCCCATGCCCAGTTCGGGCAGACCGCGCTGAACCTGATCGAGGCTGATCTGGCGCCGGTCCCGCTGGCGGGCGGGCTGCCCCTTCTGCTGACGGGGTTGGGCGCGTTCGTCGCCCTGCGCCGCCGCAGGGCCTAGCGCCGGCCGATCCGTGGTTCAGACCCGTCAAGCAGGCGGGCGATGTTGGCGCGATGGCGGACACAGATCAGCACCGCCATGAACAGGCTGACGGCGATCAGGTCGCCATGGCCCAGGCCCCAGGCAAAGACCGGCGACAGCGCGGCGGCCAGCAGGGCCGACAGGCTGCTGATGCGGCTGATCAGCGCCGTCAGCAGCCAGATCCCGCAGGCGATCAGGCCCAGCGGCCAGTGCAGCGCGATCAGCGTGCCCAGGAAGGTCGCGACCCCCTTGCCACCCTTGAAGCCCAGCCAGACGGGGAAGCAATGCCCCAGAAAGGCCGCGCCCCCGGCAAGCACCGCCGCCATGTCGCCGCCGAAATGGCGCGCGATCAGCACGGCAATGGCGCCCTTGCCCGAATCCAGCAGCAGCGTCGCCAGGGCGGCAGGCTTGTTGCCGGTGCGCAGCACATTGGTCGCGCCGATATTGCCCGACCCGATCTTGCGCAGGTCGCCCAGTCCCAGGGCGCGGGCGATCACCAGACCGAAGGGGATCGAGCCCAGAAGATAGCCGAAGACGGTCCACAGGATCAGGGTCATGCCGCACCCCCGAAGACGCGCCGGCCCGCGACCCAGGTTCCCAGGACGCGGCCTTCCATCCGGGCGCCGTCGAAGGGGGTGTTCTTCGATTTCGACAGCAGGGTGAAGCGGTCCAGCACGAAGGGCGCGTCGGGATCGAACAGCACCAGATCGGCGGGCGCGTCCGGCGCCAGCCGCCCGCCCGGCAGGCCCAGCCGTTTCGCGGGGTTCAGCGACATCGCCCGCCACAGTTGCGGCAGGCTCAACCCGCCCTGGTGATACAGCCGCATCGCGGCGGGCAGCAGCGTCTGCAGGCCCACCGCGCCGGGGGCGGCGGCCTCGAAGGGCAGGCGCTTGGATTCCTCGTCCTGGGGGGTGTGGAAGCTGGCGATCACGTCGATCAGACCGTCCGCCACCGCCTGCACCATCGCCAGCCGGTCGTCTTCCGACCGCAGGGGCGGGGTGAAGCGGAAGAAGGTGCGGTAATCGCCCACATCGTATTCGTTCAGCGTCAGATGGTGGATCGAGATCCCGGCCGTCACGTCCAGGCCCGCATCCCGCGCGCGCTGCAGGGCGGGCAGGGCGCGGGCGGTGGTGATCTGGTCGGCATGCCAGCGGCAGCCGGTCATCGCCACCAGCGACAGGTCGCGATCAAGCCCGATCACCTCGGCCATCGGCGACACGGCGGGGATGCCATAGATCGAGGCGAACTTGCCGCCGGTCGCTGCCGCCCCGCGCGACAGGCCCGCATCCTGCGGATGGCCCACGATCAGCGCCCCCAGGCCCCGCGCATAGGTCATGCAGCGCGACAGCAGCCGCGTATCCGCCACCTGCCGCACGCCGTCGGTGAAGGCCACCGCGCCCGCATCGGTCAGGAAGCCGATCTCGACCATCTCGCGCCCTTCGCGGGCCTTGGTCAGGCTGGCCATGTGGCGGATGTTGACGGCGGCGTCCGCCGCGCGACGCGTCACGAATTCCAGCGATTCGGGCGTGTCGATGGGGGGCAGGGTGTCGGGGCGGGCGACGATGGTGGTGACACCGCCTGCCGCCGCCGCAAGGCCCGCGCTGCGGAAGGATTCCTTGTGCCGTTCGCCCGGCTCGCCGATCTTGACGCCCCAGTCGATGATGCCGGGGGCAAGCGCGCGGCCATTGCAGTCGATGACGGTTGCGCCCTCGGGGGCGTCCGCGTCGATGCCCGCGATCACGCCGTCGCGGACCAGCAGGCTGCCGGTGGCATCCGTCTGCGCCATGGGGTCGATCAGGCGGGCATTGGTGAAATGAAGAATGGTCACGACCCGGTCTCCGTCCTGTCGGTCTGGCGTGATTGAATGTCCCGGATCATGGCGGCGATCCGGCCCGCCCCGGCGATGCCGATGAAGCCCGCCTCTCGCTGCGGCTTGGGCGGGCGGTTGTCCAGCCAGGGCGGATCGACGATGACCGAGCCCGGTTCCTCGGGGTGGATGGTCAGGTCAAGATCGGGCGTGATGTCCCAGGCGCGCAGGGCCGATCCGTCATGGACCAGCATCCGCCGGTCCGTCAGGGCATAGCGGCAGCGCCGCAGGCGGGCGATCTGGAAGCGGCGCGGCAGGATCCTGCAGATCAGCCCGATGACAAGCGCCACCACGCCGATGCCTCCGAAACCCGCGACGAAATCCGGCTGGGACCGGCCCAGAAAGGCGATCAGCAGGAACAGCAGGCTGCCCAGCGACAGGATCGTGCCCAGCATGGTCCAGAAGCGCACCGGCAGGTCGGGGCGCCCCGCACCGATGGCCCGCCCCTGCCACAAGAGCCGTTCGCCGGGATGCAGCAGGCCGGTCCAGTCCGCCCCGTCCAGGGTCCCGCCCAGGGTTCTGTCCAGCATCAGACCATCACCCCCGCCGCGGCGCGGCCGCGTTCCGCGCGCAGGTTCCGCGCCAGCAGGTCCAGCGCCGCCATGCGCACGGCCACGCCCATTTCCACCTGGTCCTGGATCACCGACCGGTTGATGTCATCGGCGATGGTGCCGTCGATTTCCACGCCCCGGTTCATGGGGCCGGGATGCATGACGATGGCGTCTGGCGCGGCGCAGGCCAGCTTTTCGGCATCCAGGCCGAAGCGATGGAAATATTCGCGTTCCGACGGGATGAAGCCGCCGTCCATGCGTTCCTTCTGAAGCCGCAGCATCATCACCACATCGGCGCCGCGCAGCCCTTCGCGCATGTTCTCGAACAGCTCCACCCCCATCTCGCCCGCCCCGGCCGGCATCAGGGTGGCGGGGCCGATCAGGCGCAGCCGGTTCTCCATCTTGCCCAGCAGAAGCAGGTTCGACCGGGCCACGCGGCTGTTCGCGATGTCGCCGCAGATGGCGATGGTCAGGCGGTGCAACCGGCCCTTGGCGCGGCGGATGGTCAGCGCGTCCAGCAACGCCTGGGTCGGATGTTCATGCCGCCCGTCGCCCGCGTTGATGACAGCGCAGTTCACCTTTTCGGCCAGCAGGTTCACCGCGCCCGAATTCGGATGGCGCACCACCAGCAGGTCAGGCTGCATCGCGTTCAGCGTCAGGGCCGTGTCGATCAGCGTCTCGCCCTTCTTCACGCTGGAATGAGCCACCGACATGTTCATCACGTCCGCCCCCAGCCGCTTGCCCGCCAGTTCGAAACTGGCCTGGGTGCGGGTCGAGTTCTCGAAGAACATGTTGATCTGGGTCATCCCCGCCAGGGTGTCGGCGTGCTTCACCGTGCGGCGGTTTAGGGCGACGTAATCCTCGGCCAGATCCAGAAGGGTGACGATCTCGGGCGGCGAGAGGTGGTCGATGCCAAGCAGGTGGCGGGCGCGAAAGCTCATGGCGGGCCTCAGGATCGGGGTCGCGTTTCTATCGCAGATGGCCGTTCGGGCGGCAAGCGGGCAGGGGGCTGCCTGCCCCCCGCGCGTGCCGCGCGTCCCCCGGGGATATTTGGGCACAGAAGATGTCAGGCCTGGCGGGGGTTGCGGGCGGGCAGGTCGGCCATGATCCGGCGGCGCGCGTCGGGCGACAGGCTGGATCAGGCGGCGATTTCGTCCAGGCTGCGCCAGCAGCCGGTGCAGAGCCGCGTCGCCGGGTCGATCACGCAGACCTTGATGCAGGGGCTTTCGATCATCCTTGCAGATACCGCAGCCGGTCGAGCGCGCCTTGCAGGATGTATCCCGCCGCCACCTGGTCGATCACCTCGGCCCGGCGCTTGCGGGATGTGTCGGCTTCCAGCAGGGCGCGTTCGGCGGCGACGGTGGACAGGCGTTCGTCCCAGAAGCCGATGGAGAGATCCGTCAGCCGTTCCAGGTTGCGGGCGAAGGCGCGGGTCGATTGGGCGCGCGGGCCTTCGCTGCCGTCCATGTTGCGCGGCAGGCCCAGCACCAGCCCCACCAGCCCGCGATCCTTGGCGATCGCCAGCAGTTCCGCCGCATCCAGCGTGAACTTCTGCCGCCGGATCACCGTCAGGGGGGATGCGACCTGCCGCAGCCCGTCGCTGACCGCGACGCCGATGGTCTTGGTTCCCAGGTCCAGCCCGGCGATGGCCCCCACCGGGGGCAGGCTGGACGCAAAATCGGCGATTTCGGGATGGATCATTCGCCAAGCCCTGCCTCGGTTGCGGCCTGCCGCACGATATCCAGGGCCTCAGGCTGGGTGGCGAACCGCGCTTGGGCCTCGGTCCAGATTTCGCGCGCGTGGTCCGCATTGCCGATCACCACCAGCGAGGAAATCAGCCGCGCCCATTCCTCGGGCGTGCCGCCCTGGCTGGCCAGCCGGGATTCAAGCTGGCTGACCATGCCCGCGATCATCTGCTGGCGCTCCTCGGGGGTCATGTCCTCGGCGGCGGCCATGGCCTCCGCGTCGGGGCCAGGCATGGGCACGGGCGGGACGTAATCGGGCTGGCCGGCCAGCCAGGCCAGGTCGGAAATGGCGGTGCGGATCGGCGCGATCCAGGGCGCATCCTCGGGGCCTTCCTCAAGCAGGCTGCGCCAGATCGGGAAGGCGCGGTCGGGACGGTCGTTCTGCAATTGCAGCATCCCCAGCAGATAGCGTGCCTGCGGATGGGTGGGCTCCCTGGTCAGGGCGCGGGCCAGCACCTCCTCGGCCTCGGGGGTGATGAGGCCGCTTGCGGCCTCGATCATCAGGGCCGACAGGCGGACCAGTTCGTCGGCGCTCGCATCGTCGCCGCGCAATTCGACCAGGCGCTGCTGCGCCTCGCGTGCGGCAGCCAGGTTGCCCAGCCGGATCTCGTTCGTGGCCAGCAGGGCCAGACCCTGCGGATCGTCGGGATTTCTGGCGACCGCTTCGCGCAACTGCTGGATCAGCGCCGCAAAGTCCTCGGGCACCTCGGGGGTGACAGGGGCGGGGGCCCTGGCTTCGGCTTCGGCCTGGCTGGGGCGGCTTTCATAGATCTGCCGGGCGTTGGCGATGCGTTGCGCGATGGGAAGATCGTCGCGCCCCGGCTGGCCCTCGCGCACATAGAGCGTCACCGCCCCCGCGAAAAGCAGCGCCAGAACGCCCATGGCCAGCAGCCCGCGCCCGCCCGCCTTGCCTGTCGTGTCCTGCGACAGCCGGCGATCGGCATCCAGAACCTTTCGCCCGATCTCGGTCCGCAGGCGGGCTGCATCCTCGGGCGCGATCACGCCGCGTTCCAGGTCGCGATCGACCTCTTGCAGCTGGTCGCGATAGACCCGCAGGTCGAAGGCCGCGGCGGGTTCGCCCGTTCCACGGTTGCGCAGCAACGGCGCGATGATGGCAAAGCCGACCGCGCCCGTCAGCACGGCGCAGATGATCCAGAACATGCAAGCCCTCCGGTTGAGGCCCCTTTTAGGGCGCTTTGACCGGCGCGGAAAGCGTCAGCCTGTCGCATTTTGCCGTGATCGGGCGCAACACGGCTTGAGCCTGCGCCCGGGTCTGGTCATCCTGTCCGCAAATCGAACGGAGGTTTCATGCCGTCACGCCGTTATTCGGTCTTTGCCATCGCGCGCGAGGCGCTGCGCCAGCACAGCGGCTGGAGCCGCGCCTGGGCCAGTCCCGAACCGCGCGGCCGCTACAAGGTGGTGATCGTGGGCGCGGGCGGGCACGGGCTGGCGACGGCCTATTACCTGGGCAGGAATCACGGCATCACCGATGTCGCGGTGATCGAGAAGGGCTGGCTGGGCGGCGGCAACACGGGCCGCAACACCACCATCATCCGGTCGAACTATCTCCAGGATCCGTCGGCGGCGATCTATGACAAGGCGCTGAAGCTTTACGAAACGCTGTCGCAGGATCTGAACTACAACGTGATGTTCAGCCCGCGCGGGCTGATCATGCTGGCCCAGACCGAACACGAGGTGCGGGGATACAGGCGCACCGTCCATGCCAACACCCTGCAGGGCGTGGCGACCGAATGGATCGAGCCTGCGCGCCTGAAGGAACTGGTGCCGATCATCAACATCGACGGACCGCGTTATCCGGTGCTGGGGGGGCTGTATCAGGCCCGCGGCGGCACGGCGCGGCACGACGCGGTGGCCTGGGGCTATGCGCGCGCCTGTTCGGACATGGGCATGCATGTCATCCAGAACTGCGAGGTCACGGGGATCGAGACCGCGAACGGACAGGTCCAGGCGGTCAACACCACCAGGGGCCGCATCGGCTGCGACAAGCTGGCGCTGGTGGTGGCCGGTCATTCCAGCCAGCTGGCCGAGATGGCGGGCTTCCGCCTGCCCATCGAAAGCGTGCCGTTGCAGGCGATGGTCAGCGAGCCGATCAAGCCCTGCATGGATGTGGTGGTGATGGCCAACACCGTCCACGGCTACATGTCCCAGTCCGACAAGGGCGAGATGGTGATCGGCGGCGGCACCGACAGCTACAACGCCTTCACCCAGCGCGGATCCTGGCACCATATCGAGGAAACCGTCCGCGCCCTGATCGAGACCTTCCCGATGATTTCTCGCCTGAAGATGCTGCGGCAATGGGGCGGGATCGTGGACATGACGGGCGACCGTTCGCCCATCCTGTCCACCACGCCGGTCGGCGGCATCTTCGTGAACTGCGGCTGGGGCACCGGGGGCTTCAAGGCCATTCCGGGATCGGGCTGGGCCATGGCCGAACTGGTGGCCCAAGGCAGGCCCGGTCCCTTGGCCGCCGCCTTTGGGATGAACCGTTTCCGCGAGGGGCGCTTCATCGACGAATCCGTGGCGGCCGGTGTGGCACATTGATCATGGATCCCACCTTGCAGGATCGTTCGGGAACCCAAGGGGCATCGGCGTCATTGTCCGATAACCAAGGGTTGAACCGAAAGGGAAAAGCATGGCCGAACCCAACAGCAATCGCATGTATATCATCATCGGGGCCATCGTCGTCATTGTGGCGCTGCTGTTCTTCTTCATGTCCGGCGGCGACGATCCCGCAGCCGACGCGACGGCAACGGACGGCACAACCACGACCGCGCCGGCAACCACGACCGATCCGGCCGTCGATGACGCCGTCGAAGTCGAACCGGCCGCGCCAGCCACGCCCGGAACCACGGCCCCGGCGAACTGACCGCGCCAGCCTTCGCGTTTCTTCTTCGCTGAAGTATCCGCGGGGGTCCGGGGGCAGCCAGCCCCCGGCCTTTCCGCCCGAACCACCCGCAGCGTTTCCGCGCGGGTGGTTTTCGTCGTTTATCCCCCACCTGCCGAGCCTGTCATGCTGATCCTGACCTGCCCCTATTGCGGCGTCAAAGCCGAGGAAACCGAACTGTCCCCCGGGGGCGAGGCGCATCTGAAGCGCGTCGGACCAGGCGGCACGGCCGAGGAGTTCGAGGCCTATCTGTTCGCCCGCAAGAACATCAAGGGCGTGCATTTCGAACGCTGGCGGCACGCCTATGGCTGCGGCAAGTGGTTCCTGGCCGCGCGCGATACCCATACGATGCAGGTCTATGGCACCTACAAGGCCCAGACGGCGCATGCGACCGACGAGATCGTGGCGAATGCCCGACAGGCCCGGACCGAATGGGTGCCCGACTGGCCCCAGGGATCCGAGGCGGTGGTCGCATGAGCCATACGCCCCCCTTCCGCCTGCCGCGCGGCGGCCGCCTGATCGACCGTGCCTTCCAGCTTGCCTTCCGCTTCGACGGTCGCCACCTGCGCGGGGTCCAAGGCGACACGCTGGCGTCCGCCCTGCTGGCCAATGGCCAGATGCTGATGGGCCGGTCCTTCAAGTATCACCGCCCGCGCGGTCCCATCGCTTCGGGGGCAGAGGAACCGAACGCGCTGTTCGGCCTGGGCCAGGGCGGCCGGTTCGAACCCAATCAGCGCGCCAGCACCACCGCGCTTGTGGCGGGCATGGTCCTGCGCAGCCAGAACTGCTGGCCCTCGTTGGACGCCGATGTCGGCGCGATCAACAACTGGCTGTCGCCGCTGCTGCCCGCCGGCTTCTACTACAAGACCTTCATCCACCCGCGCCCCTTCTGGAAGCACCTGTTCGAGCCGGTCATCCGCCGCAGCGCAGGACTTGGCCGGGCGCCCGTGGGTCCCGACCCCGACCGCTATGAACAGGCCTATGCCTTTGCCGAAACGGTCGTCGTGGGCGGCGGCATCGCCGGGCTGACGGCGGCGCGGGATGCGGCGGACAAGGGCGGCCGGGTGATCGTGCTGGAACAGGACCCGGTCTGGGGCGGGCGCACGCCGACCGATCACGACAGTGGCCAGGCCGCCATTGACGCGCTGCTGGCCGACCTGCACGGGCGCGGCAACGTAACCCTGCGCCGCAACTGCATGGCGACGGGGCTTTACGACCACGGCTATCTTCTGGCGCGCGAGGCTTTGGCCGATCACGACCCGAACCAGGGCATTCCCCGTCAGCGGTTGTGGCGCATCCGGGCGGGACATGTGATCACGGCGACCGGCGCGCTGGAACGCCCGCTGTCCTTTGCCTGCAACGACGTGCCGGGGGTGATGCTTGCTTCCGCCGTGCGCGACTTCATCAGCGACTACGGCGTGGCGCCGGGCCGGCGGATCGTGGTCGTCACCAACAACGACGACGCCTATCGC
Source organism: Paracoccus sp. SY (assembly GCF_002901215.1). Lineage (NCBI taxonomy): Bacteria > Pseudomonadati > Pseudomonadota > Alphaproteobacteria > Rhodobacterales > Paracoccaceae > Paracoccus > Paracoccus sp. SY. The sequence goes on along the minus strand of NZ_NWMQ01000014.1, from coordinate 57,738 downwards.
ACCGCGCTGACCGCTCAGGCGGCGGGGCTGGAAGTCGTGGCCATCATCGACGCCCGCCCGCAGGCAAGGGGCGACCTGCCGCAGGCCGCACGCGCGGCGAACATTCCGGTCATGACCGGCAAGGCCGTCGCCAAGGTCAAGGGCGGCACCCATGTCGAGGGCGTGGCGATCTGCGACCAGGCGGGCGACGGGCGCGTGACCGGCAGCCTGGATTGCGACGTGGTCGCCATGTCGGGCGGCTGGTCGCCGGTGGTCCACCTGTACAGCCATTGCGGCGGCCGGCTGACCTGGGACGAACCCGAGGCGATGTTCCGCCCCGACCCGTCGCGCCCGCCCTTGGGTGCGGATGGGAAATCCATGGTCACCGTCCTGGGCGCCGCCAATGGCGATCTGCGCTGCGCGGGCGACCTGGAACGGTCCGAAGCGCCCACCATGCCGGTCTGGGTCATGCCGCAAGACGCGCCCTACAAGCTGCGCGCCAAGATGTGGCTGGATTTCCAGAACGACGTGAAGGTCAGCGACGTGGAACTGGCCGCGCGCGAGGGCTATGCCTCGGTCGAACATGCCAAGCGATACACGACGCTGGGCATGGCGACCGACCAGGGCAAGAACAGCAACATCAACGGGCTGGCGGTGCTGTCGAAGGCGCTGAACCAGCCGCTGGAAGCCACCGGCACCACCACCTTCCGCCCGCCCTATACGCCCCTGACCCTTGGCACCATCGCGGCCGAGGCGCGGGGCGAGGCCTTCCAGCCCCTGCGCAAGACGCCGATGCACGACTGGCACGCTAGCCACGGCGCGTCCTTCGAACCCGTGGGCCATTGGCGCCGCCCCTACAGCTATCCCCGCGCGGGCGAGGACCGGCATGGCGCCGTCAACCGGGAAATCCTTGCGGTGCGCAACGGCGTGGGCACGCTGGACGCCTCGACCCTGGGCAAGATCGTGGTCAAGGGGCCGGACGCCGGGCGGTTCCTGGACATGATGTACACCAACATGATGTCCACCCTGCCGGTCGGCAAATGCCGCTATGGGTTGATGTGCAACGAGAACGGCTTCCTGATGGATGACGGCGTGGTGGCGCGCCTGTCCACCGATACCTGGCTGTGCCACACCACCACCGGCGGGGCCGACCGCATCCACGGGCATATGGAGGACTGGCTGCAATGCGAATGGTGGGACTGGCAGGTCCATACCGCCAACCTGACCGAGCAATATGCCCAGATCGCCGTCGCCGGACCCAAGGCGCGCGAGCTGCTGCAACGCCTGCCGGGCACCATCGACCTGTCGCAGGACGCCTTGCCCTTCATGCAATGGGCCGAAGGCGAACTGGCGGGCATCCCTGCGCGCATCTATCGCATCAGCTTCTCGGGCGAGCTGTCCTACGAGATCGCCGTGCCTGCGGGCCGCGGGCTGGAACTGTGGGAACGGTTGCACGTCGAGGGCCGCGACCTGGGCATCACCCCCTATGGCACCGAGGCGATGCATGTCATGCGCGCGGAAAAGGGATTCATCATGATCGGGGATGAAACCGACGGCACGGTGATCCCGCAGGATCTGGGGCTGCACTGGGCGATCTCGAAGAAGAAGCCGGACTATATCGGCAAGCGCGCGCAGGCCCGCAGCTTCATGAAGGACGGCAGCCGCTGGCAACTGGTGGGGCTGGAAAGCCTTGACGGCCGCGTCTTGCCCGACGGCGCCTATGCGGTGGAACCGGGGGTCAACGCCAACGGGCAGCGCAAGACGCAGGGGCGCGTCACCTCCTCCTATCATTCGCCGACGCTGGACCGCCCCATCGCCATGGGGCTGGTGCGCCACGGTCCGGCGCGAATGGGGCAGGTGCTGGAATTTCCCCTGCCATCGGGCGAGGTGATGAAGGCGCGGATCGTCGATCCGGTCTTCTACGACAAGGAAGGAACCCGTCTGAATGGCTGAGGCGCTTGCAGACATCGCCCGTGTCACCGGGTTGGGAATGGTCACGATCCGCGCCGACCTGGACCGCGCGGGCGACGCGATTGCCGAGGCTGCGGGCCTGGCAATCCCCGGGCAGACCCGCATCGTGACCGATGGCAGCCGGTCGCTTGGCTGGATGTCGCCCGATGAATTGCTGCTGATCCTGCCATCGGCGGAACTGGCCGACGCGATTGCGGCGCTGACCGACGCCCTGGCTTGCGAACATGCGCTTGTCGTCGATATGTCGGACGCCCGCGCGGTCTTCGACGTGACCGGCCCTCATGCGGGCGATGTGATCGCCAAGCTGATGCCGGTCGATCTGGACGACCTGCCGCCCGACGGATTGCGGCGAAGCCGCGCGGCCCAGACGGCGGCGGCGCTGTGGCGCATCCCGGGCGGTTTCCGGCTGATCGGGTTCCGGTCCACGGCGGACTACCTGCGCCTGATCCTTGAGAACGCGGCCATTCCCGGCAGTGGGCTGGCCCCGCGCTAGGAACCCGGCCCGCACCCCTTGCGTTTGACCCGCGAATGCGGGACCGTGCGCCCGACCAAGGCTCAACCCATTCTGAAAGGACAGAAAATGGCTTTCACGCTTCCCGATCTTCCCTATGCGCATGATGCACTGGCCGAAGGCGGCATGTCCAGGGAAACGCTGGAATACCACCACGACAAGCACCACAAGGCCTATGTGGACAAGCTGAACGAACTGGTGGCGGGCACCGAATGGGACGGCAAGTCGCTGGAGGACATCGTCAAGGGCACCTACCAGAAGGGCGCGGTCGCCCAGAACGGCATCTTCAACAATGCCAGCCAGCATTGGAACCACGCGCAGTTCTGGGAAATGATGGCGCCGAAGCCAGGCGCCATGCCGTCGGAACTGGAACGGGCGATCACCGAATCCTTCGGCTCGGTCGATGATTTCAAGAAGAAGTTCACCGAAGGCGGCGTTGGCCAGTTCGGCTCGGGCTGGGTCTGGCTGGTCAAGAACGCCGATGGCGGTCTGGAAGTGACCAAGACGGAAAACGGCGTGAACCCGCTGTGCCACGGCCAGACCGCGCTTCTGGGCTGCGATGTGTGGGAACACAGCTATTACATCGATTTCCGCAATGCGCGTCCGAAATACCTGGAAAACTTCCTGTCGAATCTGGTGAACTGGGAAAACGTCGCCTCGCGCATGTGATCCTTGCCCCATCGGCAAAAGGCCCGGCGGATCCGTTCCGCCGGGTTTTTTCTTGTGATCGGCGCGGCATTGGCTTTCCGCCGCGTGCCGGTATAAGACAGGGCGCAAGACGGTTGCGGAAGGCAAGGATGGCCAATCAGAACGACAACTTCATCGACGAGGTGTTCGAGGATCTGCGCCGCGAGCGCCTGTTCCGGCTGTTTCGCCGCTGGGGCTGGGTCGCGGGCCTGCTGATCCTGGGCATCGTCGCGGGCGTGATCTGGCGCGAATACAGCCAGTCGCGCGCGGAAGCCCAGGCGCGGGCCTGGGGCGATGCGATCGTGGCGGCCCAGGCGGGCGACGATCCGGCGGCGATCATGGCCGTCGATCCGCAGGGCGCTGAATCCCGCCGCGTGCTGGCGGCGCTTCTGGCAGCCTCGGAATGGTCCGAAAACGACGGCGACGATGCGGCGGCCGCTGCCCTGCGCGATGTGGCAGGCGACACCGCGGCCGGCACGGTGCTGCACGACCTGGCCGAATTGAAGCTGGTCATGCTGCAGGGCGAAACGATGGATCCCGCGCAGCGCGACGAAATCCTGTCCCGGCTGTCGCGCGCGGGGGCGCCCTTTGAACTCTTGGCGCTGGAACAGAAGGCGGTTGCGCTGATCGGTGCCGGCCGGACGGAAGATGCCGTGAACCTGATCCGCCAGATCCAGCAAAAGGACGGCATGACCGAGGCCTTGCGCCTGCGCCTGTCCGAGATGATGATCGCCCTTGGCGTCGAGCCGGAACCATCCGAAAACATGCCCGCGGGCTGATCCAGCGGGCAACCGAACGATACGAGGGAGAGGCGAGGAATGACCGCCACGCTGCGACTGACCCTGGCCCTGGCGGCCGCCCTTGGCCTGCAAGCCTGCGGCGAACGGGACACGATCCTGCCGGGGCAGCGGCTGGACCCGCTGGCCGTCACCTCGCCCGACGGGCCGGCCATCGAAGGCCCGGCGCCCGTCACCTCGACCGCCCTGCGGCTGACGGCGCCGGTGACGAATGGCGAATGGACCCATCGCGCGGGCAATGCCGCCCATCAGCCGGGCCACCTGGCGGTGGGTCAGGGCACGACCCGCATCTGGACCGCCGATATCGGCCAGGGCAGCGGCAAGCGCCACCGTATCAGCGCCGATCCGGTGGTCGGCGGCGGCCTGGTCTTCACGCTGGACAGCCGCACGCGGGTGACCGCGACCACGACCGGCGGCGCGACGGCCTGGACCAGCGACATCGCGCCCGCGCTGGAAACGCGCGACAGCGTGTCGGGCGGCGGCCTCGCCTATGAAGGCGGGCGCGTCTATGCCACCAGCGGCTTTGGCGAACTGGTCGCGCTTGACGCGGCATCCGGCCGGGTGCTGTGGCGCCAGCGGGTCGATGCGCCGATCGGCGGCGGCCCGGCGGTGCAGAACGGCGTCGTCTATGTGCTGGGCCGCAACGACATCGGCTGGGCGGTGCGCGCCGCCGACGGCAAGGTGCTGTGGCAGACCTCGGGCACACCCTCGACCGCGGGCGTGATGGGCGTCTCGGTGCCCGCGATCCAGGGCAATACGGTGATCTTCCCCTTCGCATCCGGGCAGCTTCTGGCGGCGGACCGGGAAACCGGCGCGACCTTGTGGACGGCGCAGATCGGCGGGATGCGGATCGGCCGCGCCATCGCCAATATCCGCGACGTGACCGGCGATCCGGTGATTTCCGGCAACATCGTCTATGGCGGCACATCGTCGGGGCGCATCAACGCGGTCGAACTTGACAGCGGCATCGAGGCCTGGTCGGCGCGCGACGGGGCCAACAGCCCGGTCGTCGTGGCGGGCGGGTCGGTCTTTGCCGTCAACGACCAGGCCGAGCTGATCCGCCTGGACGCCGCGACCGGCGGCGTGATCTGGCGCGTTCCGATGCCCTATTACACGACCGAGCGCGTCCGCAAGCAGGACCGCATCCACGCGCATTTCGGCCCGGTCCTGGCCGGTGGCCGCCTGTTCGTCGTCTCCTCGGACGGCGTGATGCGTGTGTTCGACCCCAATTCCGGCGGCCTGGTGGGACAGGCGCAGATCCCCGGTGGTGCCGCCACCGCCCCTGCCGTTGCGGGCCAGACGATCTATGTCGTCTCGCGCGCGGGCCAATTGCACGCATTCAGATGACATTCACACTCGCCATCGTCGGTCGGCCCAATGTCGGCAAATCGACCCTGTTCAACCGCCTTGTCGGCAAGAAGCTGGCCCTGGTCGATGACCAGCCGGGCGTCACCCGCGACCTGCGCGAAGGCGCGGCGCGGCTGGGCGATCTGCGCTTTGTCGTGATCGACAGCGCCGGCCTGGAAATGGCCGAGGATGACAGCCTGCAGGGCCGGATGCGCCGCCTGACCGAACGCGCGGTGGACGAGGCCGACATCTGCCTGTTCGTGATCGACGCCCGCGTGGGCGTGACCGCCGCCGACGAATATTTCGCCGAGATCCTGCGCCGTCGCGCGAAGCACGTCATCGTCGCCGCCAACAAGGCCGAGGGTCGGGCGGGCGAATCCGGCGCGATGGAGGCTTACGGCCTGGGCCTGGGCGAGCCGCTGCGGATCAGCGCCGAACATGGCGAAGGGATGGACGATCTTTATCGCGCCTTGGTCCCGCTGTCAGACCAGATCGAGGCCGAGCGTCCCGCCCCGGTGGCCGCCGAAACCGACATCGACATTTCGGACGAGGATGCCGAGACCGGCGAAGGCGCCGAGGATTGGCGCCCGTCCGCCGCGCGCCCGCTGCAACTGGCGGTGATCGGACGGCCCAATGCGGGCAAGTCCACCCTGATCAACAAGATTATCGGCGAGGACCGGTTGCTGACCGGTCCCGAAGCCGGGATCACCCGCGATTCGATCAGCGTGGCGACCACCTTCATGGGCACGCCCATGCGCATCTTCGACACGGCGGGGATGCGCAAGCGCGCCAAGGTGACGGACAAGGTAGAAAAACTTTCCGTGGCCGACGGCCTGCGCGCCGTGCGCTTTGCCGAGGTCGTGGTGGTCTTGCTGGATGTGGCCATCCCCTTCGAGCAGCAGGATCTGCGCATCGCCGATTTCGCCGAAACCGAGGGCCGGGCCGTCGTGATCGCCGCGAACAAGTGGGATCTGGAAGACGACAAGCCCCACAAGCTGAACGAGCTTCGCGCGAATTTCGAAAAGCTGCTGCCGCAGTTGAAGGGCGCGCCGCTGGTCACGGTATCCGCGCGCACCGGCAAGGGCCTGGACCGGCTGCACGCCGCGATCCTGAAGGCGCACGAGGTCTGGAACCGCCGCATCTCGACCGCGCGGCTGAACCAGTGGCTGGGCGCGATGACCGAAAGCCACCCGCCCCCCGCGCCGGGCGGCCGCCGGATCCGGCTGCGCTACATGACCCAGGTGAAGACCCGGCCGCCGGCCTTCGTGGTCAAGGCGACCCATACGGACAAGCTGCCCGACAGCTATCAGCGCTATCTGGTGAATGGGCTGCGGCAGGACTTCGACATGCCCGGCACGCCGATCCGGCTGTTTTTCCGCGACCAGGGGACCGACAATCCCTACAAGGAAAAGGCCAACAAGATCAGCCAGTCCGGTGCCCTGTCCAAGCACAAGAACCGGCAGAAGCCGAAGGGCGCCTAGGTCGCGGCCCGCACCAGCACGACCCCCATTCCCGATATCCCGATGATCGCCGCCAGGGCGACGCCGGGATTGCTGCCCATCGTGGAAATGGCGACGGCGCAGAAGGCCCAGATGATCGCCAGCGAAAATCCCAGTGCGCGGCCCAGGCGTTCCTGGGCGATCATGCCGATGACCGCGCCGGGCAGGATTGCCAGGATCGCCGTCTGCGGCGTGGTCAGTTCAAGCGGCACGCCGATCAGCGTGGCGACGGTGCCGGTGCCAAGCGCAACGCTCCACCCTGCCAGGAAGCCCAAGGCGGGGCGGCGCTGGCCCTTTGCGCGGATCGCCCCGGACAGGGCCGCCGTCAGCATCAGCAGCGCGCCAAGCGTGGCCAGCGGCTTGTGCAGATCGACCAGCCAGGGCCAGGCCGCGCCCACAGCCAGGGCCAAGGTCAGGGGATGCCAGGCGGGATGGGGACCGTGGTCGGACGGATCAAGATATTGCCCGACCCCGTCCAGCAGCAAAAGCGACCACAACGCGATCAGCAAGGCCCACATCAGCGGGGTCTGCGGCTGGACATAAAGCTGCGGCAATGTCGCGACCGGAACCGGCGCATGGCCCCCGAAGGCATCATAGCCCAGCCCCTGCGACAGCGTAGGCGCGGCGATCTGCAGGGCGGGGCGGCCCAAGGTCGCCAGCAGCAAGCCGCTGGCGACGAACACTGTCACCGATCCCAGGTAAAGAATGTCCGCCGCGCGTGCCATGCAGGACAACGCGGCAACCGGCGGGCAGTTTCTGGGCTGGACCGAAAGTTGGTTAATCAGCCCAGCCTGCCGTCGGCGGCCAGGGTCGTCGCGCCGCCCAGATAGGGATGCAGTGCGGCGGGCAGGACGACCGATCCGTCGGCCTGCTGGCCGTTTTCCAGCACCGCGATCAGCGCGCGGCCCACGGCCAGGCCGGACCCGTTCAGCGTGTGGACGAATTCCGGCTTGCCGGTCTTGTCCGACCGATAGCGCGCGTTCATCCGCCGCGCCTGGAAATCGCCGCAGTAACTGACGCTGCTGATCTCTCGATACTTGTCCTGGCCGGGCAGCCAGACCTCCAGGTCATGGGTGATCCGCGCCCCGAAGCCCATATCGCCGGTGCAAAGCACGATGGTGCGATAGGGCAGTTCAAGGGCTTCCAGCACGGCCTCGGCGCAGCGGGTCATGCGGTCGTGTTCCGCCACGCCCGTATCGGCGTCGGTGATGGACACCATCTCGACCTTCTCGAACTGGTGCTGGCGCAGCATCCCCGTGGTGTCGCGGCCCGCGCTGCCGGCCTCGGACCGGAAGCATTGGCTGTGGGCCACCATGCGGCGGGGCAGGCTTGCATGATCGACCAGATCGCCGTTGACGGTATTGGTCAGCGTCACCTCGGACGTGGGGATCAGCCAGTAACCCTCTCGCGTCAGATAGCTGTCCTCGCCGAACTTGGGCAGCTGGCCGGTGCCGACCATCATCTCCTCCAGCACCAGGACGGGGGCCCAGGTTTCCTGAAGGTCGTGCTTGGTGACATGCAGGTCCAGCATGAACTGGGCAAGCGCGCGGTGGATGCGCGCGACCCCGCCTTTCAGCACGACGAAGCGGCTGCCCGACAGCTTGGCGGCGGTCTCGAAGTCCATGCCCGGCTTGACGCCCGCGATCTCGAAATGCTCGACGGGGGTGAAGTCGAAGGCGCGGGGGCTGCCCCAGCGGCGCAGTTCCACGTTGTCGTTTTCGTCGCGACCTTCCGGGACGCTGTCCAGCGGCAGGTTCGGGATCTCCATCAGCAATTCGCGCAACCGGCCGTCCAGCAGGGACGCCTCGGCCTGCATCCGGGTCACGTCGGCCTTCTTTTCGGCGATCATGGCGCGCAGGTGTTCGAATTCGGCATTGTCGCCGCGCGCCTTGGCGGCGCCCACGTCCTTGCTGGCGCGGTTCTGGTCGGCCTGGGCGGTTTCGGCCGCGACGATGCGGGCGCGGCGATCGGCGTCCAGCGACAGGATGCGATCCGACATGGGCGACAACCCGCGCCGCGACAGGGCGGCGTCGAAGGCTGCGGGGTTTTCCCGGATGGCACGGATGTCATGCATGATCGTCACCGTAGGCTGGAAGCGTTGCCGGGTCCCTAGCCGATGCAGGCCCCTTGCGGAAGCCCGGCGCGGCATTTTGCGCGCTAGCTGCGGCCTGCCTGCGTCAGGAGGTCCGACAATGCCGGATAGAACTGGTCCGCCGTCATGTGGCCTTCCAGCCGCCCGACCTCGGACCCGTTCTCCAGCAGGATAAAGGTCGGCGTGACAAAGGGACGCCGCGCCAGGGCCAGCCCGTCGGGATAGGGGCCATGGATGTCCACGCGCATCAGCGGCGCCGCGCGGCCCGCGTCGGAGGCCGCATAGCCCGGCCCGATATTGCGGTCCCAGGCCTGGCAATAGATGCAGCCGTCCTTCTCGACCATCAGCAGGCGCAGGGGGTCGGCCGCGGCGGGCAGGGTCATCAGGGCAAGGGCGGCAAGGAAACGGATCATGGCGGCATTATCGGATGGCGGCGGTGGCTTGGCAATCGCATCGCCGCCCCCTATCCCTTGACCATGGACGAGCTTCTGGAACCCCTGGTCGCCAAGGACCGGCGCGCCCTGTCGCGGGCGATCACGCTGATCGAATCGACGCGCCCCGATCACCGCGCCCGCGCAGTGGCGTTGCTGGCGGATCTGCCCGACGGCCAGGCGCTGCGGATCGGGCTGTCCGGCACGCCCGGCGTCGGCAAGTCCACCTTCATCGAGGCCTTCGGGACGATGCTGACAGAACAGGGCCTGCGCGTCGCGGTCCTTGCGGTCGATCCAAGTTCCGCGCGGTCCGGCGGGTCCATCCTGGGCGACAAGACCCGGATGGAGACGCTGGCGCGCAATCCCATGGCCTTCATCCGTCCCACGCCGTCCAATGCCCAGCTTGGCGGCGTGGCGCGCCGCACGCGAGAGGCGATCCGCCTGTGCGAGGCGGCGGGTTACGACGTGGTGCTGATCGAAACGGTCGGCGTCGGCCAGTCCGAAACCCTTGTGGCCGAGATGTGCGACCTGTTCGTCCTGCTGCTGGCCCCGGCGGGTGGCGACGAATTGCAGGGCGTCAAGCGCGGCATCATGGAGATGGCTGACCTGATCCTGGTCAACAAGGCCGATGGCGAGTTGCTGGGCACCGCGCGCCGCACGGTCGCGGATTACGCGGGCGCGCTGCGCCTGCTGCGCAAGCGCCCACAGGATCCCCAGGGCTTTCCCAAAGCGCTGCCGGTATCCGCCGCGACCGGCGACGGCTTGGAAAAGGCCTGGTCCGAGATGCGGGCCTTGACCGAATGGCGGCGCGTGCAGGGCCATTTCGCGGCCAACCGGGCCGAGCAGGCGCGGCACTGGTTCCTGGCCGATGTGCGTGCGGGCCTGCTGGCGCGGCTGGAAACCCCTGCCGCGCGGGACCGGCTGATGCAGTTGGGCGATGCCGTGGCCCATGGCGATGCCGTTCCCGCCGAAGCCGCGCAGGACATGCTGGATTGGCTGGCCGCGCAGAAATAGACGCCCGATTTCGCGGCCCGTGCGGCCCCGCGAATCGGCTAGGATCGAAGGCATGGAGAGGGTGAACGACATGCTGGGCCTGCCTGATCACGACACGCTTTATGCCGCGCTTGTGGCGCGAGACCCTGCCTGGGAAGGGCGCGCCCTGGTGGGCGTCGCCACCACTGGCATCTTCTGCCGCCTCACCTGTCCGGCCCGCAAGCCGCTGGCCCGGAACTGCCGCTGGTTCGCATCCGCGAAGGATGCGCAGGCCGCCGGTTTTCGCCCCTGCCTGCGCTGTCATCCCGCTGGCGCCACCGCCGAAGGCGATCCGCTGGTGCGCGACCTGCTGGCCCGGCTGGAGGAACGCCCCGGCCACCGCTGGTCCGAGGGGGACCTGCTGGCGCTTGGGCATGACCCTTCGACCGTGCGGCGGGCCTTCAAGCGGCATTTCGGACAAAGCTTCCTGGGAATGGCCCGCGCGGCACGGCTGCGCAGCGGCATGTCCAGCCTGGCGAAAGGATCGGCGATGATCGAGGCGCAACTGGACGCGGGATTCGATTCGGCCTCGGGGTTCCGGGCGGCCTTCGCGCGGCTGTTCGGCCATGCGCCGCACCAGTTGCGGCAGGGGTCGGACCTGCTGGCCGACTGGATCGACACGCCCCTGGGCGGCATGATCGCCATCGCGGATGACAGCGCGCTGCACCTTCTGGAATTCATCGACCGCAAGGCCCTGCCCGATGGATTGCGCCGCCTGTCGGCCCATGTCGGCGGCCGGGTCGGCCTTGGGCGCACGCCGGTCCATGACCTGACGGAATCGCAACTGGCCGATTACTTCGCGGGGCAGGGGCCGCGGCTGGACGTGCCGGTGACGCTGCATGGCACCCCCTTCCAGCAGGTCGTCTGGCGCGCCTTGCAGGACATTCCCGCCGGTCAGACCCGCAGCTATGCCCAGCTTGCGGCGGCCATCGGGCGGCCCACGGCCATGCGCGCGGTGGCGCGGGCCAATGCCACGAACCGCATCGCCCTGGTCGTGCCCTGCCACCGGGTGATCGGCGCGGATGGCACGCTGACCGGCTATGCGGGCGGGCTGTGGCGCAAGGAAAAGCTGATCGCGATCGAACGCGGCTATGCCTGATTCGGGTTGACGGCCCGCGCGGGTTCCATTAGGGACGCGCAAACGGAATTCCGGGCGCTGCCTCGCGGCGCCCTTTCACTTTGGGCCGGAACCCCCCGCCGGGACCGCCCGCATAGCAAAGACGAAGGATCAACACCATGTCGCGCGTCTGCGAACTGACCGGCAAAGGCCCGATGACCGGCAACAATGTCAGCCACGCCAACAACAAGACCCGTCGCCGGTTCCTGCCGAACCTGAACGAGGTCACGTTGATGTCCGATGCCCTCGGCCGCAGCTATTCGCTGCGCATCTCGGCCGCGGCGCTGCGTTCGGTCGATCACCGGGGTGGCCTGGACGCCTTCCTGGCCAAGGCGAAGGATGCCGAACTGTCGGACCGCGCTCTGAAGATCAAGCGCGAGATCGCCAAGGCCGACGCGCCCCAGGCCTGATCAGGCCACTGACTGCGGCATTATGCCCCGTCGTTTCCACGGCGGGGCTTTTGCATGTCGGTTGCCTTCGCCCGCCTCTTGGCTGATGGTCCTGCCATGCGACACCCGGTCCATCTTGCGCTGATTCTGTGCCTTGCCCTGACCGGCATCGGTCTTGGCGCGGCGCGCGGCACAGTCGTCCGCGCCGAACGGGTCGTGCTTTGCACGGGGCATGGCGTGGTGGTCGTGGATCACCCGGATGCGCCCCGGTCCGCGCAGATCTGCCCCGACATGGCCTTGGCGCTGCTGGCCGCAGTGCCGGATGCGCCCCTGGATGGGCCGATCATGCGCAGTCCCGGTGCGCTTGCGCGGTCCTTGTCGGCCTTGCCCCTGCGGGACCAGCAATCCCCTCGGCCTGCGGCGCGCGATCCCCCTGTGTCACGGTTTTCCGCAACCACAACCGTTTGACACGAAGGACAACACAGATGATCCGCATGACCCTGGCCGCCCTGGCGGTCCTTTCCCCCGCAGCCGCACTTGCCGATGAGGGGCTGACGATCCGCGACGCCTATGTGCGCAGCACCAATCCCAAGACCGCCGCCGCCTTCATGGTGGTGGAAAACCACGGGGCCACCGACTGCCGCCTGACGGGCGTGTCGTCGGATGCGGCCGAAATGGTCGAATTGCACACCCATGCCGAGGTGGACGGCGTGATGAAGATGCAAAAGGTGGAAGGCGGCATCGCCATCCCGGCAGGGACCGAACATGCCCTTGCGCGGGGCGGCGACCATGTGATGCTGATGGGGCTGACCAAGCCCCTGGCCCAGGGCGAAACCGTCGCGCTGACGCTGGACTTCGGTGACTGCGGCACCCGGCCCATCGAGGCCGCTTTGGACAACGACCGCGCCGAGGAAGGCCACGGCGGCCATAAGGGCCACTAGCCCCTCAGCATCTGCCGGACCTTCGGGCCAAGCGCGGCGGCCATCAACCGGATGCCTGCCGCGTTCGGATGGATGCCATCTGCCAAAAGATAGTCGCGATGCCGAGCCTTCGGCAGGGCGGCAAGCGGGGCGTACAGGCTGGGCAGCAGCACCGCGCCGTGACGGTCGGCCAGGCGTGGCCAGATCGCGTGCCAAGCCTGTCTCCAGCCGACTTCGCCCGGAATGGGGTTCAGGCCGACCAGCAGCAGGGGGCGCCCGCCCGCCCCGGCCTGGGTCAGGATCGCGTCCAGGTTCGCCTCGGCCCGCGCGGCGGACCAGCCCAACAGCATGTCGTTGCCGCCAAGTTCCACGATGACCGCATCGGGGCGGTGGCGGCGCAGCGAAAATCCGATGCGCATCCGCCCGCCATAGGTCGTGTCCCCCGACAAGGCGGCCGGGATGATCGTCGCGGGCGTTCCGTCACGGTCAAGCCAGGCCTGCAACTGGGGCACCATCCCCTGTCCCCGCGCCAGGCCATAGCCCGCGAACAGGCTGTCCCCGAAGGCCAGCACGCGCGGTCGCGGCGGGGCCGCCCCGGCCAGGGCCATCGCGCCCGCCCCGGCAAGGACGCCCCGCCGCCCGATCACCGCACGCCCCGCAGGCGCAGGGCATTGCCCACCACGCAGACCGAGGACAGCGCCATGGCCCCGGCCCCCAGCATGGGCGACAGCTGCGGCCCGCCGAAGGGCACCAGCACGCCCATGGCGACGGGGATCAGCGCGGTGTTATAGGCGAAGGCCCAGAACAGGTTCTGCCGGATGTTGCGCATCACCGCCCGCGACAGGCGGATGGCGCGCGGCACCCCCGTCAGATCGCCGGACATCAGCACCAGATCCGCCGATTCGATGGCGATGCTGGTCCCAGAGCCGATGGCGATGCCGGTTTCCGCAGCCGCAAGCGCCGGGGCGTCGTTGATCCCGTCGCCCACGAAGACCGACCCGGCCCCCATGGCGCGGATCGCCTCCAGCTTGTCGCCGGGCATCAGGCTTGCCTGCACGTCGTCGATCCCCAGCCGCCGCGCCACGGCGCTTGCGGTGGCGGGAACGTCGCCGGACAGCATCGCCGTCCTCAGCCCCATGCCGTGCAGGGCGGCGATCATGCCGGGTGCGGTGTCGCGGACCGGATCGGCCAGGGCGAAGCTGGCGACGTGGCGGCCATCGACGGCCAGGTGGACCGGGGTCGCGCCTTGCGCGGCGGCTTCCTCGGCCGCCATGCACAGGGCCGGGGCAGGGACGATCCCGGCATCCGACAGGGCAGGCAGGTTGCCGATCAGCAACCGGCGCCCCTCGACCATGCCCGACAGGCCGCGCCCGGCCGTGGCTTGGACATCGGCCGCCGGGGGCAGGTCCAGCCCGCGTGCGGCCGCGCCCGCGACGATGGCCGCGCCCAGGGGGTGTTCGGACCGCGCCTCGGCGGCGGCGGCAAGGCGCAGGGCTTCGTCCTCGGCGATGCCGTCGGTCTGGATTGCGACCAGTTCCGGGCGCCCGCGCGTCAGCGTGCCGGTCTTGTCGAAGGCGATCAGCCGGGCGTTCGACAGGCGCTGCAGGGCCTCGCCCCGCCGGAACAGCACGCCCAGCTGCGCGCCGCGCCCGGTGCCGACCATGATGGACACCGGCACGGCCAGCCCCATCGCGCAGGGGCAGGCGATGATCAGCACGGCAACCCCAGCAACGACCGCATGAGCCAGGTCGGGACCGAAGGCCAGCCACAGCGCGAAGGTCAGCGCCGCCAGCCCGATCACCACGGGCACGAAGACGCGGGTGATGCGATCCACCAGGGCCTGCACGGGGAGGCGGGCGTTCTGGGCGCCTTCGACCATGGCGACGATGCGCGACAGCGTGGTTTCAGCGCCCGTGGCCGTGACGCGATAGGTCAGCGCGGCGGTGCCGTTCACCGTGCCGCCCGTCACCGGATCGCCGGGGGATTTCTCGACGGGCAGGGGTTCGCCCGTCAGCATGGATTCGTCGATATGGCCCCGGCCTTCGGTGACGACGCCATCGACGGCCACCCGTTCGCCGGGCGCCAGCAGCACCAGGTCGCCCGGCCACAGATCGGCGACCGCCACGGGGACGGGCCTGCCGTCGCGCAGGATGGTGGCGCGATCCGGGGCCAGTTCGATCAGCGCGCGGATCGCGGCCCCGGCCTGGCCCTTGGCGCGGGCCTCAAGCCAGCGGCCCATCAGGATCAGGGTGACGATGACCGCCGCAGCCTCGAAATAGACGTGCCGGGATGCGGGCGGGATCAGGCCCGGCAACAGCACCACCACGGCCGAGAACAGGAACGCCGCCCCGGATCCAAGCGCGACAAGGCTGTTCATCTCGGGCGCGCCGCGCAGCAGGGCGGGAATGCCGGTGGTGAAGAACCGCCGCCCCGGACCGGCCAGGACAAGCGCAGTCAGGATCATCTGCATCCAGTTCAGCGGCGCGGTGCCGACTTGTGCGTGCAGCCAGTGGTGAAAGGCCAGAACCAGATGGCCGCCCATTTCCGCCGCGAAGACCGGCAGGGTCAGGACAAGCGCCGTCAGGAAGGCGCGCTTCAGGGTCGCGGCCTCGTCGGTCCTAGCGACAGGCGCTACGTCTTGGGGAACGGTTGCCGGATAGCCCAGCTTGGTCACGACCCCGGCCAGGTCGGCGGGCGACAGGGTGGGAGCGTGGCGGATGCTTGCGGTGCCCGCCAGCAGGTTGACCTGCGCGTCCGCGACGCCGGGACGGGCCGACAGGGCACGGGCGACGCGGCCCGAACAGGCGGCGCAACTCATCCCCTCGACGGACAGGCGGGTGGTGACCAGGTCGCCCGGAACGGGCAGGTCAGATGATTGAACGGTCATGATGCGTGTTTCCTGAATGCGTGCCAAGGGACGGGTTCAGGAAACGGGGCGGCGCCTGCGGCCGCAGGGGCGCCCACCAGGGAAACTGCGCGGCGATCAGGGCACGCGGGTCACGGCGCGGCGCGCAGAGGGGGCGGGCCACGGCCGGGCGCGCATCCTGGTGGCAGCGGCAGGCCCGGTCGCCCCGGCCCCGGCACAGATGCGCGGGCCGCCGCAGGGGGCGACGCCGGGAATGACGGCAAGGGCGCAGGTGATCGGCCATGGATCTTCAGATGTGGCCGGCAGGGTCCGGGGTCAAGGCCCGTTTTTCCCCGTCCGATACGCCGACGTGAGTTGCCAGTGGCACCAATCCCTTGTTACTTGCGTTTCAGAGCAGAAGAACACGAGACCCACAGGATCACCATGAACCGCCGTGAGCTGATGTCGCTGGCCGTGCCGCTGATGGCCGCCGCCTATTTCGCCCCCTCGCTGGCCTTCTCGCAGGAGGCAGCGCGCGACCCCTATGCCCCGACCGAGGTCGCCATCCGCGAGGATTTCGAGGTCGGCAGCATCGTCGTGGTCAGCAAGGACTTCTTCCTGTACCACGTCATCGCGCCGGGCCGGGCGGTGCGTTACGGCGTGGCCGTGGGCACGGCCGAACTGGTCTGGAAGGGCCGCGCGACCGTAGGCCGCAAGGTCGAATGGCCGTCCTGGACGCCCACGCCCGACATGATCAAGCGCAAGCCCCAGCAATACGCGAAATGGGCCAACGGCATGCCCGGCGGCCCGCAGAACCCGCTGGGGGCACGGGCCCTGTATCTCTACAACGACAAGGGCCAGGACACCGCGATCCGCATCCACGGCACGACCGAGCCGAATTCCATCGGCCGGGCGGTGTCGAACGGCTGCCTGCGCATGCGCAACGAGGCGGTGATGGCGCTGTACGACCAGGTTCCGATCGGGGCGCCGGTCTACGTCTATTGACGTGACGCTGCGACTGACACAGGTTGCGGACCCTGCCTTGGCGGGGTTCGACGACATCATCGACGTCCGTTCGCCCGCCGAATATGCCGAGGATCACCTGCCCGGCGCGATCAACCTGCCCGTGCTGGACGATGCCGAGCGGGCAAGGGTCGGCACGATCTACAAGCAGGTGTCCCCCTTCGACGCCCGCAAGATCGGCGGCGCCCTGGTGGCGGCCAATGCCGCGCGCCATATCGCGGGGCCGCTGGCGGATCGGGACGGAAGCTGGCGGGGGCTTGTCTATTGCTGGCGCGGCGGGCAGCGGTCGGGCAGCTTCGCCACCATCCTGTCGCAGATCGGCTGGCGCGTGGACCGGATCGAAGGCGGATACAAGGCCTGGCGCGGCCTTGTCGTGGACCGGGTGCAGAACCGGCCCGTCCCCGCCCCCGTGATCGTCCTGGACGGCAACACCGGCAGCGCCAAGACCGCGATCCTGCTGCGGCTGGCCGCGCGCGGCTGGCAGGTGATCGACCTGGAAGGGCTTGCCAACCATCGCGGCAGCCTGTTCGGCGGCCACCCCGAAGGCCAGCCCGGCCAGAAGCTGTTCGAGGGGCGGCTGGCCCTGGCGCTGGAGGCCCTGGATCCCGCCCGCCCCGTTCTGGTCGAGGCCGAAAGCAGCCGCATCGGCCGCCTGACGGTGCCCAAGTCCATGTGGCAGGCCATCTGCGCAGCCCCCCGGCTGCGGCTGGACGTCCCGGTCGCCGCCCGCGCCGCCTATACCGCAGCCGCCTATGAGGACATGGTGGACGACCCCGCGCGGATCGAGGCGATCGTGGCCGCGCTGTCCCCCCTGCATCCGGCCGAACGTATTGAGGCATGGCAGGCCGCCATTGCCGCCCGCGACTGGCGCGGCCTGGCGCAGGGGCTGCTTTGCGACCATTACGATCCGCGCTACCTAAAGCACCGCCTGCGCTATGCGGCGCAGGAAAGGGCCGTCGCCACGCTGGATGACCTGCATGATCTGGACAGCGCGGCGGCACGGCTGGAAGAAACCCTGGTCCAGATGGCTCCGATCCGCTGAAGGTGCCGGCAGTGTCGCGGTCTTGTGATCCGGCCCTCGATCCATCCCGCATTAAGCTTGCGCCGAACCCACCAGGAGGATGCGATGAGCCGGATGACCGCCAAGGATTTCCCGCAGGAATTGCTGGAGCTTTACGACTTCTATGCCCATGGGCGGATCACCAAGCGCGAATTCCTAGACCGGGCGGGCAAGTTCGCCGTGGGCGGCGTCACCGCGCTTGCGCTGCTGAACATGCTGCGGCCGAACTATGCCCTGGCCCAGCAGGTCAGCTTCAACGATCCCGCCATCCTTGCGGACTATGTGACCTATCCCTCGCCCCAGGGTCATGGAGAGGTGCGCGGCTACATGGTGCGGCCCACGGGCGGGGACGGTCCCTGGCCCGCCGTGCTGGTCATCCACGAAAACCGCGGCCTGAACCCTTACATCGAGGATGTGGCGCGGCGGCTGGCCAAGGCCGGGTATCTGGCCCTGGCGCCGGACGGGCTGTCATCGGTCGGCGGCTATCCCGGCAATGACGAGGAAGGCCGCGCGCTTCAGGCCCAGGTCGACCCCGAAAAGCTGATGAACGATTTCTTCGCCGCTGCCGAACACCTGGTCGGGCACGAGGATTCGACGGGAAAGGTCGGCGCGGTCGGCTTCTGCTATGGCGGGGGTGTCTGCAACGCCCTGGCGGTGGCTTACCCGGAACTGGCCGCCTCGGTCCCGTTCTATGGACGTCAGGCGCCCGTCGAGGACGTGCCGAAGATCCAGGTGCCGCTGCTTCTGCACTTTGCCGAACTGGACGAGCGCATCAACGAAGGCTGGCCCGCCTACGAGGCCGCGCTGCGCGAGCATGGCAAGGTGTTCGAGGCGCATGTCTATCCCGGCGTGAACCACGGCTTCCACAATGATTCGACGCCGCGCTATGACCAGGCGGCCGCGGAACTTGCCTGGCAGCGGACGCTGGACTGGTTCGCGCGCTATCTCGCCTGAACGGCGGGCGCTTCCCCCAGGAAACGGCGCAATATCCGTTCCAGCTTGGCGGCGCCCAGGGGGGCCATGGCCTTGGTGTGGTCGTGGCTGATGGATTCGTCCGACAGGCCCGCGCCCATGTTGGTGATGACCGAAATGGCGGCGCAGCGCATGCCCAGGAACCGGGCCAGGATGATTTCCGGCACGGTGGACATGCCGACGGCATCGGCGCCCAGGATCCGCGCGGCGCGGATCTCGGCCGGCGTCTCGAAGCTGGGGCCGGAAAACCAGCAATAGACGCCCTCGGGCAGGTCGATCCCCTCGGCTTCGGCGGCGGCCGACAGGGCCGCGCGCATGGCCCCGTCATGGGCATCGGTCATGGGGACAAAGCGGGCGTCGGTCGGCTCTCCGATCAGGGGGTTGGTTCCTGCAAAGGCGATGTGGTCGCCAAGCAGCATCAGCCCGCCCGGCGGGATGTCGGGCCGCAGGGACCCGGCGGCATTGGTCAGGATCAGCCGGTCGCAGCCGAGCGCGGCCAGCACCTCCAGCGGCAGGCGCATCGCATCGGCCCGCCCGGATTCATAATAATGCGACCGCCCGCCGAAGACCGCGACGCGGCGGCCTTCCAACTGCCCGATCACCAGTTGCGGCACATGGCCCGACACCCCCGCATGGGGAAAACCCGGCAGGTCGTCATAGGGGATCGCCACGCCATCCACAGTCCCCGACAGATGCCCCAGGCCCGATCCCAGGATAAGCCCGTATTCCGGCGGCTGGTCGCCCGCGCGGTCGCGGATCAGGCGGGCAAGCTCAACGCTCTTTGACATAGGGCTCTCCTCCGGCGCGGGGCGGGATGGCGCGGCCCACGAAGCCCGCCAGGATGATCACGGTCAGGATATAGGGCAGGGCGTTCATGAACATCGACGGCACCGTGATCACGCCCAGGTCCAGGTTCGGATAGCGGTTCGCGACGGCCTCCAGCAGGCCGAACAGGAAGGTCGCCCCAAGCGCTCCCCAGGGCCGCCACTTGGCGAAGATCAGCGCGGCAAGCGCGATGAAGCCGCGCCCCGCGGTCATTTCCTTGACGAAGCCCGCCGACAGCCCGGTGGCAAGATAGGCCCCCGCCAGCCCGCAAAGCAGCCCGGCGATCGCCACGGCGGCAAAGCGCAGCCGCGTCACCGACACGCCCGCCGTATCGACCGAGGCGGGGTTTTCCCCCACCGCCCGCAGTCGCAGGCCGAAGCGCGTGCGATACAGCACCCACCATGTCAGCGGCACCATCAGGAAGGCCACATAGACCAGAATCGTATGGCCCGAGATCACCTCGGCATAAAGCGGGCCGATGACGGGGACGTTGCCCAAGGTCTCGGCGAAGGGCAGGGTGATCCCGGTCATGCGCGGGGTCGTGGTCAGCCAACCCGCCGTGTCCGGTCCCATGATCCCCGACAGCCAGGCGCGGAACGGACCGACCTGCGCCTCAAGCTCGGCCCCCGGCGTCAGGCTGGGGGTCCGCCCGCCAAGGCCGAAGATCTTCTGGCCCAGCAGCACCGTCAGGCCCGAGGCCAGGAAGTTGATCGCCACCCCCGAGATCAGCTGGTTGCCCCGGAAGGTGATCGAGGCGATGCCGTGGACCGCCGACAGCATCAGCGCGCCCAGAAGGCCCGCCATGGCACCCAGCCAGACATTGCCGGTCAGCGCGGCCACGGTGGCGGCGCTGAACGCCGCCATCAGCATCTTGCCTTCCAGCCCGATGTCGAAGACGCCCGCGCGTTCCGAATAAAGCCCGGCGAGGCAGGCCAGCAGCAGCGGCGTCATCAGCCGCACCGCGCTGTCCAGGATTTGCAGGACGGTGTTCAGATCCATCACGCGCCCCTTTTCCGCATCGCCATGAACATCCGTTCCAGCGGCACCCGCACCATGTTGTCCAGGGCGCCCGTGAACAGGATCACAAGCGCTTGGATCACGATGATCAGTTCGCGCGGGATCGAGGTCCAGAGCGCAAGCTCACCCCCGCCCTGATACAGGAACCCGAACAGCAGCGCGGCCAGGAACACGCCCAGCGGGTGGTTTCGGCCCATCAGGGCCACCGCGATGCCGATGAAGCCCGCGCCCTCGACCGCGTTCAGGACCAGGCGCTCGGCCTCTCCCATCACGTTGTTGATGGCCATCATGCCCGCCAGCCCGCCGGAAATCAGCATGGCGATGACGGTGATGCGGACGGGGTTGATGCCCGCGTAAAGGGCCGCCGGTTCGGACTTGCCGAAGGCCCGGATCTCGAAGCCCAGGCGGCTGCGCCAGATCAGCAGCCAGACCAGGACGCAGGCGATGACGGCGACGAAGAAGCTGATGTTGACGGGGGTGTTCTTGCCCCATTCGACGCCCAGCGACAGCGCCATGTCGGACAGCTTGGGCAGGTGGGTTTCGTTCGGAAAGCGGGCCGAGGCCGGGTCCATGCTGCCCACCGGGCGCAGCAGGTTCACCAGGATATAGTTCAGCGCGGCGGCCGCGATGAAGTTGAACATGATCGTGGTGATGACGATATGGCTGCCGCGCCTGGCCTGAAGCCAAGCGGGGATCAGCGCCCAGGCCGCGCCGAACAGGGCCGCGCCGATCATGGCGGCGGGCAGGGCCAACGCCCAATGCGGCAGGGGCAGCGACAGCAGAACCAGGGCCACGCCCAGGCCCCCCATCGCCGCCTGACCCTCGCCGCCGATGTTGAACAGGCTGGCGTGATAGGCGACCATCACCGCAAGCCCGGTGAAGATGAAGTTCGTCGCATAATACAGCGTGAAGCCCCAGCCATAGCTGGACCCCAGCGCGCCGTCGATCATCGTGGTCAGCGCCTCCCACGGGCTTTCGCCGATGGCCAGGATCACAAGCGCCGAAATCGCCATCGCCAGCACCAGCGAGATCAGCGGTGTCAGCAACACATCGGCCCATTTCGGCATCTTTTCCATCGGCTTCAGCCTTTCATGCCGGAACACAGCGCCAGGAAGGCGCGCGGATCGGCGATCTGGTCCCAGGTGATCGCATCGCCATTGCCCGCCATGCGCGCCAGGCTGCGGGCACGGGGAACCGCGCCGCCCGCGCCGGGAAAGCCGCGCACGGCCAGCAGGTTCTCCTCGGCCCGGGTGGCGCCTTGGCGCGCCTCGCCGGTGCAGCGGCTGCCGTCGGAAAGGGTGGCGAAGGCGATGGCCACGCGGCCCGTGACCTGGGGCGCGGTTGCGGCGCCGGCAGGCATCTGGACCGGGGCGTGGTCGGCGCAGGCGGTGCCCTGCGCGGCGGTCACGCAATTGGCCGCGAAGTCGTTCTCGTAATCCGATTCCCGGACCGGATCGGCCACCGCCCAACTTCCGTCGGGATTGCGGGCGCGGGTCTGGGCGCGCGCCTCGGCGGCCATGACCAGGCGGTCGGGGGCATCGCCGTCGGGCCAGATGTCCATCTTGGGCATCCGGGGCATGGCGCCGCTGCTGCATCCGGCAGCCAGGGCAAGGGAAACAAGGCAGGCAATTCGGGCAGGCGTCATTCAGGGTTCCCGGGAAGGAGGGTCTTGGGTCTGGGGGGCGGCGTCCACGCCTGCCATCAGCAGGCCCAGATCGCCGGTCGTGGTGTCGCCCGGCAGGCGTTCACCCATGATGCGGCCGTCGAACATCACCGCGATGCGGTCGGACAGCGACATGATCTCGTCCAGTTCCACGGACACCAGCAGGATCGCCTTGCCCGCGTCGCGCAACTCCACGATGCGCTTGTGGATGAATTCGATCGCGCCGATGTCCACGCCGCGCGTCGGCTGGCCGATCAGCAGCAGGTCGGGGTTGCGCTCGATCTCTCGGGCGACGACGATCTTCTGCTGGTTGCCGCCGGAAAAGTTGCGCGCGGCCAGGTCGCAGCTGGGCGGGCGGACGTCGAAGCGGGCGATCTTGCCTTCGGCGTCGCGGCGGATGGCGTCGCGGTCCATCAGCGGGCCGCGCCCGTATTCCGGTGCGTCATGGTATCCGAAGGCCACGTTCTCCCAAGCCGCGAAATCCATGATCAGCCCCTCGGCCTGGCGATCCTCGGGGATGTGGCCCAGTCCCTGGCGGCGGCGTTCGGCGGCGTTGCAGGCCGCGCCCGCCACGGGCAAAGGCACGCCGTTCATGCGGATCTCGCCCGAAAGCGTGCTGCCCTTTTCGGGATAACCGCCAAGGATTTCCAGAAGCTGCGTCTGGCCGTTGCCCGACACGCCCGCGATGCCCAGGATCTCGCCCGCGCGGATGGTCAGGTCGATGCCGCGCAGCCGTTCCACGCCCGCCGCATCCGCCATGCGCAGGCCACGGATCTCCAGGATGGGCTTGCCGGGGGTGGCGGGGGTCTTCTGCACGTTCAGCAGGACCTTGCGCCCCACCATCAACTCGGCAAGCTGCTCGGGGCTGGTTTCGGCGGTCCTGACGGATGCCACCATCTCGCCCCGGCGCATGACAGAGACGGTGTCGGTGATCTCCATGATCTCGCGCAGCTTGTGGGTGATCAGGATGATCGTCTTGCCCTCGGCCCGCAGGCCTTCCAGGATGCGGAACAGGTGGTCGGCCTCGGCCGGGGTCAGCACGCCCGTGGGTTCGTCCAGGATCAGGATGTCGGCCTGGCGATACAGCGCCTTGAGGATCTCGACCCGCTGCTGGTGGCCGACCGACAGGTTTTCGACAACTTCGTCGGGATCGACGTTCAGTTCGTATTCCTGGGCCAGACGCCGCAACACGCCGCGCGCCTTGGACAGCGACGGGCGCAGCAGGCGGCCGTCCTCGGCCCCCAGGATGATGTTTTCCAGCACGGTGAAGTTCTGGACCAGCTTGAAGTGCTGGAAGACCATGCCGATGCCCGCGCGGATCGCGGTCTGGCTGTCGGCGATGGTCAGGGGCCGCCCGCCCACCAGGATCTCGCCCGCGTCGGGCTTGTAGAAGCCGTAAAGGATCGACATCAGCGTGGACTTGCCCGCGCCGTTTTCGCCGATGATGCCGTGGATCGTGCCGCGTTCGACACGCAGGTGGATGTCGCGGTTGGCCTGCACGGGGCCGAAGGCCTTGGAGATGGCGCGCAACTCAATCGCCGCAGGGGCGGCCGTTTCCAGCCGCCCCTGTGCCTGCGTCATGGCCGCCACGTTACTGGACCGGGCAGGCGTTGTCGGTCATGTAGTCGTGGACCGTGATTTCCCCGCTGGCGATCTTGGCGCGGGCTTCGTCCACGGCGGCCTGCATCTCGGGGGTCACCAGGGGCTTGTTGTTGTCGTCGATGGCCACGTCCACGCCCTCGGCCTTCAGGTCCATGACCTTGACGCCCGGTTCCACGCCGTTGGTGAAGGTGTCATAGACCGCATTGTCCACACGCTTGACCATCGAGGTCAGCACCTTGCCGGGATGCAGGTGGTTCTGGTTGCTGTCCACCCCGACCGACAGGATGCCGCCGTCCGCCGCCGCCTGCAGCACGCCGATGCCCGTGCCGCCGGCCGCTGCATAGATCACGTCGGCGCCCTGGCTGATCTGGGCCTTGGCAAGCTCTCCGCCCTTGACCGGGTCGTTCCAGGCAGCGGGCGTCGTGCCGGTATAGTTGATCAGCACGCGGCCGTCGGGCTTGGCGGCCTTGAAGCCCTGGGCAAAGCCGCATTCGAACTTGTGGATCAGCGGGATGTCCATGCCGCCGATGAAGCCCACGGTACCGGATTTCGACGCCTGCGCCGCCATGATCCCGGCCAGATAGCTGCCCTGTTCCTCGGTAAAGACGATCGACTGGACGTTGGGCTGTTCCACCACCATGTCGATGATGGCGAACTGGGTGTCGGGATAGTCCGGGGCCACCTGGTTCAGCACGTCGCCAAAGGCGAAGCCGGTCATGACGATGGGATTGGCGCCCGTTTCGGCCAGGCGGCGAAGCGCCTGTTCGCGCTGCGCCTCGGACTGCATTTCCAGTTCCTTGTAGGTGCCCCCGGTTTCCTCGGCCCAGCGTTGCGCGCCGTTGAAGGCGGCTTCGTTGAAGGACTTGTCGAACTTGCCGCCAAGGTCGAAGATCAGCGCCGGTTCCGCCAGGGCTGCGGTGCCCGTCAGGGCCGTCAGCGCCACGCCCGCAAGCAGCGATTTCGTCAGGGACATAAGGAAACCTCATCCTGTTGTTTGCAGGCGATTCAAGCCGCCTGCGAGATGGCCTGATTAGGGCGTATCGACTGCGGCCGGTCAACCGCCTTGTTGGGCGGGCGCCAGGGCCAGGGTCATCACGATCGCGTCCAGTTCCGGGCCATAGTAGCGCCGTCTGCGCCCGGATTCCCTCCAGCCTGCGGCATGATAGAGCGCCTGCGCAGGGGCATTGTCGGCCGCGACCTCAAGGAAGGCGCGGGTGGCGCCGCGGGCTTGTGACGTCGCGGCAAATTCCGCCGCCAGATCGCGGGCGATCCCCTGGCGGCGGGCCTCGGGGGCGACGGCCAGCGTCAGCAGTTCGGCTTCGTCCGCGACCGCGCGCCCCAGCAGGAAGCCCTTGGGCCGGGTCAGCAGGAAGACATGGGGGCTGTCCAGCAGATCGGCGAATTCCGCGCCGCTCCATGGACGGGGATGAAGGAAGCAGCGGCTGTGCAGGGCGGCAAGCCCGTCGGGGGTCACGGCAGGATCAGCGGGGCCGGGTCGCGGGCCGGCGCGGCATCCGCGGGCCGCAGATACAGCGGCGCGGGACGCGGGCCGGGACCTGTGCGGCGTTCCAGGGCAATGCGGGCGATCGCCACCGCGGGCGGGATCGGGGCGATCAAGGGTGCAGGGCCGGGCGGCAGCATGTCGGCCTGGGCCTGTCGGGGGCTGGAGTCCGGTCCGCCAAAATCCTGCCAGACGACCTGGCCCGCGCGCAGCGGCAGCACCACCCGGCAGGGGCGGGGCAAGCCGAAGGCGGCGGCTTCGGTCGCCGTGACGCCGACCGCCGGGATGCCCAGCGACAGTGCCAGCCCGCGCGCCGCCGCGACGGCGATGCGGATGCCGGTGAAATTGCCCGGCCCGATCCCCACGCCGATCACGTCCAGGTCGCGCCAGGACAGCCCGGCATCGGCCAGAAGCCCTTCAAGCAGCGGAAACAGCCGTTCGGCCTGGCCCTTGGTCATCTCCTCGGCGGCCTGGCCCAGCACGCGGTCGCCCCGCAGCAAAGCGGCCGCGCAATGCGCGGCCGACGTGTCGAAGCCCAGGGCAATGGGGTCAGGCAACGGGCCGGACCTCGACCACCTCGGGGATGTAATGACGCAGCAGGTTCTCGATCCCCATCTTCAGCGTCAGGGTGGACGACGGGCAGCCCGCGCAGGCCCCCTGCATGTGCAGATAGACAATGCCCCGGTCGAAGCCGTGGAAGGTGATGTCGCCGCCGTCCTGGGCCACTGCCGGGCGGACGCGGGTGTCCAGCAATTCCTTGATCTGGGTGACGATCTCGGTATCGGGGCCGTCATGGCTGGCATGGCCCGACTGTTCCGCCACGCCTTCGATGGCGGGGGCGCCGGACTGGAAATGCTCCATGATCGCGCCCAGGATCGACGGCTTGAGGTGATCCCAGGGGTGGTCGTCGGCCTTTGTCACGGTCACGAAGTCGCGGCCCAGGAAAACGCCCGTCACGCCGTCCACGGCAAAGATGCGCCGCGCCAGGGGGGATTTCGCGCCGGCCTGCATGTCGGGGAAGTCGGCGGTGCCGCTTTCCAGGACGATTTCGCCGGGAAGGAACTTCAACGTCGCAGGGTTCGGTGTGGTTTCGGTCTGGATGAACATTTTGGCCAAGGCTCCTTTGCACGGGATATGGCGATGCGGGGCCTGCGGGTCAAGCGGGCGGCATCAGGTGATCGCCTCCAGCCGTTCCTTGGATATGTCGGCGGGAACGATGGTGATGGGACAGGGCAGGGATGCGGTGTCGCGCAACAGCCGCGTCAGCACCGGATTCTGGGCCGACCGGTCCGATCCCATCCCCATGGCGACGATGCCGACCTCGGGGTCCTCGTGCAGATAGGCCAGCAGCTGTTCGGCCGGATCGCCCTCGCGGATGACCAGTTCCGGTTCGACTTTCGGACGCATTCTCATCCACTTGGCGAAAACCTCGAAATGCGCCTCGATCCGTTCATAGGCTTCGGCGCGCATCACCTCGGCCACGCCGAAGCCATGCTGGATCTCGTTTGGGGGGACGACCGCAAGCACCGTCACCGCGCCGCCGGAATTGGATGCCCGCATGGCCGCGAAACGCATCGCGTTCAGGCATTCCCGACTGTCGTCCAGCATCACAAGAAATTTCCGCATCATCGCCTTTGCATTGCCGCTTTGGGCAGACAGTGACCCCTTTGCCATGGTCGCGCAAGTCATTCGGCGGATTGCCCCGGGGGGCGGTTTCCATATGTGCCGTCGTATGCTACCGGCAGAAAAGAGTTAATTGTTGCAGGGCAGGCATCGTGACGATCCACCATGACTGGGACAAGACCGGTTCGGCGCGGCTCGCTGCGCCGAAGATGTCCTGGTTCGTGGTCGATGGGCAGTCCCAGACCGGCAAGCCCTCGCCCCGCCGCAAACGGCTGTTCGATGTCATGCTGGCCCTTATCCTCTTGGTGCCGCTGTCGATCGTGATGGGGGTTGTGGCCGTCCTGATGCTGATCAAGCAGGGCCGGCCCGTCTTCTATTCGGCCGAACGGATGCGGGCGCCCGGCCAGCCCTTCCGGCAGCTGAAGTTCCGCACCATGATCCCCGAGAACGAGGATTTCGGTGCCACTGGCGCGCACAAGCACTGGCGAATCACCCCGCTGGGCCATTTCCTGCGGCGCACCCGCATCGACGAATTGCCGCAACTGTTCAACATCCTCAAGGGCGACATGAGCTTTGTGGGCCCCCGGCCGCCCTTGCGCGAATATGTCGAGCGCTTCCCGGCGGTCTATTCGCAGGTGCTGAAAAGCCGCCCCGGCGTGACGGGCCTTGCCACCCTGATCTATCACCGGCACGAGGATCGCATCCTGGCCCGCTGCACAAGCGCCGAGGCGACCGAGCTTGCCTATTACCGCCGCTGCCTGCCCGCGAAGCTGAAGATCGACCTGATCTATCAGCGCCACCGCGATATCCGGCTGGACCTGTGGATCATGTGGAACACGCTGAAGATCGTCCTGACCTCCAGGGACGAGCGCCCGCGCCGCCGGGGCCGATCCTAGCCCACTAGGCCGCGAACGGATCCTTCGGATAGCCGACCCCGCACAGATAAAGGCCATGCGGCGGGCAGACCGGTCCGCAAGCCGCGCGGTCGCGGGCGGCCAAGGCGTCGGCCACGCGGTCCGGCGACCAGGATCCCGCGCCGACCCGTTCCAGGGTTCCGACGATGGACCGGACCTGGTTGTGCAGGAAGGACCGCGCCCGCAGGTGGAAACGGTATTCGCGCCCATGGGGGATCTCGACCTCGTCGATGCGGATCTCGTCCAGGGTCTTCACCGGGCTGGCCGCTTGGCAGATCGAGGATCGGAAGGTCGTGAAATCGTGCCGCCCCACCAGATGGGCCGCCCCTTGGCGCATGGCATCCGCGTCCAGCGGGTTCAGCACCTGCCAGGCCAGGCCGCGATCATGCGTGGCTGGGGCGCGGCGGGCCTGCAGGCGGAACAGATAGCGCCGTTCGACGGCTGAGAAGCGGGCATGGAAATCGTCGGGCGTGCGGGTCGCCGCCAGGACCGCGACGGGGGCGGGCTTCAGGTGGAAATTCAGCGCCTCGGCCAGCCGGAAAGGATCCCAGTCGCGCGCCAGGTCGGCATGGGCGACCTGGGCGGTGGCATGAACGCCCGCATCCGTGCGCCCCGCCGCCGCGATCCGCGCGCCTGCCGCGAAGCCGGCGTCCAGACGGGCAAGGGCGGCTTCGACGGCGGTCTGGACCGAGGGTTGGTCGGCCTGCGCCTGCCATCCGGCAAAGGGACGCCCGTCGTATTCGATCTTCAACGCAAAACGCGGCATCGGAGGATCAGCGCGCCTTGTCCCGGTCGGGGGTCAGCAACCCGTCGAGAAATCGCGCGGTTTCCGTCTGCGGCGCGTCAAGGGCCGCAGGTTCGCTGGCCCGCACGCCTTCGCGCGCCAACCGTTCCCGCAGGACCGAGATCTCGATCTCCAGGTCGGTCTTTCCCCCTTCAAGCAGGCGGCGGGACTTGGCGCTGAAGTCCTTTTCCAGGTCGTCCAGGAAGGTCTCGTAGGACAGCCGCGTCGCCGGATCATTCGTCTGGCGATACAGGTCCGCGAACTTCACCGTCGCGTCGCGGGCCCCCATCAGATAGACGCCCAGATAGCGGCGGGCGGCGGACAGATCGCCCGGATTGCTGCGCACCCGGTCGAACAGGTCGCCGACCGTCCCGGCGAAGCGGTCCACGCGCGCCTCCAGCCAGCGGTCATTCAGGCGGCGGATCGCATCGCGCATCTGGGCCAGATGCGCCTCGGCGTCCTCGATCATCTTCTGGGCGCGTTCCCCCTGGAAACCCTCGGACCCCGACATGCCCTTGTCGCGCATGGGATCCGCGCCGAAGGCCAGCCAGTGCAGCACCATGCCGGTCGCGCCGACGACGCCCGCCCCGGCCAGGCTGCCTGGTTCGGCCATGCCCAGGCCCAGGCCAAGTCCGGTCATGACGCTGCCGAACAGCTTGCGCGGAATGGCGGGGCGCCGGGCGACGCGGCGCACCTGATAGGCGGCCTCGGCGGCCAGGCCTTCGCCGGTCATCCACATGGCGCTAGCGATCACGCCGAAGGCCGCAAGGCTGCCGGCCATACCCGCCGGTTCCTGGAAGAAGGCGCCGAACAGAAAGGGCAGGGCCGCGAAGGTGACGTATTTGGGGCGCCCGGCCAGCGGATGCCGGATCGGCGCCGCGGGCACGGGATTGCGGTTGCCGTCCTGCGGTCCGAGGCCGGGCGAATGGCGCCCGCCAAAGCGTTTCGCCATGCCCTTACCCCGCCCCGAAGGACGCATAAAGCGTCACCAGAACCAGCAGATAGAAGCTGAGCCGCTGAATGGCCTTCTGCGACATTCCTGTCCTTTCCCTGGGGCCGCGCTGGCCCGTCCCGCCCTATATCGGGATTGTGCGCCCGATTGCAAAGATCAGGGGCGCGGAAACAACCGGTCGAGCGCCTGGTCCAGGGGCGCCGGATCCGCGATGGCCAGCCGCACCGGCAGGGTCATCACCCTGGACCGGAAGGACCGGGGCAGGCGGGCCGCGTCCTTTTCGGTGGTGACAAGCTGTGCGCCCAGCAGCCGCGATTCCGTTTCCAGCCGCGTCAGAAGGGCGGGGGTGAAGGGCTGGTGATCCTCCAGCGCCTCGGCCCGGACCAGATCGGCGCCAAGCGCGGTCAGCGTGGCGAAGAACTTTTCGGGGTGGCCGATGCCCGCAAAGGCCAGGACGCGATGGCCCTGCCAGTCCATGCCCATCGGCAGGGGCGCCAGATGCCCGCGCAGATGCGGGGGGGCGTTCGGGGGTGCGTTCGGGGGCACGGCAAAGCGCGCCTGCGCATCCGTCGGGCCGATGGACAGCAGCAGGTCGGCGCGCGCAAGACCGCCGGCGACGGGTTCGCGCAACGGTCCGGCGGGAATGCACAAGCCATTCCCGAAGCCCTTGGCGGCATCGACGACCACCAGCGACAGGTCATGGGCTAGGGCCGGGTCCTGGAAGCCGTCGTCCAGGATGATTGCCTGCGCGCCGTCTGCAACGGCCGCCCCTGCGCCCGCCAGCCGGTCCTTGGCCACCCAGACCGGCCCGAAGGCCGCCATCAGCAGCGGCTCGTCCCCCGTCAGGGCGGCCTCGTGGCGGGATTCGATCACCCGCAGGGGACCATCCGCGCTGCCGCCATAGCCGCGCGACACGACATGGGCGGCGATGCCGCGTGCCTGCAGCGCCTGTTGCAGGTGGATGACGGTGGGGGTCTTGCCGGTGCCGCCCGCATTCAGGTTGCCCACGCAGATCACCGGCACGCCCACCCGCGCCCGCGCGCCGCCCGCCAGCCGCCGGGCGGTGGCACGCGCATAGGCCGCACCCAGGGGCGACAGCAGGCGCGCAGCCAAGGTCGGCGGGTCTTGATACCAGAAGGCGGGTGCGCGTTTCATGGCTTGGCCTTTCCGATGGCGTCCAGGACGGGCGCGCAGATCCGCATGGTCACATCCGCCCCGCCGGTGCTGACCGTCCAGGCGTTGCTGGCCAGCGTGGCGATCAGATCCGGCTGGGACAATTCGGCGATGGCGGCTGCCAGATCATCGGCCGAGTTGACCTGCCGCGCCGCGCCCGCGCCGCCAAGCTGCTGCCATTCGGTCGCATGGCGTTCCGTATGGGGGCCGTGAACGATGGCCGATCCCAGGGCGGCGGGCTCGAAGGGGTGGCGCGCGGCCGCGTCATCGCCCGACAGGGTGCCCCCCAGATAGGTGACGGGCGCCAGGCGATACCACAGCCCCATCTCGGTCGGGCCGTCGGTCAGCATGACCTGGACCTCGACGGTCGGATCCTCGTCCATGGACCGGCGCGCCACGACAAGGCCGCTGGCCTCGATCTCGTCGGCCAGAGGGTCAATGCGGTCGGGGTCGCGCGGGGCCATGAACAGCAGGGCGCGGTGCGACTGTGCAAGGGCCGCGTGATGGGCGGCAAGCACGGCCTGTTCCTCGGCCGGGGGGACGGATGCGGCAAGCCAGGCATGGCGGCCGCGCAGAAGCTGGGCCAGGGTGCTGCGCTCGGCCTCGGAACAGGGCAGGGGGTCGCGGATTTCGGCGACCGGCCCCGTCATCGTCGCGCGCCTGCGGTCCACGCCCATGCGCAGGACGACCGAATGGCTGGCCGGATCGGTCACAAGGACCGCGCGCATCTGGCGCAGCAAGGCGCGGCGCGCGCTGGCCCGCAGCGCCCAGCCCAGGTCTTCCGGCCCGAAGCGCCCTTCGGCCAGGAAGATGGGCAGGTCGCGGCGGGCGGCCGCCTGGATCAGCGCGGCGGGCAGGTCCGACCCCAGCAGAAGCAGGGCGGCAGGACCGGCCTGCATCAGCGTCTCGGCCGCGGCGGGTGCGGGATCGCCCGCGTCCAGGATGCGCAGATCCGGCCTGCCGCGCATCAGGCGCCGCTGGACCTGGGCGAATGCCGCACGGGCTTCGAGGGCGACCTGGACCAGCAGCAGGGGGCCCGCACCCTGCGGGATTTCCGGCAAGGGGGCGTCGGCTGGCGCGACCCGGCGACGCTGCCACCAAAGGCCAAGCTGGCCCATGCCGGTTCCCCTGAACATGCGCCCGCGCCCCGGCGTCCGGTCAGTTCCTGACGTCCAGCTCCTCAGTCGGGCTGGCGGCCGCTTCCTCGTCCCGCAAACGGTGCAGATGGGCGATGAAATAGCGGGTATGGGCGCTGTCCACGGTCCGCTGCGCCTCGGCCTTCCAGGCGTCATAGGCGGCCTGGTAGTTCGGGAAGATGCCGACGATGTGGATGTCGTCGGTGTTGCGGAACTGGGTGCCCTGCGGGTCGATCAATTCGCCGCCGAAGACAAGGTGCAGACGCTGGCTCATGGGTGGTTTCCCCTGGTTGGTTCGGCGCGGACCTTAGACCAGCGGCGCCGTGGATTGAAGCGGCAAGCCGGGGGCCAGCCTGCCGCCGGCCGGTTCTTGAACCGATGGCGCACCGACCGACGACCCCCCGGGATATTCAGGCCAAGGTGAAACAGCCGTCACAGCCCCGACAGTTTCAGGATCGCCGCCCATTCCGCCTCCGCCACCGGCTGGACGGACAGGCGCGAGTTGTTGACCAGCACCATGTCCTTCAGCGCCGGTTCCTGCTTGGCCTGATCCAGCGAAAGGGGCCGGGGCAGGGGCTTCACGGCCTTGATGTCCACGCATTCCCATTTCGGATCGTCCGCCTTGCTGTCGGGATGGGCCTCGGCGATGACCTCGACGATGCCTACGGCTTCCTTGCCGATGTTGGAATGGTAGAACAGGCCCTGGTCGCCAACCTTCATGGCCCGCATGAAGTTGCGGGCCTGATAGTTGCGCACCCCGTCCCATTCCTCGCCCGCGTCGCCCTTGGCAACCAGGTCGTCCCAGCTGAAGACATCGGGTTCGGATTTGAACAGCCAATAGGCCATCAGCCGATCACCTTCTTCCATTCGATGACATCGACGCTGTGAAACAGCCCGGCCGCCTTGTAGGGGTCGTTCGCGGCCCAGTCCTGCGCGGCGGCCAGGTCGTCGGCTTCCAGGATCAGCAGCGATCCGCGCATCTCTCCATCCTCGATCAGGGGGCCGGCCATGCGCACGATCCCGCTGTCGCGGATGAAGCCCAGATGCGCCTCGCGCGTGTCGAGGCGGGTTTGCAGGGCGCCGGGCTTGTCCCGGCAGATCACGGCGAACAGGGGCATCATTCCTCCTTCAGGGGGCGGGTCATCAGCATCTCGGCCGCGTTTTCGACGGAAACCCGGCCTTCGGCAAGGGCCGCGACCATGGCGGCGATGGGCATGTCGCAGCCGATGCGCTGCGACAGGGCGGCGACGGCGCGAGCCGTGGCCGCGCCTTCCACGGTGGTGGCGGCGTCGAAGGGCTGGTGGGCGCCAAGCGCCTGGCCATAACGGAAGTTGCGCGACTGCGCCGAGGTGCAGGTCAGCGTCAGATCGCCCAGGCCCGACAGCCCGGTCAGCGTTTCCGGGCGGGCGCCCAGCCGGGCGGAAAGGCGGGTCATCTCGGCGAAGCCGCGGGTGATGATGGCGGCCCGCGCGCTGTCGCCCAGGCCCGCGCCGATGACCACGCCTGCCGCGATGGCGATGACGTTCTTCAGCGCCCCGCCCAGTGCGGCGCCGGTCACGTCCGTGGTGCGGTAAAGCCGCAGAACCGGCGTGGAGAGGTCGTGTTGCAGCGCCTTGCCCGCTGCTGCGTCTGCGCAGGCCAGGGTCAGGGCGGTGGGCAGCCCGCGCGCGATATCGGCGGCGAAGGACGGGCCGGTCAGGACGGCGACCGTGGCGGCAGGGCAGGCCTCCGTCAGCAGGGTGGATGGGCCGGTCAGCTTGCGCAGGTCGATGCCCTTGGCGGTGCTGACCAGGTGCTTGCCGTCCAGAAGCGCCGCATGATCGGACAGAAACCCGCCAAGCGCCTGCGCGGGCAGGGCCAGCAGCAGCGTGCCCGATTGCGCCGCCATGGGCAGGTCGTCGGTCACGCGGATCGCGTCCGGCAGCGTCACGCCCGGCAGGCGCGGATTGTCGCGGCCCCAGCTTGTGTCCCGCGCCCAGAGCGTCACCGGGCCGTTCGCCGACAGCGCCACCGCCAGCGCCGTGCCAAAGGCGCCCGCGCCCAGGATCGCGATGCTCATGCCTTGGCCCCTTTCTTGCCGCCGCCCAGCATCGGCGCGGCGCTGCGGTCCAGCGGCCAGCGGGGACGGGCGGCCAGGTCCATGCCGTCGCGGTGACCCAGGGCGAAACGCTCGGCCCCGGCCCAGGCGATCATCGCGCCATTGTCGGTGCAAAGCGCCAAGGGCGGGGCGAGGAAGCGGGCGCCTGCATCCTGTGCGACCCGTTCAAGGGCTGCGCGGATGGTGCGGTTGGCGGCGACGCCGCCCGCGACGGCCAGCACCGGGACAGGATGCGCGGCCAGGGCGCGGCGGGACTTTTCGGCCAGAACCTCGGCCACGGCAGCTTGGAAGGCGGCGCAAAGGTCGGCCCGATCCCCCTGACGCAATCCCCCCTGGTCCGCGATCAACTGGTCGCGCAGGCGCAGGGCCGCGGTCTTCAACCCCGAGAAGGACATGTCGCAGCCCGGCCGGTCCAGCAGCGGGCGCGGCAGGGCAAAGCGGTCGGGATCGCCGGTCGCGGCCTCGGCCTCGACCGAAGGTCCGCCCGGTTGGGGCAGGGCCAGCAGCTTGGCCAGCTTGTCGAACGCCTCGCCCGGGGCGTCGTCGATGGTGCCGCCAAGGCGGGTGAAATCCTCGGGCCCCTCCACGCGCAGGAACTGGCAATGCCCGCCGGACACCAGCAGCATCAGATAGGGAAAGCCGATCCCGTCCGTCAGGCGCGGGGTCAGGGCGTGGCCCGCCAGATGGTTCACGCCCACCAGCGGCAGGCCAGCCCCGGCAGCGATGCCCTTGGCGAACATCACGCCCGCCATGACGCCGCCGATCAGCCCCGGCCCCGCTGTGACCGCGACCGCCGTGACGTCGGACAACGCGACGCCAGCCTGGGACAGCGCCTGTTCCACCGCCAGGTCCAGCCGTTCCGCATGGGCGCGGGCGGCGATTTCCGGCACCACGCCGCCGAAATCGGCATGAAGCGCCGTCTGGCCCTGGACCACCGAGGACAGGATCCGACGGCCGCCCGTCACCAGGGCGGCGGCGGTGTCGTCGCAACTGCTCTCGATGCCAAGGAAAATCTGGGTGTCGTCCATGCTCTTGCCGGGCGGGGGAATGACGCTTAGGCCTTAGGCCCTAGCATCGGTCATGGGGTTTGCCAATGTCCAGTCCCGCGCGGCCTGTCCTGCTGCTGACACGCCCCTTGCAAGATTCGCAGCGTTTCGCGGCGATGCTGCCGGACTGGGACGCCGTGATCTCTCCGCTGCAGGAAATCAGGGCCGTGGATCACGACAGCGCGCCCTTGCACGCGGCGCCGGGACTGGTCTTCACCTCGGCCCATGCGGTGCCTTCGGCAGGACCGGGACGCGGGCGGCTGGCGCTGTGCGTGGGCACGCACACGGCGCAGGTGGCGCGCGAGGCCGGGTTCGACGTGCGCGAGGGCAACGGCTTTGCCGAGGGCCTTTTCCCGCTGATCGAGGCGGCGGACGTGCCGCTGATCCATCCCCATGGCCGCCACCTGGCCAAGCGCCTGCCGGTGCCGGGGGTGATCGTCTATGACCAGCAGGCCCTGTCCTTGACCGACCGGGCGCGGGCGCTGCTGGCGGGTCGCGCGCCCGTGGTGCTGCCGCTGTTTTCGCCGCGCAGCGCCCGGCTTGCCTCGGAGGCCGCGCGGGGCGCAAGGGCTGCGCTGTGGCCGGTGGCGATCAGCCATGGAACCTTGGCCCAATGGGACGCGCCTTCCGCCGGTCACGAGGTGGCCGACCGGCCCGAGGCGGCGGCGATGGTGGCGGCCATTCGCCGACTGGCCTTGGCGGAACAATGATGCGCAGGGCGGGTTGAGAAGCGGCCCGGGTCTCATTAGGCTGCGGGCCAGACGCGGCTATGCTGCTGCCGCGAGACGGGGACAAGACGTGAAAAAGCCAAACAAGACCAGAAGCTCCAGCCCATCCGAGACTGCGCAGGACACGCCACCCCCGGTGCCGAAGAAGAATCCGGCCGAACCGGGCATCATCGCCCAGACCGATATCGCCGCTGGCGAACCTGCCGCCGCCCTGGGGGCAGCGACCGACATCAGGCCGGTGGAATCCACCCTGCTGGGCGACGGGACGGACCAGCATCCCCCCGCCGCGCGCAAGACAAAGGCCAAGGCCAAGGATGCGCCCGCTGATACCCCGGCGGAAGCGGCCATGCGCGATGCCCCGGTCTCGGCGATTGCCCCTGCCTCTGCGACCGCCTCGGCCTCGACCCCCGCTTCGGCCTCGGTCCCGCCCGCTGCCCCGTCGCAGAAGGTGACCGTGCAGAAGACCGGCTTCTGGCCCGTGTTCCTGGGCGGGGTCGTTGCCGCGGGGCTGGGATCGGCCGCGACCATCTGGGCGCTGCCGCACCTGCCCGCAGGCTGGCTGCCCGAACAGCCCGACACCCAGGCTGTCGCGCAGGTGGCCCCCGACATCGACGTCGCCGCCATCCGCAACGAGGCTGTGGCCGCCGCCCAGGCCGCGACGGCGGAACAGATCGACGCCCTGCGCGCCGAAATGGCCCAGGCACCCGCGGCTGCGGACGCGCCCGCCGGGCCCACGGTCGAGGATCTGGCCGCGCTGCGCCAGCAGGTCGAGGCCCAGGCCGCGCAGATCCAGGACCTTGCCAGCCGCCCGCAGATCGACCCCGATCTTGCCGCGCGCGTGCAGACCCTGGCCGAGCAGGCCGACACGCTGGAGCAGCAGCTTCAGACCGCAGCCCAAGCCGCGCAGGCCCAGATCAACGCAGCCCAGGCCGAGGCGCAGCAGTTGCAGGAAGCGGCCGCCGAAACCACCCGCCGGGCCGAAGCCGTTGCCGCCGTCGCCGCGCTGCAAGCCGCCCTTGACCGGGGCGTGACCCCGGACGAGGCGCGCCAGACCCTGGAAGGCGTGGGGATCGAGGCCCCCGAGGCGCTGACGCGCGAGGTTCCCAGCCTGGACAGCCTGCAGGCGTCCTTCCCGGAAGCGGCGCGGGCGGCCCTGCGCGCATCCCTGCGCCAGGACAGCGCGGCGGGCAATGGCAGCCTGTTCGGAAACTTCATCCGCGCCCAGACCGGCGCCCGTTCGGTCGAGCCGAAAGAGGGCACGGACCCCGATGCGATCCTGTCGCGCGCCGACGCGGCGGTCGAGGAAGGCCGCATCGGCGATGCCGTGACAGAGATCGAGGCGCTGCCGGAACCGGGCAAGACCGCCACCGCCATGGCCGAATGGCTGGCCGGGGCCACCGCCTATCGCGATGCGCAGGCGGCTTTGTCCGACCTGTCCGCCCCTGCAAACTGAGGTCCGGGCAATGCTGCTGTCCCTGTTGAAAATCCTGTTCTTCTTTGCCGTCGTGCTGCTTGTTTCCCTGGGCGCCATGCGCCTGTCGGAAACGGGGCAGATGCTGCGCCTGGAATATGCCGGCACCGAATACGCGCTGACCCCCGTCAAGGCGGTCGTGGCGCTGCTGGTGCTGATGGTCCTGGCCTGGCTGGTCTTCAAGGCCCTGGGCCTGTTTTTGGCCTTCATCCGGTTCCTGGCGGGCGACGAAACCGCCATCGACCGCTATTTCGCGCGGTCGCGCGAACGCAAGGGCTATGCCGCCCTGGGCGAGGGGATGCTGGCGGTCGCCTCAGGCGAAGGCAAGCTGGCCCAGGACAAGGCCGCCAAGGCCGAGAAATACCTGAACATGCCCCATATCACCAACCTTCTGTCCGCCCAGGCGGCCGAGGTGGCGGGGGACAAGGCCCGGGCGGGCCAGGTCTATCGCACCCTGCTGGAGGACGACCGCACGCGGTTTGTCGGCATCCGCGGGTTGATGCGCCAGAAGATCGACGAAGGCGACACCGCGACCGCGCTTTTGCTGGCGCAAAAGGCCTATGCCCTGAAGCCCAGGCACCGCGAATTGCAGGACACGCTGCTGGATCTGGAAATGCGCGAGCATGACTGGAAGGGCGCGCGGCAGTTGCTGAAGGAAAAGCGCAAGCAGGGCGAGTTGCCCAAGGACGTGCATATCCGCCGCGACGCCGTTCTGGCGCTTCAGGAAGCCAGCGAGGTCCTGGCCGAGGGCAATTCGATCAGCGCACGAGAGGCCGCGATTTCGGCCAACAAGGCATCCCCTGACCTGATCCCGGCGGCGGTGCTGGCCGCGCGCAGCTATGTCGCGCAAAAGGATTACCGCAACGCCTCGCGCGTGCTGGAAAAGACCTGGTCGGTGCGCCCGCATCCCGATGTCGCGGCGGCCTATGCCGAGATCGTGCCGGACGAGACTCCGGCGGCCCGGCTGACGCGCTTTGAACGGCTGATCGCCAAGAACCCCAATGACGAGGAATCGCGCCTGCTGCGGGCCGAACTGCTGCTGGCGGCCGAGGATTTCCCCGGCGCCCGCCGTGCGCTTGGCGATCTGGCGGAAAAGCACCCGACCGTGCGGACCCTGTCCATCATGGCGGCGGTGGAGCGTGGCGAAGGGGCCGACGACAGCGTCGTCCGCGGCTATCTGGCACGCGCGTTGACCGCGTCGCGCGGCCCGCAATGGGTCTGCGACAAGTGCCACAACGTGATGTCCGACTGGGCGCCGGTCTGCGACAGCTGCGGTGGTTTCGACACGCTGACCTGGCGGGAACCCGACAAGGCCCAGGCCGTCGCCACCGCGACCAAGGGCGCCGAGATGCTGCCCCTGCTGGTCGGCGGCCCGAAACCCCAGCCCGGCAGGTCTGACAGGGCGGAAGACGGGGCCCTTGCCGATCCCGTGCCCGAGGTGTCGCCGCCCCCGGCTGCGAAGCCCAGGTCCGATGCGCCGAAGATCCGCCGGACCGAGGTTGCGGATGTGGCCCCCGGAATGGTGCCGCGTGAAAGCGACTATGTGACGATCGAGCCCGTCAGCACCGTCACAACCCCCGAGCCGGCGCCCGTGATGCCGGAGCCCGTCAAGGTCGAGGTGCAGCCCATGCCGGCGCCGCAGGCGTCCCCCCAGGCAACAGCCAAGCCCGCCCCCGAGCGGCCTTTCGACAGGGATGAGCGTCCCGAACCCGTCCTGGTCCGCCCGGACGTTCTGCCGCCCGAGGATGCCGACTGGACCGAGGGCAAGGCGCGCCCGTGACCGATATCCTTGGGGGGCGTGCAGAAAATGTGCCGCGCCCCCTTTCCCCCCGCCGGGGAACCTGATATCGGGCGCGTCACCAGATGCCGGTGTAGCTCAGCTGGTAGAGCACGTCATTCGTAATGATGGGGTCGGGGGTTCGAGTCCCTTCACCGGCACCACGGATCCAGAAACGGCCAGTCCCCTTGGGGCTGGCCGTTTCTGCATTCAGGACCTGCAAGGATGGTGCGGGCGGCGGGACTTGAACCCGCACGAGCGATGCTCCAGGGAGTTTAAGTCCCATGCGTCTACCATTCCGCCACGCCCGCGCCTTGAATTCGCTAGCGGGCGGGACGGGGAATGGCAAGGGCCGGAAGTTGCGGCCCTAGAAGCTGCGGGTGGGGCGGTCGAAGACCTTGCGGCCCATCAGGCTGCCCACCAGATCGACCATCAGCTTGGCCGTGCGGCCGCGTTCGTCCAGAAACGGGTTCAGTTCCACCAGGTCCAGCGAGGTGACAAGGCCGGATTCGTGCAGCAGTTCCATCACCAGATGCGCTTCGCGGAAGGTGGTGCCGCCGGGAACGGTCGTGCCCACCGCAGGCGCGATCGAGGGGTCGAGGAAGTCCACGTCCAGCGAGACATGCAGCATCCCGCCCGCCGCCCTGACCCGGTCCAGGAAGGCGCGCAGGGGCGCGACGATCCCCTGTTCGTCCAGAACCCGCATGTCGTTCACGGTGATATCGACGGACAGCATCGTGGCATGTTCGGCGGGATCGACGCTTCGGATGCCGAACATGCAGATGTTTTCGCCGGGCACGGGATGCGGGAAGGGCGGAAACGGATCGAAGCCCGGCAGACCCAGGGCATAGGCGATCGGCGTGCCGTGCAGGTTGCCCGAGGTCGTCGTCTGGACCGTGTGGATGTCGCTGTGGGCGTCCAGCCACAGCACGAACAACGGCCGTCCCTGCCGCTGCGCATGGATTGCCGCCCCCGCCACGGTGCCCAGGGCCAGGGCGTGATCGCCCCCCATGATGATCGGCAATCCCTCGGGCAGCGCCTGGGCCACCGCTTCTTGCAGCGCTTGCGTCCAGGCGATCATCTCTGGCAGGTGATGCACGGCGGGATTGGCGCAAGTCACCTGGGGCGCCGGTTCCGGCTGGACATCGCCCATGTCCCGGACCGTGTGACCCAAGGCCGTGAGGGTGCCCGCCAGCCCCGCCACGCGATAGGCGGCCGGTCCCATCAGGCAGCCGGGGCGACGCTGGCCTTCGTCAAGGGGCGCACCGATCAGGATGCAATGGGTCATGCCGTGCCTTTCGTCCTGGGATGGTCATCCCGAATAAACGCAGGCGGGGTGGGAATGTCCACCGCCACGCGGCGTTACTGGCGCACGCCCTTGAAACGCTCGACCCATTCGGCGCGCTGTTCGTCGGTGATCTTGGCGAACATGACATCCGGCACGGTGAAGGCATGGCCCGCCGGCAGGGCGGTCAGCGCCGCCGACACGTCGTCGGGCCAGGCGCCGTCGCCCGTTCCCATCGCCTCCAGCATCGCGCGGGACGCGAAGGGGATGAAGGGCGCGGACAGGACGGCATAAAGCCGGATCAGGTTCAGGCCCAGGCGCACCTGCATCGCCGCCTTGTCCGCGTCGGTCTTGTGGGTGGACCAGGGGGCTGCCGATTGCAGGTATTCGTTGCCCAGGACCCAGATCGCGCGCAACTCGGACGCGGACTTTCGGACCTCCATCGCGGCCATGAAGCCTTCATAGGCGCGGATGCGCGCGGTCAGCGCCTCGACCAGGGCGGTTTCCTCGGGGCCGTAGGTGCCGCCCTCGGGCACCGTCTCGCCGAACTTGGACCGGCAGAACTTGGTGATGCGGCTGACGAAGTTGCCCAGCACATCGGCCAGGTCCTTGTTCACGGACTGCTGGAAATTTTCCCAGGTGAATTCGCTGTCCCCGGATTCCGGCGCGTGGGACAAAAGCCACCACCGCCAGTAATCGGCGGGCAGGATTTCCAGCGCATGGTCCATGAAGACGCCGCG
The DNA here is from genome assembly GCF_002901215.1 of Paracoccus sp. SY. Lineage (NCBI taxonomy): Bacteria > Pseudomonadati > Pseudomonadota > Alphaproteobacteria > Rhodobacterales > Paracoccaceae > Paracoccus > Paracoccus sp. SY. The sequence continues at coordinate 16,731 of NZ_NWMQ01000014.1, read as the reverse complement.
CCCCTGCGACGTGCTGAACTGCCCGCCGTCATAGGTCAGGTAGTTGAAGGACTTGATGTAATCGACCATGCGCCACGGCTCGCCGGACCCGATCAGCGTGGCGGGGAAGGACAGGGTGTGGAAGGGGACGTTGTCCTTGCCCATGAACTGGGTATAGGTCACGTCATCCGCCCCTTCGTCGCGGCGCCACCAGCGGCGCCAGTCGGCGTCGGACTTGCCATGCGCATCCGCCCATTCGGCGGTGGCGGCGATATATTCGATGGGGGCGTCGAACCAGACATAGAAGACCTTGCCCTCCATCCCCGGCCAGGGCTGGTCGCCGCGCCGCACGGGCACGCCCCAGTGCAGGTCGCGGGTGATGCCCCGGTCCTGCAAGCCTTCACCGTCGTCCAGCCATTTGCGCGCGATCGAGGTCGTCAGGATCGGCCAGTCGGTCTTGCTGTCGATCCAGTCGCTGATCTGGTCCTTCAGGGCGGACTGGCGCAGATAAAGGTGCTTGGTTTCGCGCACCTCCAGGTTGGTGCTGCCGGAAATGGCGCTGCGCGGGTCGATCAGGTCGGTCGGATCAAGCTGTTTGGTGCAATTCTCGCACTGGTCGCCGCGGGCCTTGTCATAGCCGCAATTGGGGCAGGTGCCCTCGATATAGCGGTCGGGCAGGAAGCGGCCGTCATCGACCGAATAGACCTGCTTTTCGCTGACCTCGGCGATATAACCGTTCTCGGCCAGCCTGCCCGCGAAATGCTGGGTCAGCGCGTGGTTCTGCGGGCTGGAAGACCGGCCGTAATGGTCGAAGGACAGCCCGAAGCCCCGCGCCAGTTCCGCCTGCACCCCGTGCATCCGCGCGCAGTATTCGGCCACGGGTTCGCCCGTCTTGGCGGCGGCCAGTTCGGCGGGGGTGCCGTGTTCGTCGGTGGCGCAGATGAACATCACCTCGTGTCCGCGCGCCCGCAGGAAGCGGGCGTAAAGGTCGGCCGGCAGTTGCGACCCGACAAGGTTGCCCAGGTGCTTGATGCCGTTGATATAGGGCAGGGCGGAGGTGATGAGGTGGCGGGCCATTCCGGTTCCTGTGAATCTGATCGGCCCCGTATCTATAGACGCCCGAAGGGGAAGACCAGCATTTCGCCGCCTGCTTGATCCCCCTGTCCCCGGCCCTTAAGGTCGCCCCTTCGTGCCAGCCGCCAGAACCGGAGCCATCCTTGCGCCACAGTGATTTTCAACCCGCGACGGCGCTGTCGCTGATGCTGGCAGCCCTTGTCCTGATGCTGGGGGTGGACTTGCTGCTGCACGACACCATCGCCCAGATCTTCGACGAGGGTCACACGATCGAGTTCCTGTCGGGCGTCTATTATCTGGCCGCCGCCGTGCTGCTGGTCGCCGTGATGCCCCCCGGCATGCGGCGCAGCCAGTGGCACCTGCCGGTGATCCTGGTCCTGATGTTCTTGCGCGAATTCGACATGGACAAGGCGCTGACGACCGAAGGGGTGCTGCAACTGCGGCTTTATTCCGGTCCTGCGCCCCTGGCCGAGAAGATCGCAGGGGCGGCGGTGATCGCGCTGATCCTGGTCTGTGCCTGGCGGCTGACCGCCCGGACCGTTCCCCCCTTCGTCCGCGGGCTGCGGCAAGGGCGGCCGGACAGTTGGCTGGTCCTGCTGGCGGGCGTCACCGTGATCGTGTCGAAAAGCCTGGACGGGATCGGGCGAAAACTGTCCGCGATCAATCACGAGATCGGCGCCGAGACCGTTGTCCGCGCCTCCAGGATCGAGGAGATGCTGGAACTTGTCGCCTCGATGGCATTGGTGATGGCCGTGGTCATGGGCCACCGGATCGGCTGGGAACGTCGGGACTGAACGTCCTGTCGCGAAGGGGCCTTGTCGCGGCGCCCGCGCCGGTGCAGCGTCGCGGCCATGATCGACGAATCCGAAATCACCTTTGGTGGCAGCTATCTTGACCGCGCGGACCGGCTGCGGGGCGATGCCGGGACCATGGCGCGTTACCTGGCCGATCCCGCCAGCCGTGTCCTGCCCTTCTGGCAGGGCAAGCCCTTGTTCCAGGAAAATGGGCTGGGGCCGCGGCTGGTCTGGCTGGCCGCCGACGACGCAAGGGTGTCGGGCCAGGCGGAGGGCGCGCTGTTCCTTGGCCTGGACGATAGGGGAACTGCGCATTTCGCGGTTGATGTGTCCGGCCTGGTGCCGCCCGACGGTGATCCCGCAGCCTGCCTGTCCCTGGCGCCCTTGCAACGCTTTGCCGATCTGCGTGCCATCCTGGGCGACCTGGATCACCGCGATGCCGCCATTGCCGCCCCCGCCAAGGGGATTTTCGAATGGCGCCGCAGCCACGGCTTCTGTTCGAATTGCGGCGCACGCAACACGGTCGCCCATGCGGGCTGGCGCTTCGATTGCCCCGCCTGCGGGCGGCCGCATTTTCCGCGCACCGACCCGGTGGTGATCATGCTGGTGCTGGACGGCGACCGCGTCCTGCTTGGCCGTCAATCCGGCTGGGACGAGGGGATGTATTCGCTTCTGGCGGGCTTCGTCGAGCCGGGCGAGACGATCGAGGAAGCGGTCCGCCGCGAAGTGCACGAGGAATCAGGGATCGGCGTGGGCGATGTGCGCTATCTGACGTCCCAGCCCTGGCCGTTCCCGGCCTCGCTGATGATCGGATGCTTGGCGCGGGCGGAAACGCGCGACATCACCCTTGATCCAGGCGAACTGGAGGACGCGATGTGGATCGGCAGGGCCGAGGTGGCCGAGGCGCTTGCAGGACGGCATTCCCGCATCCGCCCCGCCCGCAAGGGCGCCATTGCCCAGACGATCCTGCGGGCCTGGGTGGAAGACCGGCTGGACGTCCGTTAGTCCGTCTCGACGCAGGATTGGGTATCGGCGGGGTCCAAGGCGTTGGTCAGGCTGGCGTCGCGGCCCTTGGACCACCATTCGTATTCGCCCGAAACATACCGGGCGCCGGACGCGGCGATCACGCCGACGAAGATCCGCTGTTCGCCCTTGATGGGCAGCAGCGCCAGGCTGTTCGGCCCGGCGTTCAGATAACGCACCTCGACCACGGCGCCGCTATTGCAGAAATAGGTGGTGTCGTTCAGCGTCGCCCCGTCCAGCGGCAGGGTCAGCGTGGTCTGCGACTGGCCGGGACCGGCCAGGGCGGCCGTTGCGGCAAGGGTGAGGCAGGACAGGCGCATCGGACGCGAACCCCGTATGCCGGACCCTTAACGCCGCCGGTCGCGACGCGAGCTCATCGGCTGGAAGGCCACGCTGACATGGGCCTCGCAGTAAGGCTTCCCCGCTTGGCTGGGCAGGCCGCAGAACCAGAACTTTTCCGTCGCGGGATCGCCGATCGGCCATTTGCAGGTGCGTTCGGTCAGTTCCATCAGGGTCAGCTTGCGGGCGCGCTTTTCCACCTCGCGGACCGAGGCCAGCGTCTCGGGGCTGATCTCGTTGGCCGAAGGCTGGGGCGGCAGGGGCTGGCCCGCCGGCACGATCGGGCGGCGCGGAACGGGGGTAAAGACAGGCTGGGACACGGGTTCTTCCGGGGCAGGGTCGGCCGGGACGGCCGCGACTTCGGGCTGGGGTTCGGGACGGGCGGGTTCGGCGGCAGGCGCGGGCTTGCGGTCGATCTTCTTGTCCGCCACGGGTTCGGGGGCAGGCGCAGGGGCGGCCTCGGGTTCATCGTTGCGGTTAGACAGCCCAAGGCGATGGACCTTGCCGATGACCGCGTTGCGCGTCACGCCGCCCAGTTCCTTGGCGATGGCACTTGCCGACTGGCCTTCGGACCACATGCGCTTCAGCGTCTCGACGCGTTCATCCGTCCAGGACATGATTGCCTTTCCGGGCGGGTGTCGTCCGCCGCCCCATCTTGAAACCTGCGATTGCCCCCGTCAGAAACGGGATGCCGAGATTTAGCCGCCGATGCGCAGAAATTCAAGGACCGCCTGATGCCCTCTACGATCCGCACCGACACCCCCGCCATGGGCGTGCGCCGCTTCGGCCGCGTCAACTGGCTGGGCCTGCGCACCCTCGCCACCCGAGAGGTGATGCGCTTCATGGCCGTCTGGCAGCAGACGATCTTTGCGCCCCTGATGACGGCGGCGCTGTTCGTGCTGATCTTCGCCCTGGCCATGGGGCAGGGCCGGGGGCAGGTGATGGGCCTGCCCTATCTGGTCTTCCTGGGGCCGGGCATCCTGATGATGACGGTGATCCAGAACGCCTTCGCCAACACCTCAAGCTCGATCACCTCGGCCAAGGTGCAGGGCAATATCGTGGACACGCTGATGCCGCCCCTGTCGGCGGGGGAATTGCTGGCGGGCTATCTGGCAGGTTCCGTGGCCCGCGCAGGACTGGTGGGTCTGGTGATCGGCACGGGCATGGTGCTGGTCACGGGGCAGGGGGTGGCCCATCCCCTGTGGGCGCTGACCTTTGTCCTGCTGGCCGCGCTGATGCTGGGGGGCCTGGGGATCCTGGCCGGGGTGCTGGCACAGAAATTCGACCAGATGGCCGCGATCAGCAATTTCATTATCACACCGCTATCCTTCCTGTCGGGCACCTTCTATTCCGTCCAGGCCCTGCCCGAACCCTTCCGCACGCTGTCGCACTGGAACCCGGTCTTCTACCTGATCGACGGCGCGCGCTTTGGCGTCACCGGGGTCAGCGACGCGCCGGTCGGGCGCGGTCTGGTCATATGCACCGTCGTCGTGGCGCTGATCCTGTGGCTGGCATGGCGCTGGCTCAAAACCGGCTATCGGATGAAAGCGTGATTGCGCGATGCGCGAATCGGCGCTATGGCCGAAGCCATGATCACGCGGACCGCCATTCTTGCCCGTCCCCGACGTTGACGCCCCGTCACCGTCCGATCCCGCCTGCCCTCACATTCCGTCCTGCCAATCGGGGAGTCCCCAATGATTTCGCACGTCCTGCCGACCTATAACCGCGCACCCATCGCCTTTGAAAAGGGCGAAGGGGCTTGGGCCATCGCCACGGACGGCAGCCGATACTTGGACCTGGGCTCGGGGATCGCGGTGAACGTGCTGGGCCATACGAACCCCGACCTGGTGGCCGCGCTGACCGAACAGGCGGGGAAGATCTGGCATGTCTCGAACCTTTACCAGATCCCGCAGCAGGAAAGGCTGGCCGACCTGCTGGTCGAACACACCTTCGCCGACACGGCCTTCATCACCAATTCCGGGACCGAGGCCGCGGAACTGGCGATCAAGATGGTCCGCAAGTACTGGCACGACCGGGACCAGGACCGCATCGAGATCCTGACCTTCGAGGGCGCCTTCCACGGCCGGTCCACCGGGGCCATCGCGGCCTCGGGGTCGGAAAAGATGACCAAGGGCTTCGGCCCCCTGATGCCCGGCTTCCGCACGCTGCCCTGGGGCGATCTGGACGCGCTTCGGTCCGCCATCAGCGACAGGACCGCCGCCGTCATGCTGGAGCCCGTGCAGGGCGAAGGCGGCATCCGCCCGCTGCCCGACGCCGACCTGCGGGACATCCGCGCGCTGTGCGACCAATACGGCGCGCTGCTGGTGCTGGACGAGGTGCAATGCGGCATGGGACGCACCGGCCGCCTGTTCGCCCACGAATATGCAGGCATCGCGCCGGACATCATGATGGTCGCCAAAGGCATCGGCGGCGGCTTCCCGCTGGGTGCCGTCCTTGCCACCGAAAAGGCCGCCGCCGGCATGGTCGCGGGCACGCATGGCTCCACCTATGGCGGCAACCCGCTGGCCTGCGCGGTGGGTGCCCGCGTGATGGAGATCGTGGCCAACGACGCCTTCCTGGCCGAGGTGAACCGCAAGGCCGCCCTGTTCCGCCAAAGGCTGGAAGGCCTGGTCGCCGCCCATCCCGATGTCTTCGAAGCCGTGCGCGGCCAGGGCCTGATGCTGGGCCTGAAATGCAAGGTCGCGCCCACGGATGTGGTCAAGGCGGGATACGCGCAGCACCTGCTGACCGTGCCGGCGGCCGACAATACCCTGCGCCTGCTGCCGCCCCTGAACATCACCGATGACGAGATCGCCGAGGCGGTGGCGCGGCTCGACCGCGCGGCGGCAAGCCTTGCGTGACCTTGCGCCCCTGCATGGCACTGGCGGCGGGGATCATCCCTGCCGCCTGCTGACGCGCCGACGATAACCGCTTCTTCGTTGCTCAAATATCCCGGGGGAACGCGCGGCACGCGCGTGGGGGCAGCGCCCCCTCTTGACCCGGTCACGCCAAGCGGGCTTCCTTGCCCAAATCGCGAAAGCCACAAAGATGAAGCATTTTCTGGACATCCACACCACCGACAAGGCGGATCTGCGGTCGATCATCGACCAGGCCCTTGCCATGAAGACCGCCCGCAACAACCGCCCCAAGGGCACGCCCGACGACGAACAGCCGCTGGCCGGCCGCATGGTCGCGCTGATCTTCGAAAAACCCTCGACCCGCACCCGCGTCAGCTTCGACGTGGGCGTGCGCCAGATGGGCGGGCAGACGATGGTCCTGTCGGGCAGCGAAATGCAGCTGGGCCATGGCGAGACCATCGCCGACACCGCCCGCGTGCTGTCGCGCTATGTGGACCTCATCATGATCCGCACCTTCGAGGAAGCGACCCTTCTGGAAATGGCGGAACATGCCACCGTCCCGGTCATCAACGGCCTGACCAACCGCACCCATCCCTGCCAGATCATGGCCGACGTGATGACCTTCGAGGAACATCGCGGCCCCATCGCCGGCCGCAAGGTGGTCTGGGTCGGCGACGGCAACAATGTCTGCGCGAGCGTGATCCATGGCGCGGGCCAGTTCGGCTACGACTTCACCTTCAGCGGCCCCCCGCCGCTCGACCCCGAACGCGATGCCCTGGAGTTCGCCCGCGCCCAGGGCGTCCGGGCCGAGATCGTGCGCGACCCGGCCCAGGCGGTCGAGGGCGCGGACCTGGTCATGGCCGATACCTGGGTGTCGATGCACGATCCCCAATCGGCCAAGGAACGCCGCCACAACCAACTGCGCGGCTATCAGGTCAATGAATCGCTGATGGCGAAGGCCAAGCCCGACAGCCTGTTCATGCACTGCCTGCCCGCCCACCGCGAGGACGAGGTGACAAGCGCGGTGATGGACGGCCCCCATTCGGTCATCTGGGACGAGGCCGAGAACCGCCTGCACGCCCAGAAGGCGGTGATGCGCTGGTGCCTGGGCGTCTGAACGGACCCGCCGGACGCCCGCCATCCGGCGGGCGTTTTCGTCAAAGCTTCACAAACCTGACGCATCCCTGTCGCACCGCCCCCCTAATCGCTGCCCGACAGGCCCCGTGGCCTCAACGACAGCCAGGAGAGCGCGATGCGTGACCAGCAAACCCGCAACATCTTTCGCACCAGCAAGCTGGAGGAGGCCGACGGCCCCGGCCTCAATCCCACCGCCAGCCGCACCATGGGCGAGATCATCGCGGCCCGCTTTTCCCGCCGGGGTTTCCTGAAAGGCTCCATGGCGGTGACGGCGATCTCGGCCACGGTCAGCCCGATGGCGCTGCTGTCGGCGACCGATGCGCAGGCTGCCCCGGCCTCGGCCTTCAACTTCCCCGAAGTCACCGCAGGCGTCGATGCCGATCACCATGTGGCCGAGGGCTATGACGCCGATGTGCTGCTGCGCTGGGGCGACAAGGTGTTCGCCGACGCCCCGGATTTCGACCCGCTGAACCAGTCCGAGGCCGCGCAGGAACGCCAGTTCGGATACAACAACGATTTCGTGGGCTTCATCCCGTTGGATGGGGCGGATGATCGCGGGTTGCTGGTCGTGAACCACGAATACACCAACGAACACCTGATGTTCCCCGGCATCGTCACCATCAAGGACGGCGAGATCGAAGTGTCCGAGGCCGACGAGGCCCGCGTGAACATCGAGATGGCGGCCCATGGCGGCACGATCATCGAGATCCGCAAGGTTGACGGCAAATGGCAGCCGGTGCTGGACGGGGCGCTGAACCGCCGCATCACCGCCAAGACTCCGATGGAACTGACCGGCCCCGCCGCGGGCCATGCCCGCCTGCAGACCGTAGCCGATCCGACGGGACGCGCCGTGCTGGGCACGATCAACAACTGCGCGGGCGGCGTGACCCCCTGGGGCACCTACATCATGGCCGAGGAAAACATCCACGGTTATTTCACCGGCACGCTTCCCGAAGGCCATGCCGAGGCCGCGAATTACGAACGCCTGGGCATCCCGGATTCGACCTATGCCTGGGGCAGGTTCCACGACCGCTTCGACGTGTCCAAGGATCCCAACGAGGCCAACCGCTTCGGCTGGATCGTCGAGGTGGACGTGATGGACCCGAACTCGACCCCGAAAAAGCGCACCGCCCTTGGCCGCTTCAAGCACGAGGGCGCGGAAAGCGTGGTGGCCAAGGACGGCCGCGTGGTCTTCTACCTGGGCGACGACGAACGCTTCGATTACGTTTACAAGTTCGTCACGGCGGGCAAGTACAACCCTGAGGACCGCGCCGCCAACATGGACCTGCTGGACGAAGGCACGCTTTATGTCGCGCGCTTCGATGAGGGCGGGCGGGTGGAATGGCTGCCGCTGGTGCAAGGCGAAGGCCCGCTGACCGCCGCCAACGGCTTTGCGACCCAGGCCGATGTCCTGATCGAGACTCGCCGCGCCGCCGACCTGCTGGAAGCGACCCCGATGGACCGCCCCGAGGACATCCAGCCGAACCCGCTGACGGGCCGCGCCTATGTCATGCTGACCAACAACACCAAGCGCGAGGAAGCCAATGCCGCCAATCCGCGCGTTGACAACGCCTTCGGCCATATCATCGAGATCATCGAGCAGGACGGCGACTTCACCGCGACCAGCGGCACCTGGGAAATCCTGGTGAAATGCGGCGATCCCTCGATTGCCGAGGTGGGGGCCACCTTTTCGACCGAAACCACGGTGGATGGCTGGTTCGGGATGCCCGACAACGCCGCCGTGGATGCGGAAGGGCGGCTCTGGGTTTCGACCGACGGCAACTCGATGGCCGATACGGGGCGCACGGACGGGCTCTGGGCCCTGGACACCGAGGGCGCGGCGCGCGGCACATCGCGGCTGTTCTATCGCGTGCCGGTGGGCGCCGAATTGTGCGGCCCCTGCATCACCGAGGACATGACCACCTTCTTCGTGGCCGTCCAGCATCCGGGCGACGGCGGCGAGGACTGGGAAGGCCATGGCCGCCCGTCCTATTACGAGGATCTTTCCACCCGCTGGCCGGATTTCGACGATGCCATGCCCGTGCGCCCGGCCGTGGTGGCGATCACCAGACAGGGCGGCGGCCGGATCGGGTGATCCCGCAGGGTGCGTGCTTGCACGCACCACGGTTCTTGCGCAGTCGGTGCGTGCAAGCACGCACCCTACGTACCAAAAGAAAAAGGCCGCGCTATCTGCGCGGCCTTTGAATTTTGGATGAGCGATCTCAGCCGATGGCCGCCGCGCGAACCTCGTCGTCGATGGCTTCCAGATATTGCGCGAAGTTGTCGCTGAACATCTGCACCAACTTGGCGGCCTGCTTGTCATAGGCGGCGGGATCGGCCCAGGTCTGTCGCGGATCCAGCAGCTTCTCCTCGACGCCCGGCACGCTGACCGGAACCTCGAAGCCGAAGTTCGGATCCTTGCGGAACTGCACGTCGTTCAGGCTGCCGTCCAGTGCGGCCGCCAGCAGGGCGCGGGTTGCGGCGATGGGCATCCGCTTGCCGGTGCCGAAGGCTCCGCCGGTCCAGCCGGTATTGACCAACCAGCAGCTTGCGCCGTGCTGGGCGATCTTTTCCTGCAGCAGCTTGCCATAAACCTCGGGGCGGCGCGGCATGAAGGGCGCGCCGAAGCAGGTCGAGAAAGTCGGGATCGGCTCCACGATACCCACCTCGGTCCCCGGCGTCTTGGAGGTGAAGCCCGACAGGAAGTGATACATCGCCTGCGCAGGCGTCAGCCGCGCGATGGGCGGCAGCACGCCATAGGCGTCGCAGGTCAGCATGATCACGTTCTTCGGATGCCCGCCCAGGCTGGTATCCGACGCGTTGCCGATGGCCTCCAGCGGATAGGCGCAGCGCATGTTGTCGGTGATCGAGTTGTCGTCGAAATCCAGTTCCAGCGTTTCCGGGTCGAAGACCATGTTCTCGATCACCGTGCCGAAGCGAGAGCAGGTGGCATAGATCTCGGGTTCGGCCTTGGGCGACAGGTTGATGGTCTTGGCGTAGCAGCCGCCCTCGAAGTTGAAGATGCCCTTGTCCGACCAGCCATGTTCGTCATCGCCGATCAGCACGCGCGAGGGGTCGGCCGACAGCGTGGTCTTGCCGGTGCCGGACAGGCCGAAGAAGACGGCGCTGTCGTCGGGATTGCCGATGGCGTGGTTGGCCGAACAATGCATCGGCATGATGCCCTTTTCCGGCAGCAGATAGTTCAGCAGCGTGAAGACCGATTTCTTGTTCTCGCCCGCATAGGCCGTGTTGCCGATCAGGATCAGCTTCTTGGCGAAGTTCAGCGCGATCACCGTTTCGCTGCGGCAGCCGTGGCGTTCGGGATCGGCCTTGAAGCTGGGGCAGTTGATGATGGTGAATTCGGGCGCGAAGCTTGCCAATTCGCTGGCATCGGGGCGCCGCAGCAGGTGGCGGATGAACAGCCCGTGCCAGGCCAGTTCGGTCACCACGCGCACGTCCAGGCGGTTGTCGGCATCCGCGCCGCCGAACAGATCCTGCACGAAATAGTCGCGGCCCTTCATATGGGCCAGCATGTCGGCGTGCAGGCGATCGAAGGCCTCCGGCGACATGGGCTTGTTGTTTTCCCACCAGATCGTGTCCTCGACCTCGGGGCTGCGGACCACGAACTTGTCCTTGGGCGAACGCCCGGTATGCGCGCCGGTGGAGACCAGGAAGGTGCCGCCCAGGCCCAGCTTGCCTTCGCCGCGGGCCACCGCCTCGGTCATCAGCGCCGGCTCCAGCAGGTTGTAGTAAACCCGGCCGAGGCCCTCGATTCCCTGATCCTCAAGCTTGCAGTTCGGGTTTACGCGGCTGGACATGGTCTCTCCTCATGCGATGGCATGCGACACTTTCGTGAAGCATTATGGGGCGGCTATAGCATGGGCCGAAGCGCGAAAAAGAAGTTGGCGCGAATAGTTAGCGGAAACAGACAATGTTATCGCCAACAGGGACAAGATGCGCTGCTTCTCAACCCTGTATTAGCGAAATCTGCCGATGATGGGATCAGGGGGTGATTCGGAATGCAGCTTCATGCGACCACGGTATCCATCCGCAATGCCGGCCTGATGATCCTGGGGCCTTCTGGCGCAGGCAAGTCGACACTGGCGCTGGAACTGCTGGCGGTGGGCGCTTCGCTGGTCGCCGACGACAGGACCGACCTGCGCCGCGACGGGGCTGATGTCATTGCCAGTTGCCCGCCCGCCTTGTCGGGGCGGATCGAGGCACGGGGGATCGGCATCCTGGCGGCGGACGCTGCCGGGCCGGTCCGGGTCGCACAGGTGGTCGATCTTGGCGCCGGGCCTGATGATCGCCTGCCACAGTCGCGCAGCTATGATGTGCTGGGGGTGGCCGTGCCCCTTGTCACCGGCCCCTATCGACCGCATCTTTACGCTGCACTGCGGCAGCTTTTGCTGGGCGGCCGCGTCCTGTGACGAACGATCTGTATCCCTTGCAGGCAGGAAAGATGATCGATCTGGGTGACGATCCCACCACTATGCCCGTTGAACTTCCTTCGGTATCCGATGAGGGGGTGCAACGGCTGGTTCTGGTCACTGGGCCATCCGGCGCTGGACGGTCCACGGCGATCAACGTGCTGGAGGATCTGGGGTTCGAGGCCATCGACAACCTGCCCTTGTCGCTGATCCCGCGCCTTCTGGACGGGCCAAGCCGGCCCGAGCCGCTGGCCTTGGGGCTGGACGTGCGTAACCGGGATTTTTCCGCCAGCAACCTGATCGAGCTGATCGACCGGCTGACCCGCGATCCGCGCTACGCCCCCGAGGTGCTGTTCCTGGACTGCGCGCCCGAGGTGTTGGAACGCCGCTATAACGAAACCCGGCGGCGTCATCCGCTGTCGCCCGACAGCGCGCCCGCGGCAGGCGTCATGGCGGAAATCGACCTTCTGTCCCCCATCCGTGTCCGGGCTGATGTTCTTGTCGATACCTCGGATCTGTCGCCCCACGACCTCAAGGCGGAACTGACGCGGTGGTTCGACATTCGCCCGAACCGCAGGCTCAGCGTGTCCCTGCATTCCTTCAGCTACAAGCGGGGGGTGCCGCGGGGCATCGACATGATGTTCGATTGCCGCTTCCTGACAAACCCGCATTGGGAACCCGCGCTGCGCCCCCTGACCGGGCGCGACGCGGCGGTGCAGGACCATGTGGCAAGCGACTCGCGATTCGCCGACTTCCTGGATCGGGTGTGCGAGATGATCCTGTTTCTGCTTCCGGCCTATGTCGAGGAGGGAAAGTCCCATCTGGCGGTCGGATTCGGCTGCACCGGCGGACAACACCGTTCCGTCACTTTGGCTGAAAAGGTGGCACAGGCGCTTGCGAAGGCCGGTTGGCCGGTGTCAATAAGGCATAGGGAACTCGAGCGTCGCAATCCGACGCCGCCGGTCTTGGGCGATGCCGCAGGCAGCGCGCAAGAGGCGGGTCGGCTGCGCGCTGTTGAACGTGGTGGAACGCGTTGATTGGAATCGTGATCGTGGCGCATGGCGGCCTGGCCAGGGAATATCTTCTGGCGGTCGAACATGTGGTGGGACCGCAAAGCGGCATTGCAGCCGTCGCGATCGAGGACGATCACGACCGCGCCGCCAAGACGGCCGAAATCCAGGCGGCCGCCAATGCCGTTGACGACGGCAGCGGCGTGGTTGTGGTGACGGACCTGTTCGGGGGATCGCCGTCGAACCTGTCGCTGCCCGCCTGCGCCGTGCGCGACCGCACCATCCTGTACGGTGCGAACCTGCCCATGCTGGTCAAGCTGGCCAAGTCGCGTCACCTGCCGGTGCCTGACGCGGTGGCCTTCGCCAAGGAGGCGGGGCGCAAGTACATCAATTCCTATAATGTTCCCGTCGAGGCGGTCTTCGACACAGGACCGCGCTTCGGATGACCGGACCGATCACCCGCCGGCTTGCCATCATAAACGAAAAGGGCCTTCACGCGCGGGCCAGTGCCAAATTCGTCGATCTGGTCGAACGCTTCGACGCGCAGGCACAGGTCGAAAAGGACGGCATGTGCGTGTCGGGGGATTCCATCATGGGCCTTCTGATGCTGACCGCGCCGCGCGGCAGCCAGATCACGGTGACGACCAGCGGCCCGGACGCCTTGCCCCTGGCCGACGCGCTTGAAGCCCTGGTGGCGGATTACTTCGGCGAAGGCATGTAGGTGCCCGACCGCAAGACCTATCACCACGGCAACCTGCGCCAGGCCCTGGTGGATGCAACGGCTGTGCTGATCCAGGAAACCGGCCCCCTGGCCTTTACCCTGACCGAGGCCGCGCGCCGGGCGGGCGTGTCCCCAGCCGCGCCTTATCGCCATTTCAAAGGCCGCGACGACCTGTTGGAGGAAGTGGCCCGGCAAGGCTTCGTCGATTTCGGCACTCGGCTGGAACAGGCCTTCGACGAAGGCAGGCCGCGCCCCCTGACGGCCTTCATGCGGATGGGGCAGGCCTATCTGGACTTCGCGGCCGAACAGCCGGGCTATTACATGGCGATGTTCGAATCCGGGATCTCGATCGCCGGCAACGCCGATCTTGCCGCCGCCTCGGACCGGGCGCAGCGGGCGCTGATCCGCGCGGCCGAAAGCATGGCCGAACGCCTGCCGCCCGACCGCCGCCCGCCCGCCCGGATGGTGGCCAATCACATCTGGGCGCTCAGCCATGGGGTGGTCGAGTTGTTCTTGCGCGGCAAGCCCGGCGGGCGCAGTTCCATCGGCGCGTCCGAGATGCTGGAAAGCGGCGCGATCATCTATCTGCGGGGGCTTGGTTTGATCGGCGAATAATTTTCGCCCCTCCGCTTGACGGAACCTTGGTGCCGCCTACTTATGTAAATGTGATTAACATTAACATGGGAGGTTCCCGGATGCACAGCGCATCATATCGAATGCCCGCCTATTCCGTGCCGTCGCGTGTCCAAGGCCCGCTGATCCGCGCCCGCGACTGGCTGGATGCCCGCGGCAAGCCCGCCTGGATCATCGCCATGATCCTTGGCTTCGTCTTCTTCTGGCCGCTTGGCCTTGCCCTTCTGGCCTATATGATCTGGAGCAAACGCATGTTCGGTTGCAGCAATCGCCGGGTATCGGCCCGCTATTACGCCCCTGCCACGGGCAACAGCGCCTTTGACGCCTATCGCGAGGAAACGCTGAAACGCCTTGAGGACGAGCACCGCGAATTCGTGGACTTCCTCGAAAAGCTGCGCGAGGCCAAGGACAAGGCCGAATTCGACCAGTTCATGCAGAACCGCGGCGAAAAGAACGACGCCCAGCAGGGCGCGTGACGAAGGAAGGGCCGGGATGACCGGCCCTTTTGCTATTCCCCCCGCGGGAAGCGCTGGCTTTCCTCCAGCACGTTCAGGTCCATGTGGTTGCGCATGTAGCGTTCCGAGGCCAGTTGCAGCGGCTGATGGTCCCAAGGGTAATAGGCCCCGTTGCGCAGCGCCTCATAGACGATCCAGCGGCGGGCCTGGGACTGGCGCACCTCGGCGTCATAGGCGTCCAGATCCCATTGCTGCATCGCCAGGACGCGCAGATGGGCCAGGGGCACCGCATGGCCGGGATCGCCCGCGACGTTGTCGCGTTCCTCGGGGTCGGTTTCCAGGTCGAACAGCATCTCGGGGTCAGCCGCGCAGGCGATGTATTTCCACCGTCCGTCGCGGATCGCCACCATCGGCGCCACGCTGCCCTCGGCCGCATATTCCATCGGCACCGGCCCCCGCTCTGCGCCGCGGGCCAGCGAATGACCATCCGTCCAGGGCGCGATCTCGTCCATCGACAGCCCCGCCAGGTCGCAAAGCGTCGGCAGGACGTCGATGGTGCTGACCGGCTGGTCCACACGCCCCGGCGCCATGCCGGGGGCCGAAATCATCAGCGGCACGCGGCTGGACGGTTCGAAGAAGTTCATCTTGAACCACATGCCGCGTTCGCCCAGCATCTCTCCGTGGTCGGACAGGAACAGGACGATGGCCTCCTGCCGGGTGCGGTCCAGCACGTCCAGGATCTCGCCGATCTTTTCGTCCACATAGGTGATATTGGCGAAATAGCCTTGCCGCGCCCGGCGAACATGATCGTCCGTGATGTCAAAGGCGCGCCAGTCGCAGGCATCCATCAGGCGACGCGAATGCGGGTCCATGTCGTCATAGGCGATGGCCGCAGGCGGTTCCAGTTCCGGGATGCCCTCGTACAGGTCCCAGTATTTGCGGCGCGCGACGAAGGGGTCATGGGGATGGGTGAAGCTGACCGTCAGGCACCAGGGCCGGTCGTCCTTGCCCCGCGACAGGTCGTAAAGCTTGCGGCAGGCGTTGAAGGCCACCTCGTCGTCGTATTCATACTGGTTGGTGATCTCGGCCACCCCTGCGCCCGTGACGGAACCCAGGTTGTGATACCACCAGTCGATCCGTTCGCCAGGGCGGCGGTAATCGGGGGTCCAGCCGAAATCGGCGGGATAGATGTCGGTGGTCAGCCGTTCCTCGAAGCCGTGAAGCTGGTCGGGGCCCACGAAATGCATCTTGCCCGACAGGCTGGTCTGGTATCCGCCCCGCCGCAGGTGATGGGCATAGGTCGGGATGTCTGACGCGAATTCCGCCGCATTGTCATAGACCCGCGTCCGCCGCGGCAACTGCCCCGACATGAAGCTGGCGCGCGCGGGTGCGCAAAGCGGGCTGCCGGTATAGGTGTTGGCGAAACGCGTGGACCGTTCGGCCAGACGCTTCAGGTTGGGCGTATGCAGGAAAGGCGCCGGGCCGTCGGGGAAAAGCACCCCCGACAGCTGGTCCACCATCAGGATCAGGATATTCGGCTTCACGGTCTTATCCGGCAATTGCCGCCTTCACCGCATCCGCGCCCGGCTGGCCGTCCAGCGTGGTCACGCCCTCCAACCATGCGTCCGCAGCCTCGGGGTTCTCGGCCAGCCATTCCCTTGCGGCGTCCCTGGCGTCCATGCCGTCGTCCAGGATCTTGCCCATCAGGACGTTTTCCATCGGCACGTCGAAGACCAACTGGCTGAACAGCTTGGCGGCATTGGGGCAGGCCGCGACCCATTCCTTGCGCGCCAGGGTATGGACGGTGGCCCCGCCGAAGTCCGGCCCGAACTGCGCATCGCCGCCCGACAGATAGGTGATGTCGATGGCTTCGTTCATCGGATGCGGCGCCCAGGCCAGGAACACCACGGGGCTGTCGCCGCTGCGCGTGACCTGCGCCAGCATCGCCTGTTCACCGGATTCCACCAGTTCCCAGTCGCCCAAGCCGAATTCGTCCGCGTCGATCATCGACTGGATCGACTGGTTCGCGGGCGCGCCAGGTTCGATGCCATAGATCTTGCCGCCGAAGGCGTCCTTTTGCGCATCCAGATCGGCGAAATCCTTGACCCCCGCATCGGCGCCGGCCTTGTTGACGGCCAGGGTGAACTTGGCGCCTTCCAGGTTCTGCGCCAGCACGTCGATGGTGCCTGCCGCATCCAGGTCGTCGCGGAACTTCTGCTGCGCGGGCATCCAGTTGCCCAGGAACACATCGGTCTGGCCGCCCTTCAGCGCCTCATAG